>CAYRJR010000142.1:0-7495 GCA_964424655.1 uncultured Chitinophagaceae bacterium
ATCCTACAACAAGATGTGCTGGAGGCACTCGCACATCCTCCCGGAGTGCAGAAGAATGCAGATGGAAGCCCATCACGCAATGTTCGCCCTGAGAAGATGAGCAACCTGCGAAAGACCGTCTCGCGCCGACTGGTAGAATCCAAAAACACAACGGCGATGCTCACCACCTTTAATGAAGTGGACATGAGCGGCATCATGGCCATCCGGGCCAGGCATAAAGAAGATTTCAAGAAAGCTTTTGGTGTGGGCCTGGGCTTTATGTCGTTTTTCACCCGCGCCTGCTGTATTGCACTCAGCGAGTGGCCCGCTGTCAATGCACGCATTGATGGCGACAGCATCGTCTATCATGATTATTGCGACATCTCCATTGCTGTGTCTGCACCCAAGGGCCTCGTAGTGCCGGTGATTCGGAATGCAGAAAGCCTCAGCATGGCAGGCATTGAGCAGGCTGTAGTGGAACTGGCAACTAAGGCCCGCGACAACAAGCTGAGCATTGATGAAATGACGGGCGGCACTTTCACCATCACGAATGGCGGTGTGTTTGGCTCGCTGATGAGTACGCCTATTATTAACCTGCCGCAGAGTGCTATCCTGGGCATGCACAAAATCCAGGAACGACCAATGGTCATTCAGGGTAAGATAGAAGTTCGCCCCATGATGTACCTCGCACTGAGCTACGACCACCGCATCATTGATGGCCGTGAAAGCGTCAGCTTCTTAGTTCGGGTGAAAGAATTGCTCGAATCGCCGGAGTTGCTGCTGGCCGGTCGTCCGCCGGTGAATATGCTGCTGGGGCTGTAGGGCTTGCTGAGGTAAGAAGTGGGCATGCGTCTTGTGTCGTAAGCAGGGCCAACAGATTTCATGGGGAAAGCTGATGAGCGAAATAGGGTTGAACGGTGCCATCGCAACGGATGCTTCATAGTAGCGCAATAGCTTAACCCCAAAAAATCCTTTCAAGGCAGCACAAACTTTGGGGATGAGGCATCTGGCTTCAGGCCTGCCCTTGCTGCTTTCGTAAATTTGTGCTTTGAATTTTTTCTGGTTTCATCATGTCTATTCGTCAACTGAAAAACTACGCTGAAGGTGCGTGGCGCACGGCCCGCAACGAAGGCGAGACGCTCCATAATGCCATCACCGGCGCCCCGATATTTACTGCATCTACGGAAGGCCTTGACTTCGCTGCGATGATGGATTATGCCCGCAGCGTGGGTGGCCCGGCGCTGAGAAAGCTGACCTTTCAACAGCGTGGCAGAATGCTCAAAGCACTGGCTCTATACCTGCTGGAGCGCAAAGAATATTTCTACGAACTCTCATACCTCACCGGGGCCACACGAACCGATAGTTGGGTGGATATTGAAGGCGGGATTGGGAATTTGTTTGCTTATGCCAGTCTTCGGAGGCAGTTCCCGGACGAGCGATTTTATGTGGATGGCGAGGCGGTGAAGCTGAGTAAACACAACACCTTCATCGGTCATCACATCATGGTGCCGCGCGAAGGAGTGGCCATTCACATCAATGCCTTCAACTTTCCCGTCTGGGGCATGTTGGAGAAGATTGCTGTCAACCTGTTTGCGGGGGTGCCTGCCATCGTGAAACCCGCGACCCTGACGAGCTTCCTGACGGAGGCTGTGTTTGAAGAAATCATCAAGAGCGACATCTTCCCGGAGGGTTCATTGCAGCTTATCTGTGGCTCGGCACGCGGGATTCTGGACAGTATCGAATGCCAGGATGTGGTGACGTTTACCGGCTCTGCCAGCACAGGCAGGAGTCTGAAAAGCCATCCACGCGTATTGGAACAGGCAGTGCCTTTCAACCTCGAAGCAGACTCACTCAATTGCTGTGTGCTGGGGCCGGATGTGATGCCCGGGATGCCGGAGTGGGATCTGTTTATCAAAGAAGTGGCGCGCGAAATGACGACCAAGGCGGGGCAGAAATGCACGGCCATCCGCCGCATCATTGTGCCTACAGACCGGGCCGAGGATGTACAGATTGCCCTGGGCAAACGCCTGGCTGGAACCATCATTGGCGACCCGAAAGTGGAAGGTGTGCGCATGGGTTCACTGGCTGGACAGGTACAGAAAAAAGAAGTGAGCGAACGCATCGCCGAGCTGGCCAAAAGCCAGTCTATCGTCATCGGCAGCTTAGATGATTTTGACGTGAAAGGCGCCGATAAAAACAAAGGAGCTTTCCTGCCACCCATTGTTTTTTTTAATGATGACCCATTGCGAAAAACAGATGCCCACAACATCGAAGCTTTCGGGCCGGTGAGCACCCTGATGCCATACAAAGACCTGGATGAAGCCATTGAGTTGGCACGTCTGGGGAAAGGCTCGCTGGTGGGTTCTATCATCACCGCCGATGACTCAGTAGCAAAAGATTTTGTGCTTGGCACAGCATTGATGCACGGTAGGATTTTAGTGCTCAATGCCGAATGTGCGAAAGAAAGTACGGGTCATGGTTCGCCTATGCCTATGCTCATTCATGGTGGCCCGGGCCGTGCAGGCGGTGGCGAGGAAATGGGTGGCAAGCGCGGCGTATTGCACTATCTGCAACGCACTGCCATTCAGGGTAGCCCGAGTATGATTTCGCGCATCACCAACGTATATCAGCAATACGCACAGCAACGGGAAACAGAAGTACATCCTTTCCGCAAATACTTTGAAGACTTACAAGTAGGCGATACGCTCATCACAGCAAAGCACACCGTGACGGAGACCGACATCACCAATTTCGCCAACGTGAGCGGGGATAATTTCTATGCCCACATGGATGCCACAAGCCTGGAGGGGACCATCTTCGAGCGCCGCGTGGCACATGGTTATTTCATCTTGTCCAAGGCTGCGGGGCTGTTTGTGGATGCGAAGAAAGGTCCCGTGTTGCTGAACTATGGTATTGATGAATGCCGCTTCACGAAGCCGGTATATCCAGGAGCAACCATTGGCGTAAAGCTCACCGTGAAAGAAAAAGTGGATCAGGAAAAACGCTCTGAAGATGACGTGGCAAAAGGCATTGTGAAATGGCTTGTTGATGTGTATGATGAGACTGGAGAGACTGTTGCCATTGCTACCATTCTGACGATGGTAAAAAAGCGTAACCAATCCTGAGCATGATAAAAGCTGTAGCCCTTGCGTTGGCATTGAGCTTTCTGCTCTGGGTATTTTTTTACCTGCCCAAAAGATTGAAGAAAGGGCCTGGTGCCCGCTTTCGCTACGTGGTCTTTTCCGTGTTTGCTCTGGCATTTGCTTTCTTTCTGCTCAGAGTTTTTTTATGAGCTTCTGAAAAAAAGCAACCTGCAAAAGGACTCTTATCCTGCTCAAAGCAGCTAATAGCAGCAAGTATATTCACGCTTCGACATGCAATTCAGGAAGGAACAAGACTATTATGCCATCCTGGGAGTGCCAGACTACGCGACATCCGAAGAACTACGGACTGCCTACCGAAACCTGGCCAAGAAGCTGCATCCGGATGTGTCCGCATCGGAAGAATTGCCGCAAAAAGATTTTTCAGCCATCAGTGAAGCATATGAAGTGCTGTCCAACCCGGAGCGAAGGGCTCAGTACGATGAAAGCCGCTGGCAACAAGGATTTGTCCGAACTGCTAAAAAGCCTGCCGCGCCTTCCTGCCATGAGTTTTTACATCAGGCAGAACAACTGCGGGCACACATGCAGCAGATAGACAGGCTGCGAATGAATCATGAAGCACTTCGGGAGTATGTACTGGATTTGCTGCGCGATGAAAACCTACAATGCCTGACGACTCATCCCGAATGCCGCAGCCGAATTTTTGAATGTGTGTTTGAAAGCGTTCAATGTCTTGCGCTGCGCATGATACCTGAATTAGCTCCAGCTATGACTGCGCTTGCGGGAGCTGATGCCGATTTGCGGAAGCGATGGGAAACCTGGTTGGCCGCACGAGAAAAGGAACGATACTGGAACCGCTACAGGCCAGTGATTGTGCTGCTGAGTGCTGCGTTGATTTGTGTCTTGTTGTGGTGGCTGGCGCAGCCTTAGAAATCGCCGAGCTCATTTCCGGCAAGTGTCAGTAAGATGACGGCAGTGCCTTCTGCGAAAATGAAATGCCTGATGCGGGGTTGTAAGGCAGCCATATCTCCTTCATCCATCGAGAAGCTCTCAAGCTCAGTTTCCAGATTTACCCGACCGCTGAGCACTTGTACACTCAGTGCCCCCGCAATGCCGTGGCACATTTCCTGGCCGCCCTTGAGTGTAACCAGTACGATGCGCATGTAGTCATTATGGAGCAGCGTGATGGCATTGCGTGTGGTAGCAGTCCAGGCTTTTTCATCCTTTAGTTGCCTGATGAATTGCGGCAGGCAAAAGCGCATTACCGGTGCATCCAGCGGACGTTTCCCTTCGGGACGATTAGCCGTAGCATCACTGAATTTTTCGGTTTGCGATTCCATATCGGGATGGATATTGAAAAATTGTGCCGTGACCAGGAATGCGCCAACAAAAACTTTATTCTGTCAACTCAGACTGCGAAAGTCCACAGGTACCAATTTGCTGACACCAGGTTCCTGCATCGTGACGCCGTAAATCACGTCCACAGAGGCCATCGTTTGCTTATTGTGCGTGACGATAATGAACTGCGAGTTGTCTGAAAACTGGCGAATCATATTGGTGAACTTGCCCACGTTGGCATCATCTAATGGGGCATCCACTTCATCGAGGATACAGAATGGCGCCGGCTTGATGAGATAGATAGCAAAGAGGAAAGCAGTAGAGGTGAGTGTCTTTTCGCCTCCGCTGAGCTGGGTGAGTGTAGAAGGCTTTTTGCCTTTAGGCTGCGCATAGATTTCGATACCACTTTCTGCTACGTTGTCTGGGTCGGTGAGGCGCAGGTCGGCGGAGTCATCCTGAGTAAACAGCGCTTTAAAGACCTGCCCAAAGTGCTCACGCACCTGCTCAAAGGTTTCGCGGAATCGTGTGTTGGCGGTGGCCTCCACTTCTTCGATGGTGGCTTGTAGGGATTCTTTGGCCTTCACCAAATCATCTTTCTGTTCGTTGATAAAATCATGACGGGCTTTCACCTCACTAAAGGCCTCCACCGCTGTGGGGTTCACCTCACCCATACTTTCTAAACGAATTTTCAGACGATCGGCTTCCGTGGTCAATTCTTCCACACTTTGCTCGCCCTGGCGGGGCTCATCCAGCACCTGCTCCAGCGATACACGGAATTCTACCTGCAAGCGTTCCTTCATGCCAGCCAGGCTCAGTTTCATTTCGTTCAACTTTTCCTTGATGCCTGCCAGCAGGGCTTCAGCAGATTCTTTCTCACGGCGTTTTTGTGACAGCACACTTTCTGCTGCACTGACGGCATTCCGCATTTCATAATAGCTCCGGTCCTTCTCATTGAGTGCACGCTCATCAGCTTCTTTTCGCGACAGCAACTGATACAATTCTTCATCGCCGGCATGGAGCGACTTTTCTGTTTCTGATAATTGCTTGCTGGTTTCGGCTAAAGATTCCTGACTCTGGCTGAGTTGACGTTGTGTGTCGGCTAACTGAGTATTTCGAAATTGAAGCTCACCCTTCAGGCTTTCCAGCTTGCTCTGTTGGCGTGTGAACTGGAGGTTCTGCGTGTTGTATTCCTGCGAAGCAGCATTGAACTGAGTCTCTATAGCCGCATATGTTGCTTCAGATTCCTTCATGGCAACTGATATGCTTTGAATCTCGTGGATGATTGTCGCTAATTCTTCTCGTGTACCGGCAATGCTTTGTTGTGTCTGGTCGAGTTGGGTCTGCACTTCCTGCATCCTGCTTTCGCCGCTTTGGTTGGCAGATTCGTAGGTCTCTATGCGGTTGTCAAAGTTGGAAATGCTGGATTGAAGGCGGTTTATTTCCTGCCTGGATTGCTCGATAGTCTTATCAGAAAGCTCGGCATTGAAGCCGGCAAGTTTGGTCTGGATGGTTGTGATTTGACCTCGCAGTGTAGTTGTGGTTTCGGTCAGGGAAGTGATATCCGTGGCCAGCAATTCGAGGTTCCGGACACGGCCGATTTTATTTCCTTCAAAAATGCCAATGGAGCCGCCCCCCACCGTGAATGGTTCCGATTTATAACGTCCGCTTTTATCTACCAGTACGAGGCCTTCCGGGCTTTTCATTCCATCAGGAAGCGAAGTGCAAATGAGAACATGGCGAAGCAGATGACTGGCCAACGCTTTGTATTTATCCTCCACGTCAATGGCATCAAGAGCCGGCGTGATTTGTGAAATGCCTGCAGCTTTTAGTTGTGCGATGACAGCCTCTGAATGCCCGGGATTGGATGGTTGTGCTTCGTTGATTTTGTCTAAAAGAATGAAGTTGGCCTTTCCCATTTTAGCGCCTTCCAGCAAACGAATGGCCTGAGCTGCTTCCACGATATTTTCGACTACGTAGTAGTTGAGGTACTGCTCCAGCACATTTTCTAAGGCAGTTCGGAATTCAGGCTTTACTACAAACACATCGCTGAGCAGCGGCGCATTGCTTGCCCAATCTTTGTTTCGTTTTAGAAACTTGATACTATCTGGATAGCCTTCCAGGGAATCTACGAGGCTCTTAAGCAGGTCGTGTTCATTCTTTTTAGCATCGAGGCGACGGTTCTCTTCTACCAGCTTTGCCCGCAACGCTTCCAGCTCACCCTGACCTTCCAGGATACGGCCTTTTAGTTCCTCCTGCTTCTTCAATAAGGCATCGAGTGCTTGTTGCTTTTCCTGAAAAAGAAGTTCGGCTGTGGCCTTTTCCTTCCGGATGTTTTCAATCGTGGTGCTGCGTGTGGCTGCTTCGCCTTGCAGGTGCTGTAGGTTGCGTTGCAGGTTCGTCACCGAAGTATCCGCAACGGCAACTTTCTTCTCTGCTTCGAACTGTCGGCGCTGAGTGGCCTGAGCTTCATTGCGACGGGCATCTAACTGTTGCCGGGAAGCATCATATGCAATGCGGCTTTGATCCATGTCTTTTCGAAGACTGTCCAAAATGCCCCGCATACCTTCCAGCGCGCTACGCTCGGTGCTGATTTGATTGCTGGCAAATGCGATGCTTTCTTCCAGCTTTCCCAATTGCTGGCCCGCACCGGCGATGGTCTGTTTGAGGGATTGCTCGCGTTCATGGAGGTGCTCCAGGCGCTGAGCAGCCAGTCTTTTGTCGGATTCGAGTTGACGCACCCGATTGAGCAATTCATTGAATGCTTTTTGCAGGCTATTCAGCTCCTGCTCCTGAGTGATGAGTGCAGTCTTATCCTTTTCTATCTGTGCTTCTCCAGTAGCCACGATGGCTTCCAGGCTGGTCTTCCGGTCGGTTTCCTGATGCTCCTGGTCGTGGAGGTTTTTGTATTGTTCGTTGAAGTGTTCGAGGCTTGCTTTAGCCATTTCGATACTTAGCTCCTTGTATTCGCCTTTGATCTTGAAATAGCGTTCTGCCTTGCGAGCCTGGCTCTCGAGTGTGCGCAGATTGGTACCAATTTCAAAGAGGAGGTCTTCAATGCGAGACAGGTCGGCCTCGGT
>CAYRJR010000143.1:0-7456 GCA_964424655.1 uncultured Chitinophagaceae bacterium
CGGGCCAAGGAGTTCCTGTTTACCGGCGACCTGGTGCCGGCAACCAGGGCAGCGAGGTCTAATGAAATGACGCGTTTGTCGAACAACACACGGCTCACTTTCCGCTGCACGATGCGCAGGGCCAGGCCTTCGACGATGGCCGTTTTGCCCACACCTGGTTCTCCAATCAGGATGGGATTATTTTTCTTTCTGCGGGAAAGAATCTGCGACACTCTTTCAATTTCCTGTTCGCGACCAACTATCGGGTCAAGGGTTCCCAACTCAGCCATTCGGGTGATGTCGCGACCAAAATTGTCGAGTACCGGTGTCTTGCTTTTTGCATTGCCGGTGGCACGACGCGGTTGTTGGAATTGCTTGCGTTCATCATCATCATCAAACTCTTCATTGGGATCACCGGGGCCATATTCGGAGCGTGGGGTTTCTCCTTGAAGGATGGCTAATTCATTCTTGAAACGCTCATAATCCACCTCATACTGACGCAGGATTTGCGTGGCTACAGCTTCTTTGTTTTTCAGGATGGAAAGCATCAGGTGTTCGGTCTCTACTGTAGGGCTTTTCAGGGCTTTTGCTTCCAACAGGGTGATACGAATGACACGCTCTGCCTGGCGGGTCAGCGGGAGGGAATTGACATTGGTGAGCGGTTTGCCGTTTTTGTCTTTGATGGCTATCTCAAGCTCCTTGCGCAGATCAAACAAATCAATATGCAAAGCATTCAACACCTGCACGGCCAGCCCTTCTCCTTCGCGAATCAGGCCAAGCATGAGGTGTTCTGTGCCAATGAAATCATTGCCGAGACGAAGTGCCTCCTCGCGGCTGTAAGAGATGATCTCTTTGACTTTGGGTGAGAAATTAGAATCCATTTTTTCAGAAATGCTTAAGAGTTATTGGTCGTTTCGGTGCCCGGACAAGGTACTGGTGACGGCTGAAATTGCATCAGACATTTTTAGTTGAAAAGAGCTATTCTCGCACTAACACCGCAGATGCGGGAGTAGCGGAAACAACCGAATTTACGAAGAGCCTGTCTGGGTTAGTTTGTATTTTTTAGTCAAAACCTGATGCAGCATCACCGCTCATTATCTTTTATGGAGTTCAAAATTGATACCAAAGCCCAGCATCTGCTTATAACGCCTTCCAATAGGCTATTGAGTGTAAATATGGCAGCCGACATGGAAGCTCGTATTGCGCAAATGGCGGAATCCGGTCCGGCACATGCCCTGATTGACTTAAGTAACTGCCAGGCTGCCGAAGCAGGCATATTCGAACAATTGGCGCGCTGGCATGAACGAGCGTATGCTGCAGGCCTATCATTAGTCTTTGCCTGCCTCAGTCCGGCGATTTTACAGGCGGCCCGAGATGCTCAGATGGATGGGGCAATCAACATTGCGCCTACGCTGATTGAAGGCGTGGACATCATCTCTATGGAAATTCTTGAGCGGGAACTTTTTGATGAAGAAAGTTGAGCGATTCATTGCTTTCAGATATACGGAATAGCGGCGCTATTGCAACTTCCCTGGCCAGCAAGCTTCCTCACAAAAGACTCTGCTCTTTTACTTTTGGCCTTCCAGCCATTCCCCAAAAAAAACTTTGAAAAGAAACGTTACTATCCTTGGCGCCGGCCTCGTAGGCTCTTTACTTGCCGTACTGTTACGCCGCCGTGGCTATCCCGTTACCCTTTACGAGCGTCGCCCAGATATGCGCCTGGCCAACATTGGCGCAGGCCGCTCCATCAACTTAGCCATGAGCACAAGAGGCTGGCAAGCCTTAGCACTGGCCGGCCTCAAATCGGAAATGGAAAGCTTAGCTATCCCGATGACGGGGCGTTTCCTGCATCAGCCGGATGGGAGCACCGCCTTCCAACCTTATGGCACTAATGGGGAGGCTATTTACAGCGTTTCGCGCGGCGAATTGAATAAGCGCCTGATGAGCCTTGCGGAATCTCATGGGGCCACCATTCATTTCAATCATCGCTGCACCCGCGTGGATGTGTCGGACAATACCCTGCATTTTGAAGGAAAAAATACTTCTGTAACCGCTGACCTCCTATTGGGCGCTGATGGTGCATTCTCAGCACTGCGCACATCCTACAGCCATATGGATCGTGTTAGTTCCCGCCAGGACTATATCGAGTATGGCTACAAAGAGCTGAATATCGAACCGGGCGAAGGGGCTCATCCCTGGCGGATGGAAAAGCAGGCACTCCACATCTGGCCCCGTGGGAAGTTCATGCTGATAGCCCTGCCCAATACGGATGGCTCTTTCACCTGCACGCTCTTCATGCCATTCGAAGGCGAAGTCAGCTTTGAAAAACTCAGGGATGATGCTTCCATTCAGGCATTTTTTGAAAAATATTTTCATGATGCCATTCCGCTGATGCCGGATTATCTATCCCAGTTCCGGAATAATCCGGTGGCGTCCCTCATCACCACGCATATTTCTAAATGGCATCATGCTGCACAAAGCGCCATCATTGGCGATGCAGCCCATGCTATCGTTCCGTTCTATGGCCAGGGCATGAATGCCGGCTTTGAAGATTGTACGGTGCTGAGTAAACTAATGGATTCCTACGATGAAGACTGGACAAAAATCCTTTCGGAATATGAGCGGATGCGCAAAGACAATGGAGATGCCGTAGCCGAATTGGCGTTGATGAATTTTGTGGAAATGCGCGACAAGGTGGCTGACCCCCATTTCCTGGAGCGCAAAAAAATTGAAAAGCAAATTGCCCGCCTTTTCCCGGAACAGTTTACTTCCATCTATGAGTTGGTGTCTTTCTCGCACACACCGTATGCAACCGTGATGCAGTGTATTGAAGCACAGGACAAGCTGCTTAACCTCATCATGGCTGCGGGAGATTTTGAGCAGGCCTGTCAGCAGGAAGCATTCACTGCGCAATTAAATACCTGGATGAAGGACTATCATCAGCAGGTGCAATCCCTGGATTTTATTGGACTGTAATGTGAAGGCATTTATTCCGAAGCACGCAGGTCTACTACTTTCAGTTGCAGCTTTGTCTGTCCGTTGAATTCATTTTCATCAATGGTATAGACGATGTCCACCGGGCCTTGCTCCAATAAAGGATACCAATGTGCCAGGCCGAAGCCTATGCCTTCCATCACACCACGAAGTGGCTGTTGTAGCACCACGCGGAGGTGATTTTCTTTCACCACCTTACTCCTGCCCATGTAGTCCGAGACCCTACGTGTCAGGAATACAGGTCGCATGTTTGCAGGGCCGAAAGGCTCGAATTGCTGCTGAATGTTGAAGAATCCGGGTTTGATATCGGAGAAGTTTATTTCTGCATCAATGAGTATTTCCGGCGTCAGCAATTCAGGCGTGATTCGCCTGGCCACCACTTCTTCGAAACGTGATTTAAAAGCCTCTACCCGTTCAGGCAACATCGTCATACCTGCGGCAAAAAAGTGACCGCCATAATTCTCCAGCAAATCGCTGCATTCATTGATGGCTTCGTAGATATTAAAACCGCTAACCGAGCGGGCGGATCCGGTCACCTTGCCATTGCTTTGCGTGAGCACAATGGTAGGCCTATAGTAATGGTCAATGAGGCGGGAGGCCACGATACCTACGACCCCTTTATGCCAGTTTGGTTTGTACAATACAGTGCTCTTCCGGTGCCTGCCTTCCAGCATTTCTTCACCCTGTAATATTTCCAGTGCTTCTTCGGTGATGTTGCGATCCACTTCCTTGCGGTCGAAGTTGTCGGCATGAAGTGCTTCCGCCAACAAAGCAGATTTCTCAGGGTCTTTTTCAATGAAAAGATCCACAGCTTTTCGGGCATCATCCATGCGTCCTGCAGCATTGACCCTGGGGCCAATCACGAATACGAGGTCGCTCACCTGCAGGCTGCGCCGAATACCCGAAATGCCAATTAGGGTCTTGATAGAAAGGCTGGGATTCTCATTTACTTTTTTGATGCCATAGAAAGCAAGGATTCGGTTTTCGCCATCAATGGGCACGATGTCGGCAGCAATGCTGGTCGCGACGAGGTCTAAATATTGCATCCAGCTTTCCGCTGGCAGAGACCACTTTTGCGACAGGGCCTGCACCAGTTTCAGGCCGATGCCGCAACCACATAATTCCTTGAATGGATAGGGGCATTTCGGTTGTTTGGGATTCAGGATAGCAAAGGCTGCAGGCAGGGTTTCGTCCGGCAGATGGTGGTCGCAGATGATCACATCAATGCCCAGCTTACGAGCATAATCCACCAGGGCCACGCTTTTGATTCCGCAGTCGAGGGTGATGAGCAGCGTGTAGCCTTTTTCCTTCGCCTCATCCACGCCTGCCTTACTCAGACCATAGCCTTCGCGGTAGCGGTGGGGGATGTAAAATGTGATGTCGCCTTCCGGGTATTGTTCTTTCAGAAAAGAATAGACTACGCTCACGGCAGTGGTGCCATCTACATCATAATCGCCATACACCATGATGCGCTCATGCCATTCGATGGCTTCAGAAATCCGTTGCACCGCTTCCTTCATGCCCTTCATCAAAAAAGGGTCGTGTAGTTCGCTGAGCTGAGGTCTGAAAAAGGCTTTAGCCTCTTCAAAATCGTGGATACCCCTTGAGGCAAGCAGGGTGCAGAAAGCCGGATTGATGGTAGGCAGTTGTGTACGCAGGCGGGCTGCCGCTTCCTGATCAATCTGTTTTATAGTCCAGCGTTTCGCTGTGGCGGTAGTCGTAGCCATCTCAATCTGTAAAAATAAGAGGCGGCTGTCGTTTACTGTTTTAGGAATGAGCCAACCCGGCAGTTATTCCCCAAAAAAATAAGCAATGAGCAAAGGGTTCTTTGCGGTTATTAAAACAAAGCCTTCAGCACATTGATGACTACCTGCGGCTTACCCAAAGTGTAGAAATGAAGTACAGGCACCTCATGGGCCAGCAGGTCTTTACATTGAGCCAGCAACCATTCCGTACCGATTTGTTCGCAGGCTGCTTCGTTTTTCGCTGCATTCAGTTCGCGGCTTAGGTCAAGCGGAATATCCACATTGAAGATGCTGGGGATTACCGTGAGTTGTCTTTTCCCGGTGATTGGTTTCAGGCCGGGAATGATGGGTGAATCAATACCGAAATCACGGCAGGCCTTCTCGTAGTTGTAGAAATGCCTGTTGTCGAAAAACATCTGTGTGGTGATGTATGAAGCGCCGCGGTCAATCTTCTTTTTAGTATAAAAAAGGTCGGTGTCGAGATTGGGTGATTCGAAATGTTTTTCTGGATAGCCGGCCACGCCCACACAAAAATCAGTCTTGAAGCCATCCATGATTTCTTCTTCGAGGTAATGCCCTTCATTAAGGCTGATGATTTGATCCACCAATTCATTGGCATAATGATGCCCATGCGGATGTGGTACAAAGAATTTTTCATTCCCAGCAGCATCACCCCGCAAGGCAAGCACATTTTTCACACCGAGATAATGCAGGTCAATGAGGGCATTTTCGGTTTCCTCGCGGCTGAAACCACCGCAGATGAGGTGTGGCACAGCATCAATGCCATAACGGTTCATGATGGCGGCGCAAATACCAACCGTACCCGGTCTCTTTCGGATTTCAACCCGCTCAAAATTGCCATCGCTACGGCGCTTGAACACCTGCTCCGCACGATGGTAGGTTACATTGATGAATGCAGGATTAAACTCGCGAAACGGATCCAGCAGGCTGAAGATATTCTCAATACTTTTTCCTTTCGCAGGGGGCAAAATCTCCAGCGAGATGATGGGCTTCTTTGCCTGCAGGAGATGCTCGGTCACTTTCATAATCGCCGCAAAAGTAGGCAGCTCCATGCCGGGCATCTGTAGGATTTCGTTTACCAGGTTTGGTGTGGGTTAACTTTATAGACCATGAAACTTACCCTGCACCGACTCTGGGTTGCTTCGCTTTGCATGATTTCATCCCTGCTCTTGTTGTTGGCTTGCAGGCACCAGCGTTTTCAGCCGGATGTGATGATTAGTGATGGTAGTTATCCGCCAGAAGTAAATCGGATTATTATGACGCATTGCACCGCAACTCCGGAAGGCGGCGGATGCCATAATGCCTATGGATACATCAATTCGGCAGGGCTGCGGCTGGATACCTGGAATTATATGTTTGAAGGCACCCTGCATGGTGCTGTGGTTGTGCCTTTCGATACGCTGAATAGCCCGCTGCTTCATTACATCAACATTGACTCAAACCTGGGCTCTGTCGGACTGCCCACGATGCCCTACAACCAAAAGCCGCTCTCGCGCGATAATTATCTGACAATCCGCGCCTGGATAGCCCAGGGCGCTCCGGATAAGCATGGCATCATCCCTTTTGCATCCGCCCCGGATACCCGCCAGAAGATTTACATCACCGACCAGGCTGCCGATATTGTTAGTGTGGTGGATGCGACAAGCCGGGTAGTCATGCGCAATATTCCTGTGGGTGTCTCGCCAGCCATTGAATCGCCACACTGCATCCGGGTGTCGCCAGATGGGCAATATGCCTACGTCTGTTTTCTGGGGGGCGACTATGTGCAGAAAATAGACACCCGAACAGACAAGGTGGTAGGCCAGGTGCCCATCAGCAATGGTGGCTCACAATGGAATGTGTTGTTGATTTCGCCGGATGGAACCAAGATCATGGTCTCTGACCTGGCCCGCGGCTGGATGCGCCTCATCCGCACTTCAGACATGCATGTGCTGACCAGCGTGGGCAGCGATGATAACCCCATTTCTCCATTCACCAGCCCGCACGGCATGGCAACCTTACCCGGTTTCGACACGCTCTATATGACCGCACAGTATGGCAACACAGTGTTCAAGTTCACACCCGACTTCCGCTTCATTAAATACATCTCCATTGATGGCAACCCCGCCAACTACAACACCGCTACCCGCGACCCACATGAAATCATGCTTGCGCCGGACAACAGCAAATATTTCCTGACCTGCGAGGCGAGTGCCGAAGTGCGGGTGATGGATGCCCACGCCGATAAGCTCATAAAGGTGATTCCAGTGGGGACAAAGCCGCAGGAGATGGCCTTGTCGCACACAAAACCTTACCTCTTCGTCACCTGTATGGAAGATAATTCCACAGTGCCCGGCGCCAGGGGTTCGGTAGTGGTAATTAACTATCAGACGCTGGAGGTAGTGAAGACGATTTATGGCCCTTTCTGGCAACCACATGGCATTGCTGTGGACGATGAAAACGGGACCTGCTATGTGGTCTCCACCAATATTGGTGGGCCTTTCAACGGACACAACCATACCAAGAGCAGCGGTAAGGCGGGCTGGTATAGCATCTATGATTTGAATACCCTGGAGCTGGTCAACAACAGCCAATATGAACTGTTGGCCCAGCCGTATTCGGCAGACTCGAGGATGAAGTGAGGAGGGCTTAAAATTTCTCTGATAGTTACATCGGAGGTGCTTTCCTGTCTTCAGAAAGCTAAAGGGGAATTTTTCGGCGTTGTGAGACCATTGCAG
>CAYRJR010000144.1:0-7434 GCA_964424655.1 uncultured Chitinophagaceae bacterium
GCCTGCATTGATGCCTGCGACCATATGATGGATGCCGTCGGATTGCCTCGTGGCCTCATTCGCTACACCTCTGAAAACAGCATCCAGCATGGCAAACAAAAGTTTTGGACCCGAAGGGTGATTGGGTATGTAGCAGTCATGATTTTGCTGCTTAGCACCGAGTCTTTCCTGCTCATGAGCCGCAGCGATGTGGGCGTAAACATCTTGCGCACTGCCGGCCAGCTCTACCAGGAGCAACCCAATGATCAACTCAGTAATCTCTACAATTACAAACTGCTCAATAAGACTTACGCTGACAAAGACCTCAGCTTCCGACTTGAAAATATACCCGGTGAAATCCGGCTGATTGGGAACAAAAAACTACACGTGCCCAGGGAGGACGATGCCAGCGGTGAGATGTTCATTTTCTTAGACCGAAAGCAGGTTCATGGCCGCAAGACAGATTTGGTTATCGGCGTCTGGGAAGGTGAGCATAAACTCATGACGGTTCATACCAGCTTCCTGGGCCCCTTCACTGCAGATTGATTTTTCATACTCAAAAACTTTCTCATCATGGCAATCAATTGGGGTACCCGGATATTGCTTCTGTATGTAGGTTTCATTACGCTCATTGGCGTGCTGGTGTGGAAAAGCACCCATACCAAAGTGAACCTTGTGACTGAAGATTATTATGCTCAGGAGCTGATTTTTCAAAAGAAACTCGATGCAGAGCGGGCTACAAATCTGCTGGCGCAAAAGCCGGTTATCAATGCCACACAGGACGAGCTGATGGTGTTCTTCCCGGGCCCATTTTCTGAAAAGCAGATTGATGCAAACCTCCATCTCTATTATGCTCCGGACGCTGCACTTGATTTGCAGTTTGAGCATCTCCAATCCCATAATGGACGACTGAACATATCGCGTAAAGACATCCCTGCTTTGAAATACATCGCAAAGCTGAGCTGGACTTGCGAAGGCACAGCTTATTATCAGGAAAGCCCCATCAACCTGCATACGCCATGATTGCAACCCTTCTACTCAGTGCATTGGTGATGGGCCTGGCAGGTAGCCTGCATTGTGCCGGCATGTGTGGCCCTATTGTCTGGATGATGCCATTTCATCAAGATAAGGGATGGCGTCGCGCAGGCAGCATTGCTATGTATCATTTGGGCCGGCTCAGTGCTTATGCCTGCCTCGGCTTGGCGCTGTATTCTTTCAAAGAGATGTTTCATCCGCAATGGCAGCAGTATGTTTCATTGACTGCGGGGTTGTTGTTGCTGGTCTTGGGCATACTCTATTTCTTACCCCAGTTGGGCTTTAAGATTCGCCTGCCCTGGTCTGGCCTGGTGACTAATGCACTCGGGAATGTGCTTGCCAATAGGCGGCCAGGCTGGTTGTTGGCTGCTGGTGTACTCAATGGACTGCTGCCTTGCGGGATGGTATATATGGCCCTGGCTGCTGCTGTAACTGTGGATACAGGTTGGCAGGCTGCTGCCGTCATGTATGCTTTTGGTGCCGGCACACTTCCTATGATGGTGTCGCTGACGCTGATGCGTGGAAAGCTGCGGATGTCTTCACTTTCCCTGAGAAAATGGACGCCGGTAATAATGATTCTTTTCGGCTGCCTGTTTGTTCTTAGAGGCGCTAATCTGGGGATCCCATATCTCAGTCCTAAGCTGGAAATGCACAGTTCATCCAACGCGGCAGACACGCCTTCGATGCAGTGTTGCCAGAAAGCTGAGTAAACAACTTTTCCTGCTACTGATTCAGGTAAAAGCAATACACCTCTTTAGGCCCATGCACACCCACTACCAGCGTCTTTTCGATATCGGCTGTTCTTGAGGGACCGGTATTCAGGTTAATCATTGAAGGAAGGTTCTTCCCATAACGCTGGCGCAGCACGTCCAATCCATCCGGGAAGTCGGGAACAGTCTGGCGGGAATAAGCTATGATAATGTGTACCGGATAAAATACTGAAGCGATTCGTCCCAAGGGCTGACGACTACTCAACAATACCGAACCGGTACGGGCCACCACAGCCTCGCAAGTCGTGATGCAGGCATCTGCTTCGGTGATTGAAGGCCGGGCTTCTTCAACAATTTCCAGGTTTGCAGATTGAAAAAGGCGAAGCAATTCCGGCTCAGGACACAACACTTGTTTCCAGTTTTCGGAATCAAAAAGTGCCGCTAAGTGTTGCAGCATTTCGTCTTCGTTGGTGCAGAAAATAAACTTCCCGCCGAGACGAATAAACTCTTTGGCAAAATGCTCTTCAGGGGAATCTTCCATATCGGCAAAAGCCTGTGAAACAGGTGCCAGTTCAGCTTCCGGAAATGGAATGGGCAGGCGGGCCTTTTCCAGTCCTGTGCGTAGTTTCCGAAGGATATTTTCACGGGCTTTCGAGGTGGTGAGCGAATTCATAAATACAACAGATAAGGGCAGTATTGCTTTCCGAAAAATAGATACTGGCTGAGTCAAATGTAAAGGGCCTATTGAAGCGAGGCTTCGGTTTCCAGCACTTGTGTCTCGGCGACTTTGGCTATGTAAGCCGCATTATAAAAGCGAGCCAGGCTTGCGGTGTAGCTGTTTTCTGCCTCCCGCAATTCGATGCTCGTGGCCACGCCCACACGGAAACGCGCCTGCTGGATGTCTAAGTTTTCACGGGCATAGCCCAGATTTTCTTCCTCAAGCGAAAAGGCAGCCACAGCATTTTTATATGCAGCCCATGCTGTGCGGTATTGCCTGGCTATGGCACGCTCCTGTCGTGTGTATTCCAGTTCGGCATTCAGCTCGGACAGTGAGGCCAGTTTTCCAGTACGTCGGATACTCCCTGCCTGGAAGATGGGCACATTCAAAGACAAGCCAACGCCAGGCCCAATGCTCCGGTTGCTTTTCAGTAAGCCGGCACCTGAGAGCGTGCTTGAATAATTATATCCGGCTGTGGCATCCAGGGTAGGGAAGTAGCTGCTGCGGGCAATTCGTTGGTTCAGCCTGGCCATCTCGATATTAATATGCTGGGCTTCCAGCAGAGGGCTTTTGGCCGCCAGGATGCTACTGTCGGCAGGGTGTAGGTTGAGCTGGATGGGCAGGCTGTCTGCTACCTGATAATTATGCGAAGCATCCGCCCCCATCAACTCATTGAGCTGCGCCAATGCTGCAGAATGGCCTGCATCCTGACTCAGGCGTTGCGAGCGGGCTGCATTGAAATCTACACGGGCTTGCAGGTAATCTACCTTGGCAGAGGTACCGATATCATACTTCGCCTTGGACAGGTCCATCCGGGCTTTGGCCAATGAGATGGCCGTATCCAGCGCCACGGCTTGCTGTTGGTTGTTTACCACCGATGCATAGGCCTGAATGACCGCTGAGAGTGTGCTTTGAATTTGCGCCTGGAAAGAGGCATCGGCATAAGCCACCTGCTGGCCCAATTGACGATAAACCAAAAAGGCTTTCCCGGCTGCAAATACAGTGAAGCTGGCATTGATTCCTGCATTATAACTCAGGGTCTGTGCCCCATTGCTCTCCATCAATACGCCATCACTGCGTTCGATTTTTGAGTTGGCAACGCTTTCATTGATTCCTGCACTACCATTGATTTGAGGCAACAGCCCTGCTGCTCCCGGCGCATGATTTGTGATGGCCATTTGTTTCCCGATGCCGGCAATGCGTAGGTCGTAATTGTAGGCTAAGGCACGGGCAATTGCCGTATCCAGACTCAGGAATTCCTGTGCCTTCAATGGCAAGACGAAAGCGAGGGAAATCAGTATCAGCAGGCAGCGCTTCATGGAGAGAAATATCAGTCGGCAAGTTTGTCAATAGCCGAAGGCTTATGAGGCTTACGGCGGGAAATTCCGGCAAAGAGTACCGGCAGAATAGCAAGTGAGAGCACCAGTGAGAAGCTGACGCCACCTACAATCACGACACCTAATGGGATGCGGCTGGTGCCGGCAGCGCCGAGCGATAATGCCAACGGTAAGGCGCCGAACACCATAGCCATTGATGTCATCAGGATAGGACGGAGGCGCTGGGTAGAAGCGTGTACTACGGCTACTGCCTTACTCATGCCGCGGTCCCGGTAATGGTTGGCATATTCCACAATCAGGATACCGTTTTTCGTCACTAAGCCGATAAGCATAATCATGCCTATCTCTGAAAATATGTTGAGTGTATGCCCGCCAATCCAGAGCGAGATGAGTGCGCCGGCCAGGGCTAATGGCACAGTCAGCATGATGATGAAAGGATCTACAAAGCTTTCGAACTGAGCAGCCAGAATCAGATAGATCAGAACCAGTGCGAGTATAAATGCGAAGATGATATTGGAGCCACTTTCCGCATAGTCAGCAGAGTTACCAGACAGAGAAGAAGTGAAGCTTTCATCAATGACTTTTTCTTTTTGAAGCTCTTTGTAAATCCGCTGCATTTCGATGATACCATCGCCGATGGTGTGCCCGGCAGTGGGTGTTGCTGAAATGGTGGCAGACTTATACCGGTTGTAGTGATAGATGGTGGAAGGGCTGGTAGCTTCAGTCGTGGTCACGAGATTATCCAGTGATATCATGTCACCATTGCGGGCGCGCACATAGAACGATTCCAGAGCTGAGGGTGCATCCCGGTCACTGCGAAATACCTGCGCTATGACTTCATATTGCTTTCCGCTGCGTGTGAAATAGCCCAGCCTGCCGGCAGACAAAGCGAGTTGCAGGGTTTGGGAAATATCATCTACCGAAACACCGAGTGCTGCTGCCTTGAGCCGGTCAATATTGACTTCCAGTTCTGGCTTATTG
The DNA here is from genome assembly GCA_964424655.1 of uncultured Chitinophagaceae bacterium. GTDB lineage: Bacteria > Bacteroidota > Bacteroidia > Chitinophagales > Chitinophagaceae > UBA1952. Next base: position 4,761 of record CAYRJR010000144.1, read on the forward strand.
AACTTGAGGTCTATATCCACACTCTGCAACACTTTGGAGGCCCGAGCCATGGCCTCGAAACGGGGAACTGCCCGAGCCAGTTTGTCGAAGTCAATATTCTGCAGTACGAAGGATACCGGCTGAGAACTACCGCCACCTCGCTGTACCGCTATCGTCTGTTCCTGTACGGCATAAGCACGGCCAAAAGTGTATTTCCGTAAGGCGCCATTCAGCATGTCCACGATTTGTCCCTGGCTACGGTGACGTTCATCAGGGTCACTAAGGCGGGCGCTGATGAAGCCTACATTGACGGAGCCGGAACCCATGAATGTGGGGGCGGTCACGGAAAGAATCACACGTCGTTCATTCGGCTTCACCGAGTCCATAATCAGTTGCGTCACGTTGTCCACATAGTGGTCCATGGCATCATAAGAAGTGCCTTCAGGCGCAGAAAGCAACATCCTGAATCGGCTTCGGTCTTCTAAGGGGGCTAATTCACTTTTCAGGTTTTTAAAAATGACCACAATGAGCAGTAGCGAAACCGCCATGCCTGTATAGGCAATCCACTGGTGACGCATCATCCAAATCACAATCCGCTTGTAGCCCCGCTCCATACCCGTGAAGAAGGGCTCTGTTTTTCGGTAAAACGCAGATGGCTTGTGAATCTTTCGCGCCAGTACCACATTCAAAACAGGAGTGAGCGTGAGCGACACAAAAGCTGATATCAAAACAGCACCTGCCACCACGATCCCGAATTCCCGAAACAACCTGCCCGTAAATCCCTGCAAAAACACAATGGGCAAAAAGACCACTGCCAGGGTGATGGACGTGGCAATAACCGCGAAGTAAATCTGTTCACTGCCCTCCCTTGCAGCCCTGTGTTTTTCAACGCCTGCTTCCAGCTTTTTATAAATAGCCTCCGTCACCACGATGCCGTCATCTACCACCAATCCTGTTGCCAGCACGATGGCCAGCAGGGTGAGGATGTTGATAGTGAAGCCCATGATGTACATGATGAAAAAGGCTCCAATCAGAGAAACCGGAATATCCAGCAAAGGCCTGAGGGCAATTAGCCAGTCGCGGAAGAAGAGATAAATAATCAGGATGACGAGTGCAAAGGAGATAAACAGCGTCTCTTCCACTTCTGTGATTGACTTCTTGATGAAGGTGGTCGTGTCTAAGGCTATGTCGAGCTGGATGTCTTTCGGTACATCTTTTTCGATGAGATGAAAGCGCCGGTAGAATTCATCCGCAATAGCCACGTAGTTGGATCCGGGCTGCGGCGAAACCGCCAGGGCAATCATCGGGATGCTGTTCGACTTCAACACGGTTTCCTCATTTTCCGGGCCGAGCACGGCTTCGCCGATATCACTCAGGCGTACATCAGCACCCACGCTTCCATCTGCATTAGGCGTGGCATGCTTGACGATTAGATTGTCGAAATCTGCTTCTGTAAACAGCCTGCCAAACGTGCGCACCGAAAGCTCAGTATGATAGCCGCTGAGTTTTCCCGCAGGCAGCTCTACGTTTTGTGAGTTGAGCGCATTTTGGACATCAGAGAATGTGACTCCCAGGCCGGCCATTTTCAGAGGATCGAGCCAGAGCCGCATGGCATAGCGCTTCTCTCCCCAGATTTGGATTGAGCTCACGCCTGGTATCGTCTGAAGCCGTTCTACCAGTACGTTCTCTGCATAGTCTGTCAGGTCAAGCTGATTGCGGGTGTTGCTTTGCACCGTCATGGCCAGGATGGCACTTGAGTTGGCATCAGCCTTACTGACTACCGGCGGTGCATCTATATCCTGAGGGAGCTGCTTCGTAGCCTGACTCACTTTATCGCGCACATCATTAGCGGCTGCTTCTAGGTCTTCACCCAATTCAAATTCTACAGTGATGCTTGAAAATCCCTGAGAAGATGAAGAAGAAATATTCTTGATTCCGGCAATGCCGTTAATGGCTTTTTCGAGCGGCTCGGTGATCTGACTTTCAATAACGTCAGGGTTAGCACCGGAATAAGTGGTGCGGACGGTAATCAGTGGCGGGTCTATACTCGGATACTCACGGATACCCAGAAAATTGAAGCCGATGGCTCCGAAAATGATGATGATGATATTAATCACAACCGCCAGCACCGGACGGCGTAGCGACAAAGAAGGAAGGCTCATGGATGGTGCGGAAGCCGCAAAGATAGTGCCGTGTATCAGCGGGCTTTATTGGAATCTGGCATGTAGGGATTTGCCAATAGCCTCATTTTTCTCATAATAATATCTAAGCCTGAACGATGCTGCCCCCAGCCCAATTTTCAGAATGGTTTTCCTGAAGTTCCTGTTTCAAGCATGATGTTTACGAGCTGAGTGGCATAATTCTTCTGTGTCAGGTTTTGCAGATGATATGTCTTCAATTCTTAGTTTTAAACAAAACCATTCATACCCTATGGAACAGACTGCAACAGCCACTACAGCCCTGCCGGGTGGCGCATTTCTGATACAAAAGTCCAGCCCTGAAAACACTTTTACTCCTGAAGACTTCAGTGATGAACAACATGCCATCGCCCAGATGTGCCAGGAGTTTTTGGAGAAGGAAGTTTTCCCCAAGCTGGCTGCCATTGACGCGCAGGAGCCGGGCCTCATGCCGGACCTGCTGAACAAGGCGGGCGATATGGGCATGCTGGGCCCTGCTTGCCCCCAAAGCCTCGATG
>CAYRJR010000145.1:0-7409 GCA_964424655.1 uncultured Chitinophagaceae bacterium
GCTGGTCAGCATTGCCTGGGTGTTTTTCCGTGCCAACAGCATTGAGTCGGCGCTCACCATTATGGAGAATATCCTGACCCTGAAGCCTGGGAGCTTTTTCGTGGGTTTTGCAGCAGGTTTTGTCTATTCCATTGCCCTTATCATTTTCCTGTTGGTAGCTGAATTCAATCAGGAATTTCTGGCTGATAAATGGAACCTGCTCTGGAGTCCGAAACCAGTGATTCGCATGTTTGGCTACGCAATGCTGCTGCTGATTATGCTGCTTATCGGCGTGTTCAATGGTGGTCAGTTTATCTACTTCCAATTCTGAGTATTTGAAAAGCAATCCACTCATACATCTGCTTAGGCAATCGCTGCTGCTACTGTTGATATTGTTCGCAGCAGACCGGACCTTGGGCTGGTGGCTGGAGCATACTTTCTACCTGCAAAAGCATGGAGATGATGTGGTGACGCGCTACACATTAGACAGCACCCGTGAGGACTTACTTGTCTTTGGCTCATCGCGTGCTTCGCATCATTACAACACCCTGATGCTGGACTCGCTGCTGGACATGAGCGTCTATAACTGTGGCCGCGATGAGATGGGCATCACCTACACCAGCGGGGTGATTCCTTATGCCTTCGAAAGAAAGGCTCCAAAATGCATCATAGTTGAAGTACTGCCAACAGAATTGAGCGGCGTGGGGAAAGCAACAGAAATCCAAAGGATCTCTACCCGACTGATTCCATTTGCACATCGTCATCCCGGACTTTGGCCCACCGTGGCTGCCGCCGGAAAGATGGAAGTTTATAAGGCAGCCGTGTCGAAGATTTATCCCTACAATTCACTCATCGGCTCCATCATTCAAAACACATATACCAACCTCGTACACCAGACCATTCGCGGCTTTGAGCCCTTGCATGGTGCCATTGATTCTGCCACATTCAAGCCGACCCACTGGATGAATATGCGCGAGCTGACCGGGATAGATTCCGCTCTGAAAGCCCGAATGATTTTCATCCTTGACTATGCCCGCGAGCACGGCACACAAGCCATTGTGGTGATTTCACCTTTCTATTATTCATTAGATATTGCCGGCAATGAAAGCCATGAAATGCTTCCTGAATTGGCTGCAAAACATGGCGCTTTCTTCCTCGACTGGAGCCAAGACCCGCGCTTCCTGATGCATCCAAAACTCTTCTACGATGATGTGCACCTCAACGAAACCGGTGCCAGGCTCTATACTCAAATCATCGCAGACACCTTGAAAAAACTTGGTATTTCCGGTGTTCCCAAATAATCCCTGAGGCTATGTACTGACCGTTATTTTTGTGCCCTTTCATACAGGCTTCTATGGCTGATTTCAATCTGAAAAAATATTACCCGCAACTCATCGTCATTGCGGCCTTTGCAATTATTGCCTGGCTGTATGCCTACCCTGCCCTGAGCGGTAAGGAACTGTCGCAGGGCGACAATGTGAACTGGAAAGGAATGGCCCACGAAGCCAAGCAGGAGTATGAAAAAACCAACCAGCCTGTGCTCTGGTCCAATTCTATGTTTGGTGGCATGCCCACCTACACATTCTTCCTGGGCAAGACGAACAACTATGTGTTCTATATCGAGAATGCGCTGGAGTCTGTGTTTCCCAAACCAGGTTATTTCTTTTTCATTTCGATGGTCTGCTTCTTCCTGCTGCTGCGGGTGATGGGCGTCAACCGTTGGCTGGCTGGCATAGGGGCCATTGCCTATGCTTTTTCTACCTACAACCCAACCATTATCGCCGCCGGGCACGACACAAAGATGATCTCGATGGCTTATATGCCGGGTGTGATTGCCGGTGTGATGTTGCTGTATCGGGGGCGCTATTTACTTGGTGCAGCCTTAGCCGGCATCTGCTTCGCACTGATGTTCTCCATGCAACATTTTCAGATTGTGATGTATATGGGCATCATTCTGCTGGGCTTGTTTGTTGGGCAATTGGTGATTGCTTTCCGACAAAAAAAATTCAAACAATTCCTGATTGCCTCACTACTCACAGGTGCTGTGCTGGCCCTTGGGACAGGGCCTTCGCTACAGGCATTCCTCAGCACCATGGAATATTCCAAGATGACCATGCGCGGTGGGAAAAGCGAATTGACCATCAATAAAGCCCCTGGCGAAACCAAGAAAAACGGCGGCTTGGATAAGGATTACGCCTTCCGCTGGAGCAACAGCATCGGTGAGACCTTCACCATTCTGGTACCCTACCTCTATGGCGGCAGCAGTGCGGAAGATGCGAGCCATGCACCTGTTACTTCAGATGCCATTGGCGGGCAAGCCGAGAAGCTTCCGATGTATTGGGGGCCACAACCCTTCTTAGCCGGGCCTGTCTATTTCGGTGCCGCGATTTGCTTCCTGTTTCTGTTAGGCATGTTGGTCATCCGATCACCGCATAAATGGTGGATGGCTGCGGTGTCTGTGCTTGCCATCGTCATGTCCTGGGGAAAGAATTTTCCAACATTCAACTACTGGATTTTCGACCATGTTCCTTACATGAATGTGTTCCGTACGCCCAGTATGGTGCTTGTGATTCCAGAATTAATATTCCCATTGGTGGCCGTCTGGGGCTTACAGGATGTGCTCAGCAACTATTCTTCTACAGAAGCACGGAAAGAGATATGGAAGAAAGTGAAGCTGGCAGCTCTGATTACAGGCGGACTGGCACTGATCCTAGGGCTGGGTTCTTCTATGTTCTTCGACTTTACAAACTCTCAGAATGATGCCCCATACAAGCAAATCCTGAGCTATCTGAAGGAAGACCGTGAAGCTATGGCCCGCAACAGCGGATTGCTGAGTGCCTTTTATATCGCAGCCGCAGCAGGCCTGCTCTGGGCCTACTTGAAAGGAAAAATCAAACCGGCCTATCTGATGGCTGGCCTGGCCTGTATCGTAGCCATTGACCTCATTCCCACATCCTGGCGCTATCTGAATGAAAACAACTATTCAGACCCGGATCAGTATGCTTCGCAATTTGAACCGCGTCCGGTGGACAAACAGATATATGCAATGGCCGGCAATGACCCATATTATCGCGTCTTAGACCTAAGCAAAGACACCTACAACGATGCCATTCAGGCATACTTCCACAAAGTGGTAGGTGGTTATAGTCCGGCTAAAATGGAAGCTTATCAGGACCTGATAGATGTTCAGATGAATGGGCAGAAATTCAACGCTTCCGTGCTGGATATGCTGAACACACGTTTCATCATCGTACCCGGCGGACAACAAGGTCAGCCTCCGCACGTCATCCCCAACCCGAATGCGTCAGGCAATGCCTGGTTCGTGAAAAATATCAAGCTGGTTCAGACGGCGGATGAAGACATCCTGGCACTGAATGCCCCCTCACTTGGCGACACGACACATACTCCTGATGATTTCCACCCTAAGGAAACTGCCATAATCCGCAACAGCTATGCCGGCGATTTAAAAGGCTTCCAGCCTGCTGTAGATTCCGGAGCCTATGTACGGCTTAGCCAATATGGTCTCAACGATATTCACTACGAATCCAGCAACGCTGCTGCCGGGCTGGCCGTTTTCTCAGACATATGGTATCCTTATGGCTGGAAGGCTTATGTGGATGGGAAAGAGACGCCCATCATCCGGGCCGATTATGTGCTTCGTGCCTTGCGACTGCCTCCCGGCAAACACAAAATTGACTTCGTCTTTCATCCTAAGAAATTCTATACAGGCAATGCAATTGCCGGCTTCTCGTCTGCTGTGCTGTTCCTCTTGCTGGCTGGTGCTATTGTGATGGCTATGCGTAGCAAAAAAACAATGGATGGAGATGAAGAAATAAGCGCCTGAAAATGGAATGAGCATTAGTCGCCAACTAAAACGCCTATTGGGCCTACGGCCTGAAATGAGCTGGAGTTTTTACCTGCTCGACCTTGTGTTTCGCAGAATATTCCGCCACAATGCAAGCGTGAAATGGGCGCTGCATCATACAGCTACCATTCATAGTCCACAGGGCCTGAGCAAAGGCATTGGCACCTTCCCCGGCGATTCACCAGGTGTGTATATCAATGCCAGTAATGGCATTTATGTCGGCGACTTCAGCAACCTGGGGCCGAATGTGGGCCTCATCTCCGGCAACCATGATGCAATGGACAATGATGTGATGCTCCCCGCCCGCTCCATCCATATTGGCCGCTTTTGCTGGCTGGGAATGGGTGCTGTGGTTTTGCCTGGTGTTCGCCTGGGCGACTTCACTATCGTCGGTGCCGGAGCTGTAGTGACGCATAGCTTTGAAGATGGACATTGTGTGCTGGCTGGCAATCCTGCACGCATCATTCGTTCACTCTCAAAAGAAGCCTGCGATGCACGAGCACGGCTACGCTATGAAGCGCACGCTGTTCACGCGTAGTGCTTTCATTTTTGCCATTCGCTTTTTTCCCATCGCTGCCACCACAGCGATGGGAATTGCTTTTTCCAGATTGCTGCCTCCGGCACTCAACGGGATTTACGCCCGGGTATGGATTGTCTATACAAGCGTCTTTGCCGCGATTGCCTGCTTTGGCCTCGTGCCATTTATGCTCACACATACAGCTAATTCTGTGGATCAATGGCTATGTGCATTGCGTAAAAAGAATGTTCTGTTTGCTTTGATTTGGCTGGCTCTGCTGGCCATAGTGCTCGTTCAGTTTTTCAGGGATGAAGCGGTATTTCAAGCTTGGATAGCGGCTCCGCTCATGCTGGTGCAGGTATGGCTCTTGCTGAGCGAAAGCTATCTGATCATTCACGAGCAGTTTCGGACTACGTTTATTGCGAGCGTGACTTATGCACTGCCTTTTATTGGGGTGCATATTTTGTTTTTGAACGATGGCTGTACGCTCACGGGCTTATTCCTGCTGATATGCATCCTGGGCATTTTGCGGGCAAGCTACCTGAGTATTGTAGGACGGAAATGCTTTCTGAAAGCAGCGCCAGCCCAAGGCATGATGCCATCTAAAATTCGCAATCAGTGGTTGCAACTCGGCATTTATGACGTGTCGCAAATGCTTTTTCGCTGGATAGATAAAGCAGTTCTTTCAGCCATCATTGCCCCGGCACTTTTTGCTGTCTATCTGAATGGCACGATTGAAATCCCTTTTTTAGCCACGCTGCTGGGTGCAATCGGCAGCGGCCTGTTACAACAGATGGCGGTAGGTGATAAAAGCAATCAGAGCAGGGTTGAAATGCTACATGCAACCAGCTCTTTACTGGCCCGCATCGTGTTTCCTTTATTCTTCTTCCTCTTCTGCTTCAGAGAAAGTTTTATCGTCTTCGTCTTTTCAGATAAATACCTGGATTCGGTGCCTCTGTTTGGGATTTCCATCTGTGCCATGTTGCTCCGGGCCTACAATTTCACCTCAATCCTGCAACACCTGAATCAGATAAAAATCATCAATCTGGGTGCCTTGTTTGACTTAGGTATCGCACTGATATTGGCTTTTCCACTGTACTTCTGGCTGGGCCTGGAAGGTGTCGTTTTTTCATTCGTGATCAGCTCGTATTTACAAGCCGGCTATTACTTGTTCCATACAGCAAAGCAGATGCAGCAGTCTGTATTTTCTCTAATTCCCTGGCGGCAATGGAGCCTGGTTTTGCTGCTTTCAGGCACAATCATTGGTGGATTGTATTTCCTGCTTGAAAACTGTTGCGACACAAACACCGCATTATTTTTAGGCTTCCTGGGCACAGCCATTCTGATTCTTTTTCTGCTTAGCCCTTATTTAATCCGAAAAAAAATTCATGGCTAAAGCAAACATGCGGTATCGGTTTAGGAATCTGGAGAACACCGGATTCCCAGCCAGCACGGGCAAAGCCGGCACCCGCATGATTGACCGAAGGGGTGTCGCCAGAATCCGCAAAACAGGCTTTGCCTTCTGGCACAAGATTTCGATTTATCACAGCCTGATTCAGATGCCACGCTGGAAGTTTTTATTTCTGGTATTTGCCTTTTACACAGTGATGAATCTGCTGTTTGCCCTCGCCTATTTCATCCTGGGCATTGAACATCTGGCCGGCGTAGAAGCGGCAACAACAGCCTGGCAACAATTTGTAGAAGCTTTCTTCTTCAGTGCTCAATCACTGACTACTGTGGGTTATGGGCGTGTGGCTCCAGTTGGCCTGGTCGCTAATTCGATTGCTTCCGGCGAGGCATTAGTAGGCATCCTTTCATTTGCTGTGGTTACCGGTATTTTTTATGGGCGCTTTTCCCGACCTCGTGCCTATCTTCTTTTCAGCAACAATATGCTGGTAGCTCCTTTCCGGGGCGGTAGGGCACTAATGTTTCGTCTGGCTTCTTACAAAAACAATTTTCTCACCGAAGTAGAAGCCTCCGCCATGCTGGCGCTGCATCAGCCCAAAGGCGAACGCCGCGATTCTCAATATTTCACCCTGAAGCTGGATATATCCCGCATCAGTGCACTGGCGCTCAACTGGACCGTGGTTCATATCATTGACGAACACAGCCCGCTCTTTGGTATGGAAGCCGATGAATTGACGAAACAAAATGCAGAGCTGATCGTCAGTATCAAAGCCTTCGACGACAACTTCTCCAATACCGTCCAGCAACGCAGTTCCTACACACACCTCGACCTCGTGTATGGCGCCCGCTTCCTGCCTATGTTCAAACATTCTGAGTCCGAAAACCTGGTAGTGATGGCTTTGGATAAAATCAGCGATTATGAACCTGCTGACCTTCCAGCCTTCAACAGTAGCCCTGAATAAGGCACTCTTACGCCTCAAAGTGCGATGGGTTACCTTCGCCATATGATAGAGACATTGGCAATTTCAGAGAAATCACAGCATTATTTAGACCTTGAAGCACGCCATGGCGCACATAACTACCATCCATTACCGGTGGTGCTGGCAAGGGGGAAAGGGGTGCATGTTTGGGATGTGGATGGCCGTCGCTATTTCGATTTCCTGTCGGGATATTCAGCCATCAACCAGGGGCATTGTCACCCACGAATCATTGCAGCACTGAAGGAACAGGCAGATCAACTGACCCTCACCTCCCGCGCCTTTTACAACAACCTCCTGGGTGAATTTGAACAATACATCACCCGCTTGCTGGGCTACGACAAAGTACTGCCCATGAATGCCGGTGTAGAAGCCGTAGAAACTGCGCTCAAACTCGCACGACGTTGGGGTTACGACAAGAAAGGCATCCCGGATTTACAAGCCAAAATCATTGTATGCTCCGGCAACTTCCACGGCCGCACCCTGAACGTCATTTCCTTCTCCAGTGACCCAGATTCCCGCAATGGCTTCGGCCCATATATGCCCGGCTACGAAATCATTCCTTACAACGACATCGAAGCGTTACGCAAAGCTGTTTCTGATAAAAACGTCGCCGGATTCCTGGTAGAACCCATTCAGGGCGAAGCCGGCGTGATGGTGCCGG
>CAYRJR010000146.1:0-2080 GCA_964424655.1 uncultured Chitinophagaceae bacterium
AATTGCCTTGTTGCTGTCGTCGCCTGCAAAAGCCCAATCCTTTGCCTGGGCACAATCAATAAATGGAATTGGTGCTACTAATGGAACAGGAGTTATAGCCGGCACTACCGATACCGCAGGGAATCTTTATACCGTAGGTGGGTTTGGCGGTAATACAAACTTTGCAGGCCTAAGTCTTACGGCGGTCAGCGATCTGGACATGTTTATCATGAAGGAAGACCCTGCGGGCAACCCGATTTGGGTAAAACAGGTGAAAGGTATTTCCAGCGGCGGGGCTGGGTGCTATCCACGCGCGATAGATGTAGATGAGGCTGGGAATGTGTATGTATCCGGCACTTTTAGAGATAGCTTTGATTTTGATCCAGGCCCGTCTGAGTATAGACTCAATGCTTTTGGGACGATTCATGCTTTTATCTTAAAATTAGGCCTTGGCGGCAATTTTATTTGGGTGAAAGACATCGGCGCCCAATCTACCGCTGTAACCATAGGAATAGGCGCAGCAAGGCTGGTCAAGGATGGGTTTCTCTATTTCGCAGCGACGGCAAGTGGTAATGGCATGACAGCTCTTGATGTAGATTCCGGCCCGAGCGTATATAACATTACTCCTAGCCGAGGCGATCTTTTGTTGGAAAAGCTGGACAGCAATGGCAATTTTATATGGGCAAAGCTGATAACAGGCGATAATGTAAAAAATCCAAATGATATAGATGTTGATAGTTCTTCCAACGTTTTCGTGTCTGGTAACTTTTTAGGTTCAGCCGACTTTGATCCTGGCCCGGGCGTTTATACTCTGGCCGCTACACAGGCAACTCCACCTTTTATTAATCCTAATGATATATTCATTGCCAAATATGATTCTTCGGGCAATTTTGTCTGGGCGCATAGCTTTGGTAGTGGCAGTGACGATCTGACATGGGGCGGTACTGTGGATCGCTTCGGTAATGTGCTCATTACGGGCGGTTTTGGCGGCACAGTAGATTTTGATCCCGGTCCCGGTGTGTACAACCTTACCGCTGCCTCTACTAGGAGTCTCTTTACCCTGAAGCTGAAAAACAACGGTGACCTTTCCTGGGTAAAGATGGGGGGCGCATCGTCGGGTAGCTATGTCGGGGTGGATGTTACCACGGATAGCGCCGGTAATGTTTATACTGCGATGGTAGTAAACGGTCTCTGCGATCTCGATCCCGACACGGGCGTGTACAATGTCCCCTCGGGCACTGGCGTGCAGAAACTGGATAGTGCCGGCAACTTTGTATGGGGCGCAGGCTTTCAGGCGGATAACCCCAGATGGATTGGGCTGGATAACAAGGACAGCGTTTACATCTGTGGTGATTTCTCAGGGGCTAATAAAGATTTCGATCCCGGTCCGGGCACCGTTCCGCTTTCGGACGATGGTCTTCGTTCCGGCTTCATCTTAAAGCTGAACCAAACGCCACTTCCCACCAGCATTGAGCATGCAAGCCTTCAAACGGCGGCGGTAAGCGTGTATCCCAATCCATCTTCAGGCATCGTAAAGTTTTCATCACCCGCTACTATCCATCGCATTGAGCTTACCGACCTGACGGGCAAGGTGGTGTACCGCGCGGAACCAGGCAGTGGACAAACGGTGATAGACCTCGGCGGCAAAGCTGCGGGTGTCTATTTCTACGAAGTGGACTGCGGAGCAGGGAAGCAAAGGGGTAAGCTGGTGGTCTATTAGCTCGGGAATGGTATAGCTCCTTGCGGTATATCTTAACGGGCAAGAGCATGCTTGGGTTCAATGGCTATATGGGTTGCATAGAACGGACTACAGAAGTTTTTTTTGTTCTGCCAACATCCCGATTTTCATTGTATGGGTTGGTCATAATCATTAGCCCAAAGCCGAACTTTGTCAGGCCTTCGGCATTCATTACATCCAGCTTCAGGATTCATTCTTCCTTGATTTATGAAGACCTTCGACGTCCCCGTCCAATATCGCAGCCCACTCATTTCGCGCATCAAAGCAGAACGGAAAGCTGCTGACAGACTCAAGAAAGATTTTTCGCCTACCCGTATTCAACTCGGCTCCCTGGAGGTCATTCTGGCGCGGCATTTCGGTTTT
>CAYRJR010000146.1:2090-7387 GCA_964424655.1 uncultured Chitinophagaceae bacterium
GAAAATGCCATTGAAATTGCATTCAGAGCCGTTGCCGAAAATCCGGATAAGCGCATCTTCCTGCTTTCTGAAATTATCCATAATCCGGGCGTAAATGCAGACCTACAGCAAATGGGTGTCCGCTTCATCATGAATACGCGCGGGCAGATGTTGATCAGTTGGGACGAGATTACGACAGACGATATAGTGGTTATTCCTGCTTTTGGCACCACAAGACAGGTGGAAGAGAAAATGCGTGAAAAAGGCATTGAACCTACCAGCTACGAAACGACTTGCCCATTCGTAGAAAAAGTCTGGAACCGCGCTGAGCGAATCGGTCGGGAAGGATACACGGTGGTGGTGCATGGCAAGCCCAAGCATGAAGAAACCCGAGCCACTTTTTCGCACAGCGAAGCGCATACGCCCACTGTGGTGGTGAAGGATTTGGTAGAGGCAAAACGATTGGCTTTATATATCACAGGACAAGAACCACCCGCTCATTTCTTTGATGAATTTGCCGGCCAACACAGCGAAGGCTTCGACCCTAACCGGCACCTCAGCCGCATCGGTGTGGTGAACCAAACCACCATGTTGGCCAGCGAAACACAAGGCATTGCTGACTATCTAAAACAGGTAATGATTGCCCATTACAAGCTGAACGCAGAAAACGTTACGCAACATTTTGCCGACACGCGCGACACACTTTGCTACGCCACAAATGATAATCAAAGTGCCGTGCAAGGCATGCTAGAAGCAGAAGCAGATTTTGCGCTGGTCATTGGCGGATACAACAGCTCCAACACCTCGCATCTCGTGGAGCTTTGTGAGCAAAGGCTTCCGACTTATTTCATCAAAAATGCTTCCTGCCTGGAATCACAGGAACTCATCCGACACTTCGATTTTCATACCCGCACCGAGCTGGAAACCACCGGCTTTCTACCCGAAAACGGAAAGCTGAACGTGATGATTACTTCTGGTGCATCCTGCCCGGATGCCCTCGTTGAGGGGGTTATCGAAAGGCTGGCCGAGCTAACCGGCAATACCGGAAGCTTTGTGCAATTCAATCAGGCATAGCATATCGTTTACCAGCCTTCCTGTTCTTTTTTATTGAAAAATTCAGTCAGAAAATCAACAGGCCTTTCGCAAACGCAGACAACTTAGTTTGGTCTCTGCATTGTGCGGGCACAACCCGACAGTGCATTTTCCTCGCAAGAATTGTTCATCATGGCCGAAGGTTTTCTAAAAATTTCCAGGAAGAAAATTGCTTACCCGGTTCGTGAACCGTTGCGCAAATACCTGCGGCAATATGCCCGCGAACGAGCCCTGCCTATCAGCTATGCCGAGTTGATGCATTATCAGGAAAGCGTGCCGCTGATGGATATGGCCGGCAAGGATACGCTTTGGGAGACGGCCATCTATCCGCCTTTTGCCAGTGATAAGATTCATCAGGGGTTGAAGAAGATTTATGCCATGCTCAAAGCCGGCGGCGACTTCAAAGTGCAGGAGCATCTGTTCATAGATCGCATTGACTATTGCAGCTTCGGAAATACACATCCCTTCCGGGTGAAAATTGTCAACCGCTACAATGAAGTGTATGATTATTTCTACCTGAAAGTGGCGGATGCTTCCCGCATTTACGGCCTCGAACTGGAGCATCTGTTATCACCCAATCAGCTCAATTTCCTGACACATGAAAACACCCTTGTGGAGGAGCATATTGCCGGTATCCCGGGAGATGTCTTTGCGGCACAATATCTGGGACGAGCAGAGTTTAACCCCAAGCGCATTGCCAAGGATTTTGTGAAGTTCAATGAGCGTTGCCTGGCCGGTCTGCTGGGTGATATGCGTGCTTACAATTTCGTGTTCGTCATCACGCCCGATTTTGATGATTACCAATTCCGGATTCGCCCCATTGACTTCGATCAGCAGTTTTATGAAGGCAATATCCGCATGTACCAGCCACAGTTTTTCAAAGAAAATTTGCCTTTCGTTCAGCTTGCCATGCAGCATTTCAACACACAAGTGATGCAGCAATATCAGCAGGAGGAACGGGCGCTCATCGTGCAGCGGATGCGCAGTGAACGTGTGCGCCTGGCGGGGCTTCGCGATGCGCTGAGAAAAGATGAAGTGTCGCCGCCTGATAAGCTGGATGAATTAAAGCAATCCCTCGCCAATCATTATGAAGACCCGCAATTTTTGCACTGCGATTGCACCGCTGACATCATTGAGCTAAGCCTCAAACGACTCATAGTCCGGCGCAGGAATGCCTAACTGCAACGCGGAAAATCCCTTGATGAAAACGCCTCAGTTTACAAGGCTTGCTTGGGCAAAGTGTTTCGCAGAAACAGCCAATACAAGACCACTCCCACAGCAATGATTCCGCCCGCTGCGGCGATATACCACCAGCCCGCACTAAAGAATATGACGAGCCAAATCATCATACTCAGAATGGCAGGTATAGGGAACATCGGCATCCGCCAGGGGCGTGCTTTTTCGCGCTTGTGCCAGGCCATCACACCCGCTGCCTGTGCCAGAAACTGAATGATGATGCGCATGGTGATGATGGCTGTAATCACCTCTTTCATCTTAAAAAGTAGCGAGAATAAAAAGCCCAGACCGCCGAGCATCAGCAAGGACACATGCGGAATCCGGTGCTTGGGATGGATGCGCCCAAATACTTCAAAAAACAACCCATCTACTGCCGCTGCATAAGGCACCCGTGAGTAGCCCAGCAACACGGAAAACAGTGAGGCCAATGCAATACAAAGTATCAGTGCAGTGGCCACCTGTGCCGTCGCATGGTTGTATATCTGCTCGAAATATAGGCTGACTACAAAATCGGATTTGGCAATCACATGCCAGTCCAGATTGCCCATCACCATCGTTTGCATCAGCAGGTAGAGAATGGCGATGCCGGTAATAGAAATGAAGATGGCACGCGGAATATTTCGTTCCGGCGATTTGATTTCGGCGCCTAAGTGGCAGACGTTGTAATAGCCCAGATAAGAATAGACCGCTTTCAGAGAGGCCTGCCCCAAAGCAGCTACAAACAGTAACTTAAAGCCTTGCCCTTGCTGCATTTGCGGCCAGGAATGAGGCATTGCCTGCTGCCAATTGAAATGTGGAATTCCGGAAAAAATCAACCAGAGCAGAGTGCCTCCTGTGATTGCCCACAGCACCAGCGACAGCTTCCCAATACTCTGAATATTTCGGTAGAGCAACCATACCATCAGCAATACCAGGGTGCCACTCAATACCTTCTTTTCATAATAGCCCAACGGTACCAGAAAACTGAAATATTGTGCAAATCCAATAGCGGCGGAGGCAACGACTAAGGGCGCCTGAATCACCGTTTGCCACACAAAAAGGAACGACATCATGCGTCCGCCTCTGCCCGGAAATATCTTTTGAAGGAAAACATAAGAGCCTCCTGCCTCTGGCCAGCGAGCGCCTAATTCTGCCCACACACAGCCATCTGCATATGCCAGCACAGCGCCTACCAGCCAGGCCGCAATGCTCCAGGGGCCAGCCATCAAAGACACGATTAGCGATAAGGTGATAAATGGCCCGATGCCCACCATGTCTATCATATTGATAGCGGTGGCTTGCGTAAGACTGAGTGAGCGGGAAAGCTGTGCCGGGCTGTCGGACATTCAGACAAAGGAAACACAGTGGCGGCATTTTCTGCTTCGGTTACTTTGCGGACATTCTCATCCCTGCATGCGCTACCTGATTTGTATCCTGTTTTTGTGCCTGAGTGTATCTGCAATGGCGCAGCACAACCATGACGAAGCAGCCATTCGCGAGTTGCTGGCGCGGCAGGTGCGGGAATGGAACCGAGGCAATGTGACCGGATATATGGTTGGTTATTGGGAAAACGACAGCCTTGTGTTTATCGGGAGGCAAGGGCCTACTTATGGCTATAAGGCTACCCTGGCACGCTATCAGAAATCATACCCCGATGCAGCACACATGGGACAGCTTACGTCAACCTTACTTCGTATCCGCCTCCTGTCGCAGGACTGGGCCTACGTAACCGGCCGTTGGCAACTGGCGCGCCAGGCAGGCGACCTGAGTGGCTACTACACCTTGCTGCTCCACAAGCTCGGCGGGCATTGGGTCATAGTCGAAGACCACAGCTCCTAATCGTTTTTGCGCCAACGTGCATTTTATTAAAGAATCATGAACACAACATCGCTGACCACCATCGCCCTCATCACTTGCCTGAGCCTGGGTGCCTGTGTATCTAACAAAAAGTATTTATCTGCTCGCGAGCAGGCTCACCAGGATAGCCTGCGTCTGGCTGCTCATATCGCATCACAGCAGGGAAAAATTGGCGAGTTGGAAGGGAAAGTGGCACAACTCAAAACCAGCAGTGACTTCACTTCTACGCAGCTCAACCAAAGCCAGGAAGAAATTGCCCAACAAAAGCAACGACTGGAAGAACAACAAGCCCGCCTCAAGCAGCTCCAGACGCTAATTGACCAGCAAAAAGCATCCACAGAAGCCTTGCGTGCCAAGATTGCCGAAGCTATGAAGGGCTTTTCAGACCAGCAGCTCAGCGTCCACACCAAGAATGGTCGTGTATATGTGTCCATGCAGGAAAGCCTGCTCTTTCCTTCGGCCAGTTCGGTTGTCAATGCAAAGGGGAAAGAAGCCCTGGGTGTCCTGGCGCAGGTCTTAAATCAGAACCCGGACCTCAATATTATCGTAGAAGGACATACCGATAGCCTGCGGATTCATACAGCACGATTCGAAGACAACTGGGCACTGAGTGTTGATCGTGCTACGGCAATTACCCGCATCCTGACCAATGATTATCATGTGGCGCCGCAAAGGATTACGGCATCCGGTCGCAGCCAGTTTGAGCCGGTGGCCGACAATGCCACACCAGAGGGCCGGGCACAAAATCGCCGGACAGAAATCATCCTTGCCCCCAAGCTTGATGAGTTGATGCGGCTCATTCAGGGATGATTTTCCGCTTTCCGGCAGGTGATTCGATACGGATTGCAAACCCATGACAAAGCGGAGCGGTGCTGAAATAGCTTGCGTTCAACTTTCATGTTTAGGCTTCAGGGCATCTAATGCATTGCGTTGGGCGGCGATAATTGCATCTTTTTCTTCTAAAATATGGAGATGATGCTCCCGTTCCGTCCCTAGAAGGCGTTCATAATACTGTTGTAGGGCTTCGACAGACTGATAATGAATGGTGCCGCTGTTATAAAAATTGTGATTGTGACAATGTTCGAATGTGGTAACGGGCGGGTGGTACAGCAAATCTTCCGGAGCGACTTCTACCTTCTCAGCAATTTTCGTGG
>CAYRJR010000147.1:0-7041 GCA_964424655.1 uncultured Chitinophagaceae bacterium
TGCTGCGCCGAACAACGTTTGGTGTGAAGCCTACGGACGTGCAGGTGCTGCTTGGAAAAACGCCCGGAGACGCGGTTGATTATCTCTTTTCCAATGTGCCAGCTACAGCACCAGCGCCTCCAGTAAACAATTATTACAATGGTGGCTATACGGATCCGACAGGCATCGGCCCGAGCCAGACTTGGATTAATGCTCCTTTTGGAGACGGGACAGTGAATTCAAAGAGGATGAATTCATTATCATCATGGTGGATGGGGCTGATAATAAATCAGAACCTTTCTATCCTGGAAAAGTTGACTTGGTTTTGGCACAACCATTTCGCTACTGAACTCAGCATTATCGGTGATTCCCGCGCTGCCTACATCCATCATGCTATGCTGCGCGAAAATGCATTGGGTAATTTTAAAGCCCTGACTAAACTGGTGACCAAGGATCCGGCCATGCTCATCTATCTGAATGGCCGTTACAATACCAAATCGGCACCAGATGAAAACTATGGCCGTGAACTTCAGGAGTTGTTTACGGTTTCGAAATACAATAGCCCCAACTACACGGAAGATGACGTGAAAGCGGCGGCCAAGGCACTTACAGGCTGGCAGGTTAATCTTTCCACGATACCGGTAAGCAGCTATTTCAATCCCTCCCGTCACGACAGTTCCAACAAGCAGTTATCCTCTTTCTACAACAACTCACTCATGCCTGGCCTGAGTGGTACGAATGGCTCATTGGAGGCCGATGAATTGATAGATACCATATTCAATCAGGCACCGGCACAAGCAGCCCGCTGGATTTGTACGAAGCTCTACCGCTACTTCGTGTATTATGACACCGTCACCGATCCCAGTGTTTCTTCCACCATCATTGCCGGAATGGCATCTCAGCTTATTTCCAGTAATTGGGATGTAGTGCCTGCCATCAAACTTCTGTTGAAAAGCCAACACTTCTTCGATGCCAACAGCAGGGGTTGCTGCATCCGCACACCACTCGATTTCTTTGTCGGCATCTTCCGCACGTTCCAGGTTGTATTACCGGGCAGCTTCGACGCTCAAAAGAATTACGCAATCTGGAATACACTCCGCAGCTATGCTGCAGCCAATGGCTTAGACCTTGGTGAGCCTCCAAATGTGTCTGGCTTCCCGGCCTACTATCAAAGCCCTGAATTCGCTGAACTTTGGATTAACTCTAATTCATTACCCAAGCGGCTTCAGTTTGTGGATATGATGCTGTCAAGTGGCTTCACTGCGGGCACAGGAACGGCTATCAAACTGGATGTATTGGCCTTCGTGAAAACTTGCTCCAATGCAGACGACCCTGTGATGCTGGTGCAATACTGCTGTGATTATTTGCTGGGGATTGACCTGCTTGCCGCCAGAAAGGACAGTATCAAGGTCTCGACTTTGCTTTCCGGGCAGACGACCAATAATTATTGGACGCAGGCCTGGCAAACCTATCTGGCAACTCCAAACGCTGCCAATACAAACATTGTCAAGACGCGTATCAATTCGCTGCTCACAGAATTGATGCATGCTGCAGAGCATCATTTATGCTGAACAATGAAATCATTCCGGATGAAAAAGCTGGCCCCATCCGAAGTGTTTGCCATAAAGTTTCCCGGGCCATCTGCCACAAATAAATCACTCCTGATCAAAGCATGAAACGCAGAGAATTTTTGAGGTTAGGTGGCGGTGCGTCCCTGGCCTTCCTGATTAATGGGATGCCCATCAGCGCATTTGCGGATACCCCTTTGTTGCGCTTGCTGGCCAAACAGACGGCAGCAAATGGACGGGTATTAGTGCTCATCCAACTCATTGGTGGAAATGACGGCCTGAATACCATCATCCCTCTGGATCGCTACAGCGAACTCTCCAATGCCCGTTCCAATATTCTTATTCCGCAGGCCAAAGTGCTGAAACTGACTGGCAGCACCACGACCGGTTTCAATCCGGCGATGACAGCAGTACAGGACATGTACAACAATGGGATGATGAGCATCACGCAGGGCGTGAGTTATCCCAATCCTAATTTCTCGCACTTCCGAGCAACAGACATCTGGAATTCCGGTGCCAGCGCTACCCAATACCTCAATACGGGCTGGTTGGGGCGTTTCTTGGATCAGGAATATGCCAATTTCCCCGTTGGCTATCCCAACAGCAATATGCCAGACCCACTGGCCATTCAGATTGGTACCAGTATCTCTCCGGTATTGCAAGGACCTAGCGTTTCGATGGGCACAGTGATTTCGGGCATCAGCTCTTTTTACAACATCGTAAATGGAACCGTGGACCCCGCTCCTGCGACTCCTGCCGGCCATGAACTAACGTTCATCCGTTACATCTCGCAGCAAACACAGGCTTACACGACTGTCATTTCAAACGCTGCCAACAAATCCACAACCTTAAGTACAAAATATCCTGCTGCCAGTGCCCGCAATAACCTCGCAGATCAGCTCAAGATTGTTGCCCGCCTTATTTCTGGTGGCTTGCAGACACCCGTGTATGTGGTGAACATTGGCTCTTTCGATACACACTCTCAGCAAGTGGACCCGACGGACCATACCGTAGGAACCCAGGCCACGCTGCTGGGGCAGCTTAGCGATGCAGTAGCAGCTTTTTATGATGACCTCAAGCTGATGGGAATTGACCACCGTGTAGCTGCCATGACCTTCTCAGAATTTGGCAGACGCATCCTGAGCAATGCTTCCGGTGGCACTGACCACGGCACCTCTGAGCCGGTCATGGTCTTCTGTAAGGATGTGATTCCGGGCATCATCGGCACAAGTCCGGTGCTGCCTACGAATGCAACTGTGAATGATAACCTGCCCATGCAGTATGATTATCGCTCGATTTATGCTTCTGCACTTTCGGATTGGTTTGGCGTGTCTTCAACGATTTTGAGCAATGTGATGATGGCCCCTTATCCCATCCTGCCCATCTTCCAAAAAAATGTTGGGGTCAACGAAACGAGCGAGCAGGGCAGTACAGAGTTGCTGGGCCAATGCTACCCGAACCCCGTGCGCGGCGGCACGACCATCAACTTCAGCGCTACAGGAACTGGCGAAACAACGATTCAGTTATTCGATATGGATGGTAGGCTTGTGCGCACCCTGACCCAACAGGAATTTTCGCGCGGCCAGCATCAGATTACGCTGGACTGCTCCGACTTGGCCCCAGGCAATTATATCTATCGCCTCAGCACAACTCAAGGTGAACATGCCGCCCGGAAGATGCTGGTGATCGATTAAGAAATGGTCAGGACTCTAAATCTTGCAAGACCGTCTCGAAGGAGGTGGTCTTTTTTTTAGTCTGCTTTTGGAATGCTATCGGGCATTTTCGGCGATGGCACCTTGCAGGGTTCAGTTCGCTATTGGGCTTTGCCCAGTTGATGGTTGGCCCTTCCGGGGAATGATGAGCAGCGAAATATGGCTGAAGTGTGCGACGCAACGGATGCTCAATCGGGCTGCAAAAGCTGACTCAATAAATCGTCAATCCATACGAGTCTGTTCTTTTTGAGACAAGCTTTTTTGGGGGAGAATGTGGTTAGAAATTGTTGGCGAAAAACGGTTGTATGGTTTGCTGAACGCCTATTTGGTAAGGGAAGTTTCAAGCAGAATTACCCTTTCGAACCCATAGCCGAAGCAGGGAAATAATCAGCAGGGTGACGATGGCCGGCAGTGCCACGAAGAGCAGCCCGAATCCAGGTTTGCTTTTGCCTGTTTTGGGGTCGTAGTTGAAGCAGGAAAACATGGAGTTTTTTCCTGGCAACCGATACGATGGTGAGAAGACATTGTGTATGCTGGCCAGCATCCATTCCAAATCGTGCAGGGAGCGCATGCCGATTATTTTTCTGGTGATGTAGCCGCCTGAATTGACACCAACCAACACGGCTTCATGATCGAATTGCTGCCGGAGGCTATCCCAGCGCGGCGCAAAACTGATGGATGCATTCAGGTGGGTCAGGCTATCTGTGGTGGCAAAGAGCCATTGCGGTTTGTTGTCCAATCCGAACCGCCTGGCCAGCGACTGCATGTCTGCCTTGGAATCTCTGGGGTCAAAGCTCAGGACAACTACACGGAAACTGCTGTCCCGAAGATTGAACAGGATATCATCTTTCAACTGGAGCAGGTAGGGACTGCAAATGCCAGTGCAGCGGGTATAGACCAGGGCAACAATCAAAGGGCGTTTTTCGAACACCTGCGACAGCAAAACCTGCTGCCCGGTCTGAGCATCGGTCAATGGGGCATCATAGATACGCTGGTAAATATCACTTTCTTCGGCAAGCCCTTCAGGACTTGTTTGCGCATAGAGTCCGATTCCTGAAAAAAGAGCTAAGAAGAGGCAGACAATATTTTGAAGCATCTACGCGAAATGTTGAAGAAGAATACCAGGATGGCTATGAGATAGACAATCGCAAATCCTGCACCCATCAGGGCTAAAGGCTTTGCGGTAAGCAGGCCACTGGGATAGTTGCTATAGCGGCGGGGAACGGAGTCCGCACCCCCGATATAGAAGGCCAACAGGAAACCGATGCCACCGATGAGCAAGAGCACCAGGGTAAGTTTGGCGCCACTGCTGAGCGATACTTTTTCCACGGATTGTGTAGAGAACCAGTAGAAAAATGCGATGCTGAACAGAACATTGCCCATTGCATTATAGGTGTGGAAGTGAGCAGGTACCCAAAGAGTATTATGCAGGACCACATTATTGGTGATCGTGGCATCAATGACTGCACCCAGTCCGCCAATCACCCAGCCAGCAATGCCGAGGAAGAAGAGCACATTGGTCAGAGACCAGTTGATTTTGGTGCGATACACCGCGATGAAAATGCTGAATACGGTAACACCTGCTGCGGGAAGACTGGCCAGATAAGAGGCTAATTGCCCCACAATTTGCAGTCCTTCCGGCTGCACGAAATCCATGTAGAGGTGGTGGAAGAATGCCGTCAGGATGAAGACCAAAGAACAATTCCAGGCTATAGAGACATACCAGGTCATGTGCCACTTGGGCCTGCCGCTCACTTCAGCAAACAACTCGTAGATGACTGCTAATCCGAGATAGAGCATTTCATTAGCAATGGTGTGCCCAAAGAAGTAAGTCAGGTTCTTCATCAACAAGGCATCATTCACGAAGCTGCCATGCGAAAACATTTCTGCGAAAAAGAGCACAATGATGATGACTGCGGCAATCAGGCAGGTGATGATACCTATTAGCGTGACGGTGGTAATGAGAATGAAAGGAGGGGTCTCCACACTGGGCTCTTTCTTACTCAGATGCTGCCAGGCAAATGCCTGAGTCAGCGAGTATTTTTTGAGAATATTCGCCATCAGACTGAGGCACCAGATAAACCAGCCAACGCCAAACACAGCGAGTGCAATCAGGAAGAGTGGTGTGGCCCAGGATGCAGCGCCAAAATCTTTGAAAGGAAGTGGATACAGGAAAGTCCAGGCTGCATTGAACTTCCCGGCAAACGTGCTCAGCCAGAGCAGCACAACGCCAATCACCGTAAATATTAATGCTGTCAGGTTCACAGCAAAGCTGGTTTTCACATACCGCTGCATCAGATAATTCACAGCCATCATGCCGGCTACAAACCATATCCCAATCATGGTGAGGCCATGTGTGGTCAGGTTTGAATAAAATGTGAGTGTCTGCTCCTGAATAGCGCCACCCTGATTGAGCCGCATCAGTATCCCCAGGACGATGCTTGCGATGAATAAAGTCAGGACTGTAATAATCCAAACGGAAGTAATCTTCTTCATGCTTTTAGATTCCATGTTGCTTTGGTTTTGATGCGTTGGCTATTTCACGATGAATGATGATTCCATGGCCGGATGCCCCATACCACAATACTCTAAGCAGAGCACGTGATAGCTGCCGGGTTTAGTGAATTTGTACCGAAGTCGGTTGACGTATCCAGGCATCGCCTGCACCTGAGTGACGAGATGCATAGACGAATCATAAATGCCGAATCCATGATTCACATCCAGGCTGGTCACTCGGAATTCTACCATCTTGTCAACCGGCAATTCAATGTTTTCGCTGATGGGTTGTTTGGGGTCAATCGCCTTTTCAGACATGTAGAACATGAATTGCATGGCATCTACATGAATCACCTTTGCCGGCACATCATGCGCAAACTGGAAGTAGGGTGATTTAGGTATGGTGGCTGTCGCGAAAATGCCCAGAACAACCACAAGAATCAACGAAAACCAAAATCGCTTTTTCAGGGGTTTATTCATGCCGGTGCTTTCGCTCTTCAGCCTCCAGGAGGAGAAAAAAATGTAAGCAAAGACGATACTGGCAATAGCTGCCAGCACCAGGAAGAGAATCAGTAGCTCGTGTTGAAGCATGGGATATGGATTTTTCTTTCAGAGGAATAATTGTGCAAACAAAATGGCCCACGATGAGATGGACTTGCCCGGTAAGCAACCGAATGGCTAACGCGTCAATGCGATTAAAAGAAACACGCTCGTCGCTCCATTGCACAATGAGCAATGAATGGACCGTAGCCCGAATCTGCATTTGCGAATGCTGTTGCAATTCGCCTGAGGCTGTTCCGCGTTATATACATAACCAAGTGTTTTCGAAACCCAATAACGCCCTGATTTACACTTGCCTCTTACTGCCAATAATTAGAAATGAGCGCTGTTAAAAGTAGGGCTAATTGTAAGAGATGAAACTGTACTTTATTATTTTTTTGTCCTCCTAAATTTTGTATGCAATTGCAGTGTCACCTGTCAATTCTGAATAAGGAGACAGATAGAATTCATAGAAGATGGCTCTTGATTGCTGCAATGGAAACCTTTCCCAGTGGTGCTTTTAGGAAGCCAATACAAAAAAATAGGAGGCTGATTTGTATGTCAGTCCTCCTATGAATGTGAAGCAATCTATTGGGGCAGGAAAATATCTCTGCCTGTTAGAAGTTTAATTCCAGACGTATTGTTTCCGGTTCAGCAGCGTGGCTTCGCCGGTGATGGTTTGCTCGCCTGTAGCCTTGTCAAACACGGCACAGTCATATGTAATGCGGTGCTTTTCCTGGAAAATT
>CAYRJR010000147.1:7053-7357 GCA_964424655.1 uncultured Chitinophagaceae bacterium
ACATGGGTTTGAGCCATTTCATGGATTGAGACAGATAAACATGGCCATCTGCATACCAAAGTGCACCGAATATTTTGGTAAACACACTGGCGCCGAGAAAGCCATGAATGATACGACGGCCAAACATGCTGGCCTTGCCTGCGGCCTCGTCAATGTGTAAGGGATTGGTGTCGCCGCTGACGCGGGCAAATGTGTCCACATCGCCCTGTGTGTAGCGAAAGGTGTGGCGGAATTCCTCTCCGATTTTGAGCATAGCTAATGCGAACTTTTTGGTCCCGGGCAAATGTATAAGAGATGCCCGCTG
>CAYRJR010000148.1:0-7356 GCA_964424655.1 uncultured Chitinophagaceae bacterium
CATTTCTAACGGAGGTGACCGAAGTGAACACCGGCTTCCAGGAGCTGTTGATGAAGGCTTTTATTTTCTTCCATGATTTGGAATGATTTCTTTGGTTTGAAAAGTGCAGGTGTGCGTATCCGAAAGCAGCAAGAGCAGCATCCAGTCGCGTTTCTGCGAAAAGAATAGGATTAACGCTTGCTGAACTGGAAGGAGCGACGAGCCTTTGCCTTACCGAACTTCTTACGTTCTACAGAGCGAGGGTCGCGGCGCAGCAGGCCTTCTTTTTTCAGAGCTGGGCGATATTCAGGATTCAGCTCGCAAAGGGCGCGGGAGATAGCCATCTTAATAGCTTCGGCCTGGCCTTTGGGGCCACCACCCTGTACGTTGACGGTGATGTCCAGAGTGCCTTCGATGCCTTCAATGGTTTTGAAGGGAAGCTCTACCTGATTTTGCAGGTACATGAGCGGGAAATACTGCTTGTATTCCTTGCCGTTGACGGTGATGTTGCCAGAGCCTGCACTGAGGTAGATGCGCGCAATGGCTTCCTTGCGACGGCCGACGGCGTTTTTCTGTTTTTCCATTGGGGAAGATTAGAGTAGAAAGACAATAAGTGGGAGTCCGGATTGCCTTAATGAGATTAAGAGGAATGATTCAAAAGTTGATGGCTTTGGAGCGGTTCCATAGCCAATCGGCTCTTGTATGAATGCTTATTTCAGTTCCTTGGGTTTTTGAGCGGTATGTGGATGCTCGGCGCCTTCATAGACGTAGAGTTTTTTGTACATCGCACGGCCAAGACGATTTTTAGGAAGCATGCCCTTTACGGCAATTTCAACCACCTTGTTGGGGCGGCGTGCCACGAGGCTGCGTGCAGATTCAGTCTTTTGACCGCCTGGATAGCCAGAGAAGGTTTGATATTCCTTGTCTTCGAGCTTATTGCCGGTGAGGACAATCTTACCACTGTTGACAACAATTACGTAATCGCCACAATCGAAATGAGGCGTGAAATAGGGTTTGTTTTTGCCGCGAAGGACGTGGGCAATTTTAGAGGCCATCCGGCCCAGCGTTTGGTTGGTCGCATCCACGACATACCAGTCGCGCTGAACGATTTTTTCGTTGGCCGATTGTGTTTTGAAGCTTAGGTGTCTCATGTTTTTTTGTCCTGGAAAGCAGGCGCAGCAATTGCGTCTGTTCAAAAATTTTGGAGCGCAAATGTAGGTTATGAATGCATGAACAGCCAAGTTTTTTTCATTAAAAAATTTTGAGAAGGTCAAAATTTTCACTGATAATCAATGCCTTTTTGGCCCCGATTTGAATTTACCTTTTGTAAAAGCTAAGCTTTGAAGGATCAAATTGCAGCCTCAATCAGGCTAAATACATTTTATGATTTAGGGTGCTATGATTTTTTCCACAATGAAATGTGTGTTGACGATAAAAAAATTTTGTGAAAAGATTGACGGTGGCTATAAATTCACCTTGGTTTTCACCCCCGGAAAAAATCTGTTTATCGAAAATCCATGCGTATGAAGCGACACTTGCTACTCTCGCTGTTAGCCCTTTTATTAACAGGCCTACAGGCTCTTTGGGCACAGGAAAGAAACATCACCGGTAGAGTGCTTGATGAAACTGGCCAGGGCCTTTTTGGTGCTGGCGTTTTTGTTAAAGGCACGCAAACCGGAACCATCACGGATGCAAATGGCGATTTCACGCTCATGCTCCCTGCAGACAATAATGTCATCACGGTCCGCGCAGTGGGGTATGCCACGCAGGAGCTGAAAGTGACCGGTAATTCTGTGATGATTCACATGAAGACCTCATCCCGCCAACTGGAAGGGACCGTAGTGACAGCCTTGGGTATCCGCCGTGAAAAGAGGAGCCTGGGTTATACTCAGACTACGATTGACTCAGCAGTGCTGGAGCGATCTGGCGAGCAAAATATCGTAGAAGCGCTGGCTGCAAAATCACCAGGTATTTTGGTGACTGGGACCGCGGGTACTCCCGGTGCTTCTTCTCAGATTTTGCTGCGTGGTAACAATACCACCTCTGGTATTTCCCAGCCTCTATTTGTAGTGGATGGTATTCCCATTGATAATAGCACCAGTCAGCCGGTTGCGGGCGATTATCCCTACGACCTCAATCTGAGTGGTGTGAACGAATCAAACCGCGGCATTGATATCAATCCGGATGATATTGCCAGCATTTCTGTGTTGCGCGGTCCTGCTGCTGCGGCACTTTATGGCGTACGTGGTGGTAATGGGGCCATCATCATTACGACCAAAAAGGGTCATTATGGCAAAGGCGGCAAGCGTCTCGGTGTAGATTTTAGCTCCTCCGTTTCTATTGACCATGTAAATAAACTTCCCGATGAGCAAAGCTTATACCTGCAAGGTGCTGGCGGCCAGCTTCAAGATAATACACCCAATAGCTGGGGGCCTCGCGCCGATACGATGCATGGTGTCAAGACTTATGACAAATACAAAGACTTTTTCCATGCCGGCCAGACTTACACCAATAACCTTGGCCTGAACTGGGGGAGTGAAAATGGAACGTTCCGCTTGGGCATTGGCAACACAAAGAGCGATGGTGTGATTCCCAACACGCAATTCAATCGTACTACAGTCAATTTCCGTGCAGACACTAAAATGGCGGACTGGCTGCAAGTTGGTGGTGACTTCAACTATACCCATTCTGAAGGTACCCGAGTACAAAACGGTAGTAATACTGGCGGTATCATGCTGACTTTACTGCGTGCGCCGATTAACTACGACATACAGAATTTCATAGATCCGGCAACAGGCAATCAGACACAGTATTTTGCAGTGTATGACAACCCCCTGTTTACCGCATACCACAACCCATATACTGATAATACGAACCGTGTGTTTGGTAACATCAATATGGGCATCACCTTAAGCCCTTCGCTGACACTTACTGACCGTCTGGGCCTTGACCATTACAATACGGGCACCAAACAGATTTATGATCTTTCTTCAACAGCAAATGATAATGCTGACGGTTTAGGTCAAATCAATGTGTCCAGCACAACAAGCACCTCAATATACAATGACCTCATCCTGAAATACGATAAATACATTTCTGATCGGGTGAGCTTTTCAGCATTTGCGGGATTCAACTATACTTATGATGCAGGTACCTTCCTTTTCGGACGGGGCCGAAATCTTCAACTTCCCGGAGTTTATGAAATCAGCAACACCAGTCAACTCTATGGCTACAATAGAGAAAGCTATAGCCGCAGTCAGGGGGTATTTGGTGAAGCAACCCTGGGTTATCGCAGCATGTTGTATCTGACCATTACCGGGCGTAATGACTGGCTGTCTTCATATGGACGTGATGGGAAATCTTTCTTCTATCCCAAGGCCGACCTTTCTTGGATTTTCTCTGAGTTGATTCCCAGAAATGATGTGCTGACATTCGGTAAGCTCCGTTTTGCTTATGCAGATGCCGGTACTGGCCCGACAGGTTATCTCAATCCATCGACCCCTTATGTAATTCCATTCATTACGGATGGTATGACCAATGGTGTGAGTTTCCCTTATTTGGGCCAGGCAGGATATGCCCCCAGCAATATATTACTGGATGTGAACATCAAACCCCAGCACGTGGAAGGGAAAGAGATGGGCTTGGAGTTGCGTCTCTTTAAGAATCGCGTCAGCATTGAAGCAACCGGCTATTACCAACTCACAAAAGACAATATTATCCAGTTGCCCATCCCTCAATCTACCGGCTATATGGTGTATCTCACCAACGGAGGTACCAATAGGAATATGGGTATAGAACTGGGTTTGAATGCAGACATCATTAAGACCAAAAATGTGGTTTGGAATGTCTTTGGCAACTTCACTATTGATCGCTCGAAGGTGCTTTCCATTAACCCAAGCATCTCGGCTATCCCAGTCGGTAATGGTTTCTCAGATGTTTCTTCAGAAGCACTCGTTGGCCAACCCATTGGCGTATTTTATGGAACGGCCTGGCTTCGTGATTCCGTTACCGGTAAAATCTTAGTGGATAAAGATGGCAAGGCCATGCGTGATCCGACTACTCGAATTATCGGTGACCCCAATCCAAACTGGACGATGGGTCTCGGAAGCAGTTTGTCCTATAAAGGACTAACCTTCTCTTTCCTGTGGGATATCCGCGAAGGAGGAGACGTATGGAACGGTACCTGGGCTCGCCTGAACCGCTATGGTCTTACTGCAGAATCTCAGGATCGGGAGCACACTTACCTGATTGATGGAATTTATGCACCTGGTACACCTTTAGAAGGTCAGGCTAATAAGACTCCGGTCTCAGCACAATACTATTATCAGACTTACAAAGGTGATCAAGGCAACTATGCTGTTGAAAATGCAATACAAGATGGCTCCTGGGTCCGCCTACGTTCTGTGGGTTTGAGCTACCGATTCAGATTTGACCAAAAGAGTCACCACGCTTTTGACTATCTCGAACTGGGTGTCAGCGGTAGAAATTTGCTTCTATTTACCAGTTACAAAGGAGTAGATCCTGAAACCAGCCTGACTGGAGCCCCTTCTGCATTCCGTGGATATGACTACTTCAATAACCCAAGTACCAAGTCAATCCTGTTTAACCTAAAGCTCGGCTTGTAATCAAATCTCAAAACAGCAATTATGAAGTCAATAAAATATATCGCTATAGCTGTGTTAGGAACAGCGCTGCTGTATGGCTGCCGAGGCAAAGAAAAGCTTTTTGTAGACCCGAATACTTCTGGTTCAGGTACGCCAGCTACGCAACTGACTGAAGTGGAAGTTGCCACTATCAACTCATATGAAGGAGACATCAACCGCACCGGAGCCATATTCGTACAACATATGGCGGGGGTGGATGGACAGTCTATCGAAGCTCAGGAATACGCTTTGACACAAAGCGCTCAAGACAATAACTGGACGCAGCTTTATGCCAACATGCTCAACGCAGATAAGCTGCGGAAAAACTTCGGGAGTGACAGACCTTACTATGATGGTCTGGCAGAGATTCTCATCGTCATGAACATAGGTCTCACAACAGATACTTATGGTGATGCTCCATTCCAGGAAGCCTTGAAAGGTGCGGGTAATCTTAGCCCTCATTTCGATCCGCAACAGACCATCTATTCCACGATGATTACCATGCTGGATGATGCAATTGGAAAGCTGGCTCAGCCTGCTGAAGCCAACGCTACTGTGCCTGGCACAGATGATATCATCTTCGGTGGCGATGTTTCCTTATGGACAAAAACGGCTTATACCCTGAAAGCACGTTACCTGAACCGACTCAGCAATAAACCGGATTATAATCCCGCAGCTATCTTGGATGCCGTTTCAAAAGGTATTCAGGCAAGTGAAGAAGATTGTATGGGTACGCACGATGGTTCAAATGGCCAGAACCAATGGTATGCATTCCTGAATGCACGTGCCTATATGCGTGCAAGTGCATCCCTTGTGGATTCTATGAAACTGCGCCCCACAGACCTTCGCCTGTATTACTACTTCGACTCGAGCTTAAGCGGTGGCGAGATAAAAGGTAGTGCCATTGATGCCACAGATGCTGATGCCAGCTACTATGGCCGTTATCTCGCTGGCGATATCTCCAATTCGTTAGGTGGTGATCCAACTGTCCCAACCCCAATGGTTACTTATATGGAAGCCTTATTCATTAAAGCTGAAGCCTTGGCTCGTCAGGGAAGCCCGGATGCTGCATCTGCATAAAACGATGCCATTAAAGCTTCCTGCAGCAAGGTTACTCAGGGGGCATACGATGGTTCTGACATAGCTATCTATACACCTGCAACTACAAACTTGGGACGCGTGATGTATGAAAAATGGATTGCGATGTATGGACAGACCGAAGCTTATTCAGATTATCGCCGTACGAAAATGCCAGCCTTAACGCCAAACCCCAAGGCAGCATTACCCACAATCCCTGCGCGCTTCCCGATGTCGCTCCAGGAAACTAACTCAAATTCCAACGTTGTCAACCTTCCTGTTACTACCCCCGTTTGGTGGGCACTCTAACAGCCATCCATTATCAATTCATGCATGTTATGAACAAAAGGATTTTACTATGCGCTTGTTGCCTTGCTATGGCCGCAACTGCCTTTGCTCAAAAGCGCGATGGGATTGGCATTTCCTTCGGAGCAAATGATTTCTACGGGCCACAAACAGGAAACTATATCACCGATAAGGTGTACACGGTAAACCAAAACCTGGACACAGGCCTACCAGATACTTCGGTCAAAACAACTTTTCGTTGGCACCCGCTTGTCAAATTCAGCTACTGGCGCAGGTATAGCAATCACTTCGATGGAAGTATTTCCCTCACACTGGGTAATGTGGATTACCCTTCCAGCGCTAAGGATACAGATTACATCAACAGAAGAAAGTACAACGCTACCAAGTTTGTAGAGTTGCTCGGCGAAGTGGATGCCCGTTTTAACTATAACATCCTGACGAAGGAGAATTACTTTATCTCTCCTTACCTCTTCGCTGGAATCTCAGGCTCACACCGCCCAGGTTATTTTGGAGCAACTGTACCTCTTGGCGCCGGCCTCAACTTCAACCTTTCTAAGTCGCACGACTTGTATCTGAATATAGAATCAGCTTACAAAATCGCTGCGACCAGCCATGACCAAAACCACCTGCAGCATAGCTTCGGATTTGTGTATTGGTTCCAGCCTGGTTATGCCCGTCCTAAGCCTAATCAGGCCCCTTCTGTGGTACTGCCTCCAGTGTCAGACCGGGATAATGATGGCCTTGCCGATAATGAAGATGCTTGCCCGGATATTCCTGGCCCGGCGCACTTAAATGGTTGCCCGGATTCAGATGGCGATGGCATCAGCGATAAGGACGATGCCTGCCCATTGGTTGCCGGTCTCGCCCAATATCACGGCTGCCCGGATTCAGATGGCGATGGCATTCCTGATAATAAAGACAAGTGCCCCTATCTGGCGGGTACGGCCCAATTTGATGGCTGCCCACCACCAGACCGCGACCACGATGGCGTGCCCGATGCAGAAGACCGCTGCCCCGATCAGGCTGGCCCGGCTTCCAACCAGGGCTGTCCTGAAATCAAAAAAGAAGTGGTTGAAAAAGCTGAAAAAGTTGCCAAGTCCGTATTCTTCGAAACGGGCAAAGCAACTATCAAGAAGGTCTCTTTCAAATCACTGGATGAATTGGCCAAGATGATGAAGGAAGACCCTTCGCTGTATGCCGACATCGAAGGCCATACGGACAATGTGCAACCAAAATCATACACAAATATGGACCTCTCGCAAAAACGCGCTGATGCCGTTCGTGAATACCTCATCAAGCAGGGTGTGAACGCAGACCACCTGACCGCTCAGGGTTTTGGCGACACTCAGCC
>CAYRJR010000149.1:0-7330 GCA_964424655.1 uncultured Chitinophagaceae bacterium
CAATTAATTGGGCACTGATTCATGGCGACACCGAAACGGGGGTCACTACGTTCCGACTGAAACATGAGATTGACACCGGGCATATTTTGATGCAGCAATCAGTAGCTATCTCTCAGGAAGACGATGCTGGAAGCCTGCACGATAAACTCATGGAGGCTGGCGCAGCCTTATTGGTAACGACCTTGAAAAATCTTGCTTCCGACACTTTATCGGAACAGCCACAACCCGACACTGATGAGCTGCGTCATGCACCAAAAATTTTTAAGGAAGACTGTCGTATTCCCTGGCAGCAATCGGCTCCTGAAGTTTTGAATTTCATCCGTGGCTTGTCGCCGCATCCTGCTGCCTTCATGATGCTGAATGGGAAGATGCTGAAAGTATTCCGCGCCCACCAGGGGCCAGCATCAGACCTGCCTGTACCCGGCAGCTATGATACCGACGGAAAAAATTATTTCCGCGTGGCATCTGCCAATGCCTGGGTGTATTTGGACGAGCTACAACTGGAAGGAAAGAAACGAATGGATATTGAAGCCTTTTTGAGAGGTTTTCGGGCGTAGAAAGAACCTAAGCCTGCTGCGACAGACTATTCTGAAAAAATTGCAGGGCAAGCGCGTATCCTTCCAGACCCAGTCCGCTGATGGAGCCGACACATTGGGCAGCAATATGGGAGGTTTTGCGAAAATCTTCCCGGGCCAGCACGTTCGAAATATGCACTTCGAGCACGGGTGTTTTGATGGATGCCACTGCATCTGCCAGCGCAATACTGGTATGTGTGTAGCCGCCTGCATTCAGTACCACAGCATCTACTGAGGCATTGCATTGATGCAGTAGGTTGATGAGTTCTCCTTCCACATTGCTCTGAAAATAGCTGAGCGTGAGCTTGGGGAAACGAGCTTTCAATTCCTCAAAAAAATCTTCGAAACTCCGTTTGCCATAGATATCCTGTTGGCGGGTGCCCAGCAGATTCAAGTTGGGGCCATTGAGGATGGCAATACGTTGCATAGTCTTTGAAAGCCGGCAATTTAAGGTGAGCGGATTGTAGCTTTGAATGTAAATGCAAACGCTCGAAGAACGCATCAAGACCCGCCCCATTCAGGATCCGTACCTGCGTGCCATGCTCAACATAATGGTGACAGGTGCCTGGCTGCAGGGGCGTATGAATGCCATGCTCAAGCCCTACGGACTGAGTGAACCTCAGTACAACGTCCTGCGTATCCTGCGCGGCCAACAGGGAAATTCGATGAACCTTTTTGAAATTGGCGAAAGGATGGTGCATCCTACCTCCAACGTGTCGCGTATCATTGATAAGCTCTTAGAGAAAGGCTGGGCAGCTCGTACCATTTGTTCTGAAAACCGCAGGCGTGTGGATATTACCGTCACACGCTCAGGCCTCGCACTTCTGGATGCTATCCAGCCTATGCTGGAAACGGATACCCGCGATTTTGCCTTACGTCTGAGTGAGGCTGAAGCCCGGCAACTTAGCGACAGCCTGGAGGCCTTACGCCTGGAAAAATGATGCGTTGATGTCCCCTTATTTAAGCAGTTTCAAAGCCTATCTGCAATTAGAACGCTCCCTTTCTGAGCACACTGTGGAAGCCTATTTACGCGATGCTGCGCTGTTGATTCACTACTGGACTGAAACCCACCCTGAACAACCGATCCCGACTATCGGCCTGGCAGACTTGAAAACCTTCGTGGCTGAGATATATGACTTAGGCCTGGCATCAGCCACACAAGCGCGCATCCTCAGCGGTGTGAAGTCGTTCTTCCGCTTCCTAATGCTGGAGGGGGAAATCACCAGTAATCCTACCGAACTGCTGGCCGCACCCAAGCAACGCCGCAGCCTGCCTGAGGTGCTCAGTGTTGCTGAGATTGACGCGATGATGGCTGCCATAGATCACAGTCGGCCCGAAGGCCAACGCAACCGCGCCATGCTGGAAACTCTTTATTCATGCGGGCTGCGGGCCAGCGAACTTATTTCATTGCGCCTCTCTAACCTGTACCTCGAAGCAGGCTTCCTGCGGGTCATCGGGAAGGGAAATAAGGAACGCCTGGTGCCGATTGGTAAAGAAGCCTCGAAGCAAATAGACTTGTACCGACAGCATGTGCGCCCAAAGGCTCCCGTCCAGGAAGCCGCTCGTGATATCCTTTTTCTGAACCGGAGAGGAAGCGGACTGAGCCGGATGATGCTGTTCAACATCGTTCGGGATGCGGCTGAAAAGGCTGGTATTCGGGTGGCAGTGCATCCGCATACATTTCGGCATTCGTTTGCCACGCACCTGGTGGAGCGCGGTGCCGATCTGAGGGCTGTACAGGAGATGTTGGGCCACGCGAGCATCACCACTACTGAAATCTATACCCACCTCGACCGGGGTTACCTGCGCAGCACTCTGGAAAAATTTCATCCCCGCTATCAATAGCCTGAGCTTCTCAAGACATTAACGCCCCTTCAAATAACTTCGCTGCCTCGTGCGCTTCCTGAAAAAATCCCTGAAAATCTTGGGTTGGTCTGTGGTGGTAATCCTCGTGTTGCTGCTGCTGTTTTGCGGTTATGTGTGGTATGTCAGTAATGTGCCGCCACCGAAGGTGCGTGATACTTCAGCGCTTGCGTTACAGGTGCAACATCCCGAAGGCAGTCTCTACACCATAGGCGACAACTGGATTCGCCAAAACCGCTATGGCCTGTATGAGATGTATGTCTCCGGCAAGCCCTTCGAGCGAGGTGTGAAAAATGGCAAGCTCAGCGCAGCGCTCATCACGGCACAGGAGGAGGCCTTTACCCAGCAAATCCGGCAGATGATTCCCTCGCCGTTTTACCTGCATTTCCTGCGCTACATCGTTGGCTTCCTTAATCGTGATTTACCCGCTGCTGTGGACTCCGAATACAAGGAAGAAATCTATGGCATCTCTTTCGCTGCCGCCGATTCTTTTAACTGGGTAGGCAGTAAATATGCGCGTTTGCTGAATTACCATGCGGCTCACGACATTGGCCATGCCCTGCAAAACATGATGCTGGTCGGCTGCACCTCGTTTGGCGCCTGGGGCGGGAAAACGGCCAGCGGTGCCATGCTGTTGGGTCGGAATTTCGACTTCTGGGTCGGTGATGCCTTTGCCAAAAACAAGATTGTGGCCTTCTATGCCCCGGACAAGGGCCACAAGTTTATGTTCGTGACCTGGGGCGGATTCACGGGTGTGGTATCGGGCATGAATGACGCCGGCCTGACGGTGACCATCAATGCGGCGAAGTCGGAGATTCCATTCCATGCCGCCACGCCCGTGTCGCTGGTGGCGCGAGAGATATTGCAGTATGCGGGCAATATCAAAGAGGCCATAGCCATTGCGCGCAGCAAGACCATGTTTGTGTCGGAAAGTTTTTTGGTGGGCAGTGCAGCCGACCACAAAGCCATTTCCATTGAAAAGACACCGACGGACCTGGCTATTTACGACCCGGAGTCGGATGATATCCTTTGCACGAACCACTATCAGAGCAAGCATTTCCTGAAGCAAAAGCTGAATGAAGAGCAAATGGCCAACAGTGCCTCGGTGTATCGCGAGCAACGCCTGCGTGAGCTGCTGGATCGCAACTATCCGCTGACTCCTCAAAAGGTGGCAGACATCCTGCGCGACCGCCTGGGGCTACATGACAAGCATATTGGCATTGGCAATGAGAAAGCGGTCAACCAGTTTATCGCGCACCACAGCATCATTTTCTCGCCAGACAGTCTGCGCGTGTGGGTGAGCACCTCGCCCTGGCAGATGGGTGAATATGTGTGCTATGATTTGAAGAAAATCTTTGCGCTGCACGGCTTGTCGCAGGACCGAAGCATCGCCGACACGGCCCTCAATATTGCGCCTGACCCTTTCCTCAAAACAGCCGTATATCGGGGCTTCCTGCGTTTCCGCGAAAACAAGCTCTCGCTGATGCGCCACGGCCCGGTGGATACGGCAGTAACGGTGCATGGCGACCCCTTATTTTTTGATGCCTGGCGAGTAGCCGGCGATTATTGTAAGGAAAAAGGCTGGCTGAGCGCGGCAGCAAATTATTATCGCCATGCCCTGAGTCTGGAAATAGCCACAGTAGGGGAGCGGCGTTCGATAGAAAAAAAACTGGCGTCCTGTAGTAGCAGCCATTGAAACAGCATTTTTGCAGCCCTATGCCTTCCTCCGTGCCGGCCCTTCAGGAGCGATTTGAATCGCTGAAAGCCTGTGTGCTGCTGCCGACCTACAACAATGGTGGTACCCTGAGGAAGGTGCTGAAAGAAGTGCTGCAATACACGAGTGATATCATCGTTGTCAATGACGGCGCAACGGATGATACTCCCGAAATTCTCAGACAATTCCCGACGATTATGACGATTAGCTTTTCAGGGAACAAAGGCAAAGGATGTGCCTTGCGGGCTGGAATTATTGCCGCCGCCGAAGCCGGTTTTGATTATGCCATCAGCATGGACAGTGATGGGCAGCATTATGCTTCTGACCTGCATTTTTTCCTGGACGAAATTTCTGCCAGGCCGGGTTCTTTACTGGTAGGTGCCCGGGACATGCACGTGGATAATGTGCCTGTGAAAAGCAATTTCGGAAAGCGATTTTCCAACTTCTGGTTTTGGTTCAACACACATATCCGCCTGCCCGACACGCAAAGTGGCTACCGCTTATATCCTGTGCAGCGATTGAAAGGGAAACGATTTTTCTCTACCCGTTTTGAATTTGAAATAGAAGTGTTGGTACGGGCAGCCTGGAGCGGCATTCCGGTCATTGCCACCCCGGTATCTGTTTATTATCCGCCTGCTGGCGAACGGGTGTCTCACTTTCGGCCTTTCAAGGATTTCTTTAGGATTTCGGTGCTCAATACAGTGTTGGTGACAATTGCGGTGATATGGATTAAACCTCGTGATTTTACCCTGAGCCTGTTCCGGGCCGGAGGCTTTCAGCGCTTGTGGCGCAGCCTTTTTTCACACCCTGATGAGAGCAATTTGCGGAAGGCAGCCTCCGTCGGTTTTGGTGTGTTTATGGGCATCGTTCCAGTATGGGGGTTCCAGCTATTAATCGGTATTCCGCTTGCCTTATTGATGCGGCTGAATAAAGTATTGTTTCTGATAGCAGCCAACATCAGCATATTTCCATTCACGGCTTTTTGGCTGATAGCATCCCTGGCAACGGGCAAATGGATGTTGGGCTACGACTGGCATTTTAGTTTGGCAGGAGTTACTCTGGAGCGCGTGAAGCAGGATGGGTTGGCTTTTTTCACGGGTGGGGCTGTGCTGGCTATCACAATGGGGGTGCTGGCGTTTTGTATTGCACTGCTGGGAATGAAGTTGTTTCGGCGTACTGCAGTAGTGCCATCCGGATTAGCAGAAAATAACGCTTTGAGTCAGGTGCCAGAGATGGAGCCATAATTGAAGCCTGCTGGATTCTTTTCTTTTGCCTGTTAATCCCTTTCTAAAAGAAGTGGTCGTAAGATGCGATGTAACAGTTCCTTTCTGAGGTTTACACATATTTTCAGACATTCGCGCCCACAAAAAACAACATAGCGGTTCGTTCTACCCCGCACGTTCACGAGGTTTTTCATGATTATCCAGCTCCAAAACGACAAGCAAACCTCGCCTGTTTCCAATCCGTCTTCACAGACGGAAATGGGTAATCTGCGTGAAATGCTTTCTGAAATCAGTGAGCGGTATCTGGTGGAAGACCCTTCGCCGGCCTACCTGATTTCCAAGCGGGCCTGCGACATCCTCATCTCCTTTTTTATCATCATCCTCGTCCTGTCCTGGCTTTATCCCATCATTGCCTTGCTCATCAAGCTTGGCTCGCGGGGGCCTGTCCTGTTTATCCAGGAGCGCACCGGCTACCTGGGTTTGGAATTTGACTGTTACAAGTTTCGCACGATGTATCTCAATGCCGAGGCGAACACGGCTCAGGCAACGGCCCACGACCCGCGTATCACGCGAGTGGGCCGCATCTTGCGTGCCACACACCTGGACGAGCTTCCGCAACTGTTCAACGTTTTACTTGGAGATATGAGCATTGTCGGGCCGAGGCCTCATATGCTCTACCACACCCGTTATTATGCCAAGATGATTCCTTATTACCACCTGCGCCATAGTGCACAACCCGGCATGACGGGCATGGCTCAGATCAAAGGATTCATTGGCGAAATCCACCAGGAACGCGAAATCCGCAAGCGTATTCAGTGGGATATCTATTACCTCAAGCATCGAAGTAGCTGGCTCGATTTCAAGATTTTCTTTATCACAATCGGGCAGGTTATTGGCAAGGTTTTTCATCTAATCCAGAAGCCCTTCCTTCCGCAGGAGCCATAGCGATTCGAGGGCATGATTAACTTGCGAGCATGTCCTTCATCCTTACCGCAACCTACCCCGGCGATACTGCTTATTCCAGTGTGCATTTCTCTGCCGGCCTGGCACTTGCCCTGCAACTTCCGCTACAGGTAGTGCTTCCCTATACCGTGCCACTCGCCGTGGGTGAAATGCCCATGCCTTTGCTGCCGGTCGAAGAAGTTCGCGATGCCGCGCAAGGCAGACTGGATGCTTTGCGCCAGGATTTGCAGGCCCGTTATCCGGCATTGCAAATCAGTACCGGACTGGCTTATGGCACCACACAAGATGCCTTGCAAGAGGCTGCCAGCAGTGGTACCAAGAGAGCAACCATCACGGTAGTAAATAATGGCGATGATGCAAATGCAGAAACCTGGTTTGGCATGGACAGCGTCAACATCATGCGCGAAAATCAGGGCCTGGTGCTGGCTGTTCCTCAGGGCCTCGGCTTCCGTGTGCCCAGGCATATCTGTCTCGCCTGCGATGGAAAGGGCATCCAGGATGGGATTCCTGTGAGCGACTTAATCGGTCTGAAGGCTAAGCTCAATTTTCGCCTGACGGTCTTGCATGTGAAAGAAGCAGGCAGCTTCTCATCCGGATATGAAAACTCGAAGCTGCAGGAGCAGCTTGCCGGTGCTGCGGCATCCTTTGCTGAAATTTCTGCTTCCGGTGCCGTGGATCAGACGATAGCCGATTATGTTCAGTCGCAGTCGGTAGATTGGGTAGCGATGTCGCCGCATCATCGTGGATTTTGGGAAAGCCTGTTTCATCGTAGTCATACCGCGCGGATGCTGAGCCTGGCCCGGATTCCGGTGATGGCCCTGCACAAATAGCAGTTCAGAATATGCTCGGTATTTGTGCGTTTTTGATTCCTATTTCTTGGAGGGAATAAGGGCTGCCTTTATCTTCGCCGCCCTTTCGTTCTTTGTTCAGCGGCCCAGGTGGCGAAATTGGTAGACGCACCGTCTTCAGGTGGCGGCGCCGCGAGGTGTGCT
>CAYRJR010000150.1:0-7329 GCA_964424655.1 uncultured Chitinophagaceae bacterium
ATGGCCCAAGGGCACGTGTACGGCCATCTGGTCACCATCGAAGTCGGCGTTGAATGCCGAGCACACCAGGGGGTGAAGCTGAATAGCCTTGCCTTCAATCATCCGAGGCTGGAAAGCCTGAATGGACAGGCGGTGCAGCGTCGGGGCGCGGTTGAGCAAAACAGGATGGCCCTTGAGTACATTTTCAAGAATGTCCCAAATCACACTTTCCTTACGCTCCACCATTTTTTTAGCGCTCTTCACGGTCTTGACAATACCACGCTCGATGAGTTTGCGAATGATGAATGGTTTGAAAAGCTCAGCAGCCATATCCTTAGGCAGGCCGCACTCATGCAGTTTCATTTCCGGGCCTACCACGATTACGGAACGACCAGAATAGTCCACACGTTTACCGAGCAGGTTTTGACGGAAACGACCCTGTTTGCCTTTCAACACATCGCTCAGTGATTTCAGCGCTCTACCACCTTCAGCCTTCACCGCGTTTGACTTCCGGCTGTTGTCGAATAATGAATCCACCGCTTCCTGAAGCATCCGCTTTTCATTGCGCAGAATCACTTCGGGAGCCTTGATTTCCATCAAACGCTTCAGACGGTTGTTACGAATGATAACTCGGCGATAAAGATCATTGAGGTCAGAAGAGGCGAAACGGCCACCATCCAAAGGAACGAGCGGACGCAGCTCCGGCGGAATCACCGGGATATACTGCATGATCATCCACTCAAGTTTGTTCTCAACACGGCTGTTGGCATCTCGGAAAGCCTCCACCACTGAGAGTCGCTTCAGTGCCTCCTGCTTGCGTTGTTGTGAAGTCTCGTTTGCTGCAGCATTGCGCAGGTCATAAGAAAGCTGGTCGAGGTCAATGCGGGAGAGCAGTGCATGCAGACTTTCTGCGCCCATCTTGGCGATAAACTTGTTGGGATCTTCATCCGGCAACATTTGGTTTTCGCGGGGCAATGCATCCAGTATCTCCAGATACTCGTCTTCGGTGATCAGTTGCAAACGGGTTTCTTCCTTATCCTTCAGGTTGAGCTTTTGACGAATCATTTCATCAGCAGCCCCACCCTGCACCACCACATAGCGCTCATAATAGACAATGCTCTCCATCTTTTTGGATGAGCAGCCCAGGAGGTAGCCAATCTTGTTGGGAAGGCTTTTGAAATACCAGATATGCACAATGGGCACAACTAGTTTGATGTGTCCCATGCGCTCGCGACGCACTTTCTTTTCGGTCACTTCCACGCCGCAACGGTCGCAGACGATACCCTTGTAACGAATGCGCTTATACTTGCCGCAATAACATTCATAATCTTTTACAGGGCCGAAAATTTTCTCACAAAAAAGGCCATCACGTTCCGGCTTGTAGGTTCGGTAATTGATGGTCTCAGGTTTCAACACTTCGCCGAATGAACGGTCAAGAATGTTGTCAGGCGATGCGAGGGAGATGGTGATTTTGTTGAAGCCAGCCTTGGGTTTCAAGTCTTTCTTGGTTGCCATATTTGAAAGCGTTCTCGAGTTGTTTTTACTTCTAAAAAATTCATATCCGGGCACAAACGTCAAAAGCCTGCGGGGATGCGGAAAGCATTTCCCGACAGGTCAGTTTCTGTCAGATTCCGAAAAACGATAAATAGATAGGATGCACGCGCGGGGCGCAAATATAGGATGCCGGCAACGGGCGGCAAAAATTATTCCAAACCCTCGCCAGCCAAAAAGATATTTTTCACGATTCTTTCGCGTAGCGCTTTCCTTTCATAAGCTGGGATAGCTCATCAACACACCCTTCATATTAGCATTTCAAATGGCAGAATAGTCACCACGGTTTGACGGCACGCTATTGATTGTCTTTACTTGCAATGCTGATTCGCCTGATTCTTCGGCGAAGGAAACAACAGCACATTTATGCATGGAACAATACACTGTACGCATTCTGTCTATCCGGGAGCTGACGCACGATGTGCGTAGCTACCGGGTAGAAAAGCCGGAAGGTTATTCTTTTATTCCCGGCCAGGCTACCGAAATATGCCTCAACAAACCCGGCTGGGAAAATGAACGCCGTCCTTTCACCTTCACTTCGCTCAATGATGAACCCACGCTGGAGTTCACCATCAAGAGCTATGAGCGGGGTGGTGTCACGCAGCAATTACATCAGGCCAAGCCAGGTGACAGCCTCATTCTCCATGATGTTTGGGGCGCAATTTCTTATCAGGGCCCAGGCTATTTCATTGCTGGTGGTGCCGGGCTGACTCCCTTTTTAGCCATCCTGAGGCAGTTAAAAAAAGAGGGGAAGCTGGCAGGCAACAAACTCTTTTTTGCCAACAAAAGCGCGGAGGACATCATCCTTCGGGATGAACTGAAAGCCTTGCTGGGTGAGCATGTCGTGCATGTCCTTTCTAATGAAAAAGAAGGTTCTGGTTTCGATACGGGCTTTGTAGATGAGGCTTTCCTGCGCAGGCATGTGGATGATTTCAGCCGGCATTTTTACCTCTGCGGCCCTCCTCCCATGATGGATGCAGTAACGGCTACACTTCAAAAACTGGGGGCTGCTCCGGAAGCATTGGTATTTGAAAAATAAGCGCTGGCTTAGAGGCTATCTTGCGCGCCTTAAAAACGATACTGATGGCTTGGCTCATGCTGATTCTTGCAGGCTTTTGTGAAGTAGGATTTACAACTTGTCTCGGCAAGGCAAAAGAAAGTTCCGGAACCCTGGCCACGACCTGGATGCTGGGCTTTCTGCTCAGTTTATCGCTGAGCATGTATTTGCTTTACAAAGCCACCCAGATTTTGCCATTGGGCACTGCTTATGCTGTCTGGACGGGAATCGGTGCGGTAGGAACGGTGCTGGTTGGAATGTTTTTTTTCAAAGAACCGTCCAGCTTTTGGCGGCTCTTTTTCA
This sequence comes from uncultured Chitinophagaceae bacterium, assembly GCA_964424655.1. GTDB lineage: Bacteria > Bacteroidota > Bacteroidia > Chitinophagales > Chitinophagaceae > UBA1952. The sequence continues at coordinate 2,891 of CAYRJR010000150.1, forward strand.
TTGCCACGCTCATCGGCTCGATAATAGGGCTAAAAGCAGTCACTGCATGAATTGATTGGCTTTTACTTGGAAAATCTATTTCCAAATGCCGGGTTTCAGGGGGAAAATCGGGGGGAAAAGTGCGTCACACAGGACTATAGGGAAATTGTGCTTCTACATTTGAGGAATGCACTTCCGGCTGCATTATCCCACTCTGTTTCCCTGCTTGTTGCTGGCAGGTTTACTATGCTTTGCCGGAGGGCAAATTCAGGCTCAGCGTTATCCCTTTTTTAACCTGGGCGTGGAGCAGGGCCTCGTACAGTCACAGCCATCATCTTTAATTCAAGATCGGTTCGGACAGCTTTGGATTGGCACTTTGGGCGGCCTGGCATGTTATGACGGAAGCCGGTTTCGCAATTTCGGGATGCGGGATGGCCTGCCTTCCAATACCATCAAATCACTTTGCCTCGATGAGCTGGGAAATATCTGTATCGGCACCGCTCAGGGGCTTTCTGTGTATGATGGTTTTCGCTTCCACAATTTTCGGTTTGGTGAAAATGGAAATCCTCAGGATAATACTGTTTCTCAATTGTCCTGTGGCAATGACGACTCAATCTGGTGCCTTGCCGGGCAAAACATTTATAGCTGGCAGCAGGGCAAATCTGCATTGCTGAAAACGCCTCGTCAAGGGCTGCGCTGGACGGCCATCAAAGCTCAGAATCATGTGCTGTGGGCCGCTGCTTATGGTTCCAGATACTTGTTTCGCTATGAAGCGGGGCGATGGGATAGCCTTGCCTTGCCCGACAATCAACAGCACTACATCTTACGCATCAAATCAAACGATAAGGGGCAACTCATTATCCTCAGTTACCTCGGCGCTTTTCTACAAATCAATTCAGGCTGGACGACCTTATTCCAACGCCAGTCAGTGCAAGACCCCATGCCACTGAGCTTTGCACAAGCCTCCGATGGCAGTTATTGGTTGGGCACAAGCCATGGTGCTATTCAAATTCAGCATGGGCAAATCAGGCGCTTCGACAAAGGCAATGGCTTTAGCGATGTCATGGTGGATGATTTACTGCGCGACCGGGAAAACAACCTCTGGTTTGCTGCAAATGGGGAAGGTCTATATCGCTTTTCGGGCGCAGCATTCACGACGATCAATGAGAGAATGGGCCTGATTGGGCAGCAGGTTAGTGCTATCGCTCAGTCGCAGGATGGAAGCACTTTTTTCGGCTCTTTCGATGGTGGTTTATGTCGTTATGAACAAGGCCGGATTGCACCCATTCAATTCCCAAAATCCAGTGAAGTATGGGGCATTTCGAGCCTCCAAATCCGCAATGGTTTTCTTTGGATAGGAACCCACAGCGCCGGACTGTGGCGATACAATTTGCAAGATGGGGAATTGAAGCACATGAACACTCCGGGCATGTTATCCACTATTCTAATGATGACTCAGGATAGCTCAGGAATATGGATTGGCGATGGCCGAAAGGTATTTCGCTTGCAAGGCGATTCTGTATCTCCACTCAACCTGAAAGCTTCTGTTGAATGCTTTGCCCTGATTGGAAAAGACAGCCTCTTACTCAGCATTCCCGAAGGGTTCCAGATATATGCTCAGGGCAAAGCGATTCCTTATCAGACACGGAGCGGAGCCGACAGTGCACAAGTAGTCTGTATGGCTGCAACCGGACAAGATATTTGGATTGGCACTACCGACAATGGCTTGTTCGGTATAGAAAGAGCCAGTGGACGTATCACGCATATCGGAAAGGCTGAGGGCCTTCGTTCTGATTTTATCTACAACATGTATGCGACCCGTGATGGCAATATCTGGGTAGGCACCGGTTTTGGAATATGCCATGTTTTATCGCCCTTTCAGTCGCCACGAATCCAGTTCTATGGCCGCAATCAGGGGCTGACAGGCATGGAAAGCAATCGGAATGCTGTGTTGCCATTAGCCGATGGACGTATATGGTTTGGCACCACAGGAGGCGCCCAGCTTTTCGACCCCGAAAGCACTTTGGCACAAACACAACCCGTCAGCCTGCAATTAGAAAGTGTGGCCCTTTTTGGCGAGCCTCTGAATGATACCAGCCTATTTCAAGGCAGAACCGCATTCTTTCAGATTCCACAACGGCTGCGGCTTCCTTACAAAAAAAACAGCCTCAGCTTTTCTTTTTCAGCCATCACCCTGAGTGGTAATTCAGACATCAGCTACCGTTATCGCCTGAAAGGATTGAATGCCCCTTGGAGTGACTGGTCGAAGACAAATTCAGTAACCTTTCCGGCACTACCGCCCGGCGATTATGAGTTGCTGGTGCAATGCAGTACGGACGGAGTTCATCCGCTGAAAGCCAGCTTGCGATATCCTTTCATCATTATCGCACCTTTTTACAAGACCACTTTATTCCGCGTATTGATGGTACTTGCTTGTATGTTGATGGGCATCTTCCTGCAATTAATGGTGACGGCTGCACGCAAAAAGCAAAGGGCCGAACATGAGGCGATTCGGCGGAGCGAGCAGGCGAAAATCCGACAACGCACAGCCGAAGATTTTCATGATGAAGTAGGCAACAAACTGACGCGCATCAATGTGCTCACCAACGTGCTGCGCAGTAAAACCAGCGGTAATGCCGATGTAGCGCGCATCATTGACCAGATTCAGGACAGTGCCCGGCAACTGTACAGCGGTACCCGGGATATCCTCTGGAGCCTGCAACCCAGCAACGACAACCTCTTCCAGGTACTCAACCGCATCCGGGATTTAGGCCTCGATTTATTCGGTGATACCCACACAGAGTTCAACATGGAAGAACTGCCAGAACAATGGAAAGAAATCCCCTTGACCATTGACCTGAGTCGCAACTTAATTATGATTTTCAAAGAAGCACTAAACAATACCCTGAAATATTCCGATGCCAGTCAATTGAGCATTCACTGCAGTCTCGAAGACTCCTTCCTTCAAGCAAAAATTCAGGATAATGGCAAGGGCTTCGATTTAGAAAAAGACACACCTGGCCAGGGTTTGCTAAATATGAAAGCGCGTGCAGAAAGGCTTGGAGGTCGCTTCGAAATTCAATCGCAACCAGGCTCTGGCACCAGACTGGAAGTATTTGCACGAGTCATACGCTAAACCATTTCAGAAACATCAGTATCACAAAAAGCTTCAGTTCATGCCTATCAACACCGACATCCGTGTTTCCATTATTGAAGATGACGAAACCATACGAGAAGGCTATGCCTACCTCATTGCCCGCACACCAGGATTTCAGGTAGTAAGCACTTACACTTCCGTAGAGCAGGCATTGAAAAAATTGCCTTCTGATGGCCCGGAGGTGCTCTTGCTGGATGTAGAGCTGCCCGGCATCAGTGGCGTGGATGCTTTGCCCAAACTGAAGAAACTGATGCCCGGCCTGCACATACTTATACTGACAGTCTATGAGCAGGATTTACTCATATTCCGGGCACTCGGCAATGGTGCTTCCGGGTACCTGACTAAAGACATGCCTCCAGAAAAACTGACTGCTGCAATACACGAAGTGATGGAAGGAGGTGGGCCTATGAGTGCTCAGATTGCCCGTCTGGTCATTCGCTCTGTTCAACGGGCTGAGGATTCACCGCTCACGCGTCGCGAGACGGAAGTGCTGGAACTAATTGCCACCGGTAAGAGCCGGAAACGCATAGCTGACGAACTTTTTGTGGACCTGGAAACGGTAAAGAGCCACATCAAAAACATCTACCACAAACTGGATGTTCATAGCCGGGAAGACGCCATCAAAGCCGCAAGAGACAATAAGTTTATCTGAATCGAAACGTCAGACCCTTCTTCCTGCTTTTATTTCTTCAACCACCGCAGGTTCCAAGAGCGTTGTCGTGTCGCCAATATGCTCCATATCGCCTTCTGCTATTTTGCGCAGAATACGCCTCATGATTTTCCCGCTGCGTGTCTTGGGCAAGCCTTTCACGATTTGAACCTTGTCGGGTCGTGCAATGGGGCCGATAACCTCTGAAACGGTGTCCAGAATGGCTTCGTGCAGCTTTTCATTTTTCTCTGAAGCAGCAATCACAAAGGCATAGATGCCCTGTCCTTTCAGGTCGTGCGGATAGCCCACTACGGCACTTTCAACCACACCCGGGCACTGACCAATTGCATTTTCAATTTCTGCTGTACCCAGACGGTGACCGCTCACATTCAACACATCATCTACGCGGCCGGTAATTCGGTAAAAACCCTCTTCACTACGCAGGCATCCATCGCCGGAAAAATAATAACCAGGATAGGCCCTGAAGTAAGCTTCACGACAACGTTGCGGGTCGCCCCAGGTGCTGCGAATCATCCCTGGCCAGGGAGCTGCCATACATAGGTTCCCACTTAGATTATTCCCCAAAAGCGGTTGTCCTTTTTCATCCATCAACACGGGTTGAACACCGGGCAAAGGCAGCGTGGCAAAACCAGG
>CAYRJR010000151.1:0-7290 GCA_964424655.1 uncultured Chitinophagaceae bacterium
CAACGGATGCTGAACCCGGAAATATTGCTGGCTAAAAAATGATTTGCCTCATACCGCAAGGCTGATTCGTTTTATTGCGGATTATCGGTGGCGAGCCACTCTGCATAGGAAGTCGGTGTTTCTTCCAGCCGCACCGAAATCAGCCTGGGGTTTTGTTGGAAATGATGTTGCAGGGCTTCCACAAAATGCAGGAGTAGGTTTTCGCAGGTAGGCTGATAAGGGACCAGAATCACCTTTTCGAACTCAGAAGTTATCAGGTCAGATTTTGAATACGGGGCGCCATCATTCAGCACAAGAGCATGGTCATAGCGTGAAATAATCTGTTCATGAACGATGCGCTTCAGGTCGCCAAAGTCAATGACCATACCCAGCTTGGTGTCCTGCAAGTCGGGCGAAGGCGTGCCCAGCAGCGTGACGCTTAAATGGTAAGTATGCCCATGGATATTCTTACAAGGCCCATCGTAGCCCCAGAGGGCATGAGCCATATCCATGGTGAAGCGTTTGGTGACGCGCAGATTCCGGGCTTTCATCAGTATGAAAATTTGGAAGAGGTAGAATAGCAGTCTTTCATTTTTTTGAAAGATTCTCCTGGAAGGCAGCATGGATTGCTCTTAGCTTCCTGCGGCTTCTGCTCAGAGGATTTGAATGCAAAGATGCCGGTTTTTAAGGCCGGCATCATTAGGGGTAATCTCTTCGGAGGGCTATACAGACAAAGATTCTTCCTGTAATGTCCCGGCTCCGGACTCCTTAGTTGATGTGAGCGCTCAGGTATTCGGCAATGCCTTCAGAAGTTGCTTTCAGGCCTTCTTTCCCTTTGTTCCAGTTGGCGGGACAAACCTCGCCGTTTTCTTCGTGGAAGTTTAAGGCATCCACCATGCGCAGGGTTTCATCTACGCTACGCCCCAGGGGCAGGTCATTCACCACCTGATGGCGCACGATGCCTTCCTTGTCTATGAGGAAGAGCCCACGATATGCCACAGGGTTTCCTTCGAAATCCAGGCCGTTTTCTGTCTGAATGTATTCGCCGGCCAGCACGCCATAGTTGATGGCAATCATCTTGGAATGGTCTGCTACTATGGGGTAAGTGACGCCTTTAATGCCGCCCTGTTTACGCTCAGTGTTGAGCCAGGCGAAGTGGCTGAATTTGGTGTCGGTGGAGCAGGCAATAACTACTGTATTACGTGCTTCAAATTCTGCGAGCTTTTCCTGAAAGGCAATTAGCTCGGTCGGGCACACGAAGGTGAAATCCATAGGGTAGAAGAAGAACACGACATTCTTCTTGCCGAGATATTGGTCGAGTGAGAAATTGTCAACCATTTCAAGGCCATCTACAACAGCATCGGCCTGGAAAAGAGGCGCTTTTTTTCCGGTAAGAACCTTCATCATTTGGAGTAAAAAATTTTGTGGCTGCAAAGGTGCAATGAGGGCTACTTACAGTCCGAACTTATCGGGATAGGATTCCTTGAAGCCCTTATTGAGGATGGTGGGCAATGCATGGTTATTAAGATGAAAAAAGCCTGTAAAACAGGCTCACTTATTCAACTGAAAGCATCCTTTATCTTATCAAAAAAGCCTTTCTCATCTTCCTGTCCCGGCGCAGTGCCTGGCTGAAAATTGGGCGATTCTTTCAGGTGCTCCAGCATGGTATGTTCCTCCTTACTCAGGTGCTGAGGGCTCCATACGGATACTTCCACCAGTTCATCCCCTTTTTCATAGGATTGGAAGGCAGGGAAGCCTTTCCCTTTCAGTCGGAAAATCTTTCCACTTTGTGTGCCGGCTGGGATTTTGATTTTGGCCTTGCCGTCAATAGTCGGTACTTCCACGTTGGTGCCCAGCACGGCATCCGGGAAGGAGACGCGCAATTGATACACCACGTCTAAGTCGGCGCGACGAAGCTGTGGATGGCGCTCTTCTTCGATCAGAATCAGGAGGTCGCCAGCAGGCCCGCCATGCTCACCGGCATTTCCTGCTCCGTTCATAGATAGCTGCATGCCTTCTTGCACGCCAGCCGGAATTTGAAGGTCTATGGTTTCTTCGCCATATTGGCGGCCTTCGCCTTTGCAGGCAGGGCATTTAGCTGTGATTTGTTGGCCCGAGCCGTTGCAGGTGGGGCAAGTCACAACGGTTTGCATCTGCCCCATGAAAGTCTGTTGTACGCGGCGCACCTGACCCTGGCCACCACAGCTTCCGCAAGTTTGTACACTACTCTTGTCTTTGGCACCGGAGCCACTGCAAGTGCTGCAGACTACATACTTCTTGACCTTAATTTTCTTATTTGTACCGTTGGCTATTTCCTGAAAATTCAACTTCATCTTCACACGCAGGTTGGCACCCCGCGAGCCACGATGTCGCCCGTGACCGCCACCTCCGCCAAAGAAGGAACTGAATACATCATCGCCTCCGAAAATATCGCCGAAGTTTTGGAAGATGTCTTCCATCCTCATGCCGCCACCGCCAAAGCCACCACTCGCAGCACTACCCATGCCGGCATGGCCGAATCGGTCGTAGCGCGCCTTTTTGTCGGCATCGCTGAGCACATCATAAGCCTCTGCAGCTTCTTTGAAATGCTCTTCTGCGTCCTTATTACCTGGGTTGCGGTCTGGGTGGAACTGCATGGCCACCTTTCGGTAGGCCTTTTTGATTTCATCTGCGCTGGCTGTCTTACTCACACCCAGCACTTCATAATAGTCTCGCTTACTCATTGAACGGAAGTATCTCGCTTATTTACCCACTACCACTTTGGCGTGGCGAATGATTTTGTCGTTAAGAAAATAGCCGGGCGTGACCACGTCCACCACCTTGCCTTCCTGGCCCGGAGCCGGGATTTCGGTGATGGCATCGTGTAGCCCCGGGTCGAAGTCGGCACCGAGTGCTTCCATAGGTTTCAGGCCTTTGGCCTGCAGCGTATTTCGCAGCTTGCTGAAGACGAGCCCGACCCCATCTTTTATCTGTGCCACATCATCGGTCTCCAGGCTTTTTGCAGCACGATCTGTGTCGTCCAATACTTCCAGCAGTGCAGTGACGATTTCCTTGCCGGCAGTTTGCAATAGCTCTACGCGCTCGCGGCTGGTACGACGTTTATAGTTGTCAAATTCAGCAGCCAGTCGTAGATATTTATCATTCAGGGCGGTCAACTCCTCCTGAATCTTGCTGTCGTTTTCGGAGTTTAACTCTTCTTCCAGCCCTGCAATACCAGCCCGGTTTTCATCGGTATTTAAGCTTTCAGCCAGCAATTCTTCCTGTAGTTCGATGGTCTTTTCCTGTTCCATGTTTTTCGTTGAATGTTCCTTCTTATTATCCTTTGTCATGCTGCGTTTTTTGAACATGCGCGAAGGTACTGTCAAGAAATGGGCCAGTGCCTAAAAGAGATGGCAAAATGGCATCTGCTCCTGAATGGAGGAACGTTAAGAAAAGGTTTTTGATGAATTCTTAAAATAAATGCACTTGTCTGAGCTAGCCTTACCAGCTACCCGAAAATTGAGCTTAAGCTGCCTTGCTTATCGGCACGAACGCCTTTGGGTGTCTCCTGCAGGCTGCAGCATTCCACGATGGGGTCGTGTTCGAAAAACAAAATCCAATCGTTGGCTACGGCTTCGCGCAGCAATATTTTTTTCTCTTTGAGGGTATCCAGGGGGCGCATGTCATAAGCCATAATCCAGGGCATGGGGATGTGATGGACTGACGGAATCAGGTCGGCGCAATAGAGTAGGGTTCGACCATTGCAGTGTATTTGAGGCAACATCATGGCATCGGTATGGCCTTTCACAAAGCGTACCCGGAAGTCGGGTAGCCATGCTTCACCTTCTGCTGTTTCAACAAATCGGAGCACACCTGCTTCTTCCATCGGGAGGATATTTTCTTTCAGGAATGAGGCTTTTTCACGGTCATTGGGAGTGGTGGCAGCAGTCCAGTGTTCGCGATTGCTCCAGTATAATGCCTTGGGAAATGCAGGTATCAGCTTGCCGGAATCATCCCGTTTGATGGAGCCGCCACAGTGGTCGAAATGAAGGTGGGTGAGGAAGACATCTGTAATGTCTTCAAGCCGGAAGCCGTGTCGGGCGAGGCTTTTCTCTAAAGTATCCTCTCCGTGCAGGTAATAATGCCCGAAGAATTTTTCATTCTGTTTGTTGCCCATGCCATTGTCAATCAGGATGAGGTGGTTGCCATGTTCTACCAGCAGGCAGCGCATTGCCCAGGAGCACATATTGTTTTCATCAGAAGGGTTGGCCTGATGCCAGAGGCTCTTGGGCACAACGCCAAACATGGCACCACCATCGAGCTTGAAATGACCGGAATTGACAGAATAGAGTTTCATGATTTTATACGGGAGAACTTTAAGTCACAAAGTTGGCGGTGAATGAAGTTTACGGAGTGTAAGGGAACTGAAATTGAGGATGGGTTATTTCATAAAGCTCGTTACTTGTAGAGTAGCGGCTTGTATTTTCAATGGAATTTTTGCAGCCTCTATTCGACATCAATCAATTTTTTGTGGATAATATACAAATAGGGGTATTTAAGAACATATTCTGGTAAAGTATATTTTCCATGGGGTTCAAAAACAGCAATTGGTAGTTTATTCTGTGCAAAAGATTTAAATTCATTTTCGGATAAAGTCCAATGATAGGCTGTAATTTTATTATCGTAAAACATAACATCTATATCTTCAAAAGAATTCGTGTTCATTATTACATGATAATTACTTGGCAAATCATATTTTATTTGCCGGTAAACTTCGGCATTATGGATGCGTGCGTTCCTTACTGCATTTTTTGGCGACATATAATCAATAATCCACTTTGGGTTTAGACTGATATAGGCTAATACAATTGAAATAAATAATCCTAAAAAGCGGAGCTTAACCATTTTATTAATTTCAGTAATGAGCTTATCTACTGAAACAGAAATATAGATTAAAGATAGAGGGACGACAAAAAATAAATAAGTATCAATCTTTGTTTTAACAATAAGACTAAAGAATATAAATACAAAGCAAATTGATAAAATTATAGCAAAATTGAATTTATTATTGATTGATCTATTACGAATACTAAAGAATACACCAATAGGAAATAAATAATAAATATACCTTACAAATAAATTATTCAAACAATAAAAGTAATACAGTGCTCCTCCGGCATGACCTTCTACAGCATCACTAATATGTTTGCTATTATAACTAAATTCATAAACGGCTAAATCTGTGAAACGATGCAATATATAATATTGCCAAGGAAGAAAAACGATACAGCATACAGCCACAGATAGTGCAAAAAGGAGTAATTGACTTTTTATTGATTCTCTTTTGCAGATTGTTATGAATATTGCTACTGCCCAAATCAAATATACTAATAAGCCGGTCAACCATTTATTTAATATTGCTGCTCCCGAAAATATCCCAACTAAAATAGCGAAATACCATTTTTTAGATTTATCATATTTTAATAATGCCCAAATGCTCGCCATTACATAAAACCCCTGTGCAACATCATTATGATCCATTCCATGGATGCCAGAAATTAATTGCAAATGAAAATTTGAACAAGCTATTAATAATGCCGAAATGAGGGCAACACGGGTATTGAATTTTAATAAAATAACTATTTCATACAACAAAATAACTAAAACTGTCCCCATTAATGCACTCGGCAGCCTCATGGCCCACTCTGATACTCCAAATATCTTCATACTCAAAGCCATTTGCCACATGAATAGCGGTTGTTTATGTAGCCAAATTTGATTGCAGCACCAAGAATATTTATCAAAGTTGTCCGTAATGGGATTGGCCCTTAACATCGGTACGAAAGGGTTAGTCATCATGTTCCTTGCCACTAATGCATGGAACCGTTCATCCCAAGGATGAAGAAATGGATCAATAATTATTGCCGAAATCCGTAAAAGGAATGCCAAAAATACTATAAAATATAATTTTGTATCTTTTGTTATTACGTTGTCGAATATTTTTTTGAAATTCAATTTATATTATTTTAAATTATCCTTTTAATTTTATTCCCGACTGTTCAATCCTTGAAATGACGCTAATAGCAATTCTGCTCATTTACTATGCTTCAATATTCCTCCCCCTATGTTTTGACTAGTTGCTTCTGAATCCGAATGGCTGTTATCAGCAACATTGCGCCGAATACGAAAAAAGCAATGAGGGCCAGTATGGAATTGCGCATATTCCCGGTCAGCTCTTCCACCAGTCCAAAGGATGCCATGCCAAGGACAATTGCGAGCTTTTCGCAGACATCAAAAAATGAAAAGAAAGAAGTCGTGTCTTCAGTGACAGGCATGAGCTTCGAATAGGTGCTTCGGCTCATGCTTTGGATACCACCCATGATGAGGCCCACTACAGCGGCCAGCACATAAAATTGCATGGCAGTAGTTGTAAAATAAGCCGCCACACATACGCCCACCCAGATGAACACCGTCAACAGCAGAACGGGAAGATTACCCATGCGTTGAGAGAGGCGGGCCATCAAATAGGCACCTGCAATAGCTACGAGTTGAATCACAAGGATGATTGCAATGAGCTGGCTGGATGCTAAGTGCAGCTCTTTGGCCCCGAAGATGGTAGCTGCCAGCATGACTGTCTGCACCCCCATACTGTAGCAGAAAAAAGCCATGAGAAAGCGCAGGATGACCGGCATTTGTCGCACTTGCAACCAAACCTTTCTGAGTTCATGAAAACCATTGCTCAACAAAGAATGGCTGCGTTGCTTCGCCTGTGCCTGGCCTTGTGGCAAACGCCTGAATGGCACCTGTGCCCAGAGCATCCACCACAACCCGACTAAGAGAAATGAAAAGCGCGAAGCATCTCCGGCATCATGGATACCCATCCAGCCAAACCATTCTGGTTTCAGTACAAAAACGAAGCAAACAATCTGTAGCAAGACGCTGCCCACATAGCCTCGTGCGAAACCCAGCGCACTAACCTGGTCACGCTCTTCAGGGGCTGCGATTTCGGGTAGATAGGCATTGTAGAAAACCAAACCGCCGCAATAACCCAGCGCCGCAATCCCGGAAAGAATGATGCCCAGTTCGAGATAATGAGACGACCATTTGGGCGCGAAAAAAAACAGCCCACAACAGGCCAGGGAACCTAAGTAGGTGAAGAAGCGGAGGTAGGATTTTTTATTGCCCCTGTAGTCGGCCAGGGAGGAGAGCACAGGCGATAGCAGCGCAATGATGAGGTAGGCAGCCGCAATCGAATAATCGAAGAGGGATGAGTTTTTAAAAGTCCTTCCAAAGAAGGAGACACTGTCATTCAGGATAGCTCCGCTCTGCGGG
>CAYRJR010000152.1:0-7140 GCA_964424655.1 uncultured Chitinophagaceae bacterium
GAGTAAGCCGAAGGTTAGGATTTTATTTCTGCTTTTTTTGAATTCGGTGAGGTCTATTTCTAGGCCGGCAAGGAACATGATGTACAGCAGGCCAACCGTTCCAAAAAGCACAATACTACTATCGCGGCGGAGGAGATTCAGGCCATAAGGACCAATGATGACACCGGCCAGAATCAGACCGATGATATGCGGCACTTTAATCTTATTAAAGAGAATCGGCGCAAAAAGAATAATGAACAACACCAGTGAAAAAATGATCACCGGATTGGATAAGGGCAAATCGAAATTGAGCTTAGTCAGAAACAGCATGGCAAGCAGACTTGGGTGAAGAAATTATTGCTTGCTGAGCTGCAAAGCATAGACAATCCGGCAATCGTTTTCGCGGGCGATTACCCGTTCACCTTCGAGTGTATTTCCGTTTTTCTGTTTCAGGCTGATGGAGATTACTACTGCATTCCCACCCGAATCCGATGGTGGTGCATCGCTCATCTGGATGCCGTCCCGTGTGCTTTTCCCGGAGTAAATCCGGACCATATTATTCTTCACTATCGCCTTAGCGACTAATGCATTTTCCTGATAAGAAATATCCCAGATTTCAGACTTGACATCGCCTAAGGCAGAGCCTGGGCAACTCGTCTCTGTGCAAGTCATACGCACAGCCCAGCGCCCGATAAGCTGTGGTTCGTAGAGCATGGTGGAGTCGTGCGACAATGAATCAAGCTTCAGCAATTTTTGAGATAAGGCATCTTCCCGCTGCTGGAGGGCAAGCGATATGGAGTCCAGATTTTGCTGCTGGCTTTGTAATGCATTTTCACGGGCATTCAGGGCTGCTTCCCGTTCACTAAGACCACAGCCGTTCAGGCTAATGGCTAATAAAATCAATAGGCAAATCCGGAACATCATAAGCACAATTCTTTTTCTGAAACAAATCAGGAAATATCCTGCAAAGCATTCGTTCAAACATAGCCAAATTGAGATTGAAGATTCTGAAGTATGCTCAGTGCAGCTAGGCCCTAATTCGAAGGCATGATTCTTTTCTTAGTAGCAGAAAATCTAAAGGCAATGTCAACCGAAATCATGGATCCCGCCCGGAAGAGACGCCTCGGGATTATCAGCTTCGTCCCACTCGCTGCCTTTCTGGTAGCATTCATCAACCAGCTCCTGGTCTTTGGCCCCATCATCGAACGCAAAGACATGTATGACCACCTTGCTCTGGTCAATTTGTCTGCGTTGCATTTTGACCGAATTGGGGTTTTCTACGGGATTGCAGCGCTGCTTTCGTTAGGCATTCTGCTCTACTTCATCATTCACCTGGCGAGGCTGAAAAGTTTAGCCAGCGACTACAAGTGTTTCTGGGCCGTATTCCTTACGATGTTTCAACCCATTTCATTCATCGTATTCTGGTATTACAAGATTCGTCGCGAGCCGCGCGAGTTGGATATGTATCCTTCATTGTAATTATCATGACAGCAATAAGCTTATGCTTAGGCATACATAGTCTGGTGCCTAAGTTTCCTTTCGTTTAATTTGCCGACATGGGCAATCTAGGAGCGATTGGGGGCGGGTTGTTGCTCGGCCTGTTTATGGCTATCTCCGTCGGTCCTACGCTGTTTGCAGTGATTCGCTACAGCATGAATCACAGCTGGAAGAGTGGCGTGGCTTTCGTGTTAGGTGTGTCGCTATCGGATATCATTTACGTCACACTGGCTAATCTGGCAGCACCTTTTTTAGAAATGTTGCACCGCTACGAGGCTCCTTTAGCGTATGGCGGTGGCGGCATTTTACTCATCATTGGCTTGCGGGGGCTGATGGCAAAATACAAGCCGCAACGCCCTTCTCAACGCCTTACCGAAGTGAGTGGCGGGCACTACTTCCGCATCTTCGGCTCTGGGTTTTTAATCAATACCGTCAACCCGGGTGTGGTGTTGAACTGGCTCACGGCCGTAACTATCATTGCGGTGCATGGCACTACCTACCGCTTTGCTTTTTTTGCCACCTGCCTCATCGTTGTGCTGGGTTTCGACTTTCTAAAAGTGCTGCTTGCTGACTCCATTCGCCAACGGCTCACCTTGCGTGTGGTGATGTACCTGAACCGGATTTCAGCGGGTATTCTTTTTGCCTTCGGTGCCATCATCATCATCATCACATTGCTTGGCGTGCAAATCAGCGAACCGGTCCGGCCTTCGGTCAAAAGCGAAACTGTAAGCGTGCTGTGAACACATCATCAGTCAGGTCTTGAGCATACCCGCTTAGCCGGGTATTTTCGTTGATGGGATGGTCGTAATAAAGCATCAGCCGGATGGCATCGCTGTAATCCCAGACATACCCGAATCCCCAGGTCTGAAAACGGACATCGGCTGCTGTGAAGCCCTTCGAAGCATCCACATCCATGCCAGATACCTTTGTGTCTGGATCATAGAAATCATATTTCAGCACGGCTAAATGGTGCGGGTTGCCAAGCTGTTGCAGGAAGTAGAAATAGCCCGCTTCAAAAGAGCGAGTGGCCAACACGATGGGCGGGGCAATGGACAGTGGAGTTTCACTGCTACCTATGCTGCCCGTTTGCTTCCCACGCAGATATTCTGCACGCAATTCCGTCTTGAATCTTTCCCTACCCAGCTTTAGCTGAATGTCTGCACCATAATAGCGACGCGGCATCAGCTTACCCTTGTTTTCAGCAATCGTCTCAATAAGATAATGGCCCTGTTCATAGCGATACACCATTTCTGTAGGGTTGATGATGCCCCCTTCATACCAGGACAGCCCGCCAGTCAGGCTTATTTTCTTTTGAAAAAATGACCAGGGATTTGTCCATACACGAGCTATCAAATCTTTGTGTGAATCATAGTCGCCGTTGGCAGAAATCCCCGGGCCGTTCATTAGTGCCAGGTCAGCATGGAGCCAGGCCAGCTTTGCATTTTTGTCTTGAGGTGAAAAACTGAGCATGATACCGAGGTCTCGCTCACCTCGCATCAGAATTTGACTGGCACGCCCGCGCTCAGGTGTCTCACGGCGCGAAGAACTGTATGTCACTTCATACCCAAATGGCTTCCGGAACATCCCGGCACTGAAAGACAAAACATGCCATTTGCTTTCAAAGAGGCTTGCCCGGCAATCCCTGATACCAACTCCGTTTTCAGAAACATCTATTTGCAACGACACATCCAGTCTTGCAAAACCTGAAGCATCCTTCAGGAGATACTCAGCCCCCAGCCTGCCCCTTCGGATGCTGAAACGATTGTCTGTCCCTGATGGGAAGTTGCCACCGCTGTAGCTGGCAATGCCAGGGCTTTGTGCCTTCAGCCATTGTGGCTGGATATAGCCCCCAATATGCAGCCCTTGAAAAGCGGCAGGAATCAGGGCTATTTTTTCAGAAGAATCGCTCCGGCTCCCTGACACATTTTGGGCCTTTGACAAGGTGGAGAAAGCGGATAAAATCAGGATGATTCCTGAAAAAAAATAAGCAGGTGACATGCAGATTTTCATGCGCCGCAAAAGTAGAATCACCCCAGATGGAAGGCCGGTAAAAGGGCTCCAGTCAATATTACCTTTCGGTTAAGTTTTCATTAGCCATCCCGCTCGGGGATTGGGTTCCAGGGACATCCCTCAATACCTGATGTGACAGACATTGAATTTTCGAAAATGGAGGTAATAGCTTCGCTGCGCAAATCCCTGCCAACCTCAAATCAGCTATATGCCTTTAGGCGCCATTCTGAAATTATTCATGCCCAAAGACCGGGTGTTTTATTCTTTGTTTGAAGAAGTGTCCGGCAACCTGAAGAGGATGTCGGAACTGTTTCTCGTTGGCCTGAAAGAGACCAACAGGCTGAAGCGGGATGAGATGTTGCGCACGCTCGAAGATCATGAGCATCGTAACGATGAGCTGACCCACCGCATTTTCATTCAGCTCGGTCAAAACTTCATCACCCCATTTGACCGCGAAGACATCCACACCCTCACCACTTCATTGGATGATGTAGCCGATTATATCTGGGGCTCTGCCAAGCGCATTGTTAACTATCAGATGGATGAGATTGATACGACCATGCTGGAGTTTGCAAGCATCATTGACCAATGTGCTGCTGCGCTGCATCGTGCTGTGCATGAGCTGCGCAATATGCGCGAAATACGGGCCATCACAGATGCCTGTGTGCTCATCAACAAATTGGAAAATGATGCTGATGACGTGCTGGACAATGCCATCGTCCGCCTCTTCTCTTCACCCAACATTTCTGCCGTGGAGCTTGTCAAACGCAAAGACCTCTATCAGGAGATGGAGATCGTAACAGATAAGTGTGAAGATGCAGCCAACGTCATTGAGTCTATCATCATCAAGTATGCCTGAGTAGCCCAAGGCTACAGCAACCATTCAAGTACATGTCCGTCCTGCTCATCGTCATCATTGCGTGTGCGCTCATCTTTGATTACATCAATGGCTTTCATGATGCGGCCAACTCCATAGCTACGGTCGTTTCCACTAAAGTGCTGACCCCCTTCCAGGCCGTGCTTTGGGCTGCCTTTTTCAACTTCGTCGCCTTCTTCATTTTTAAAGATCACGGCGTTGCTGATACCATTTCCAAGATTGCCCGGCATCCGGATTTATATGTAGTCCTTGCCGGTATGACGGCAGCCATTGCCTGGAATCTGCTGACCTGGTGGTTCGGTATTCCTTCCTCATCTTCCCACACACTTATTGGCGGCTTTGCAGGAGCAGCCATTGCCGCTGATGGCTTCAGCGCCATCAACTCCGAACCCGTTGTCAAGACAGTGGCCTTCATCGTACTCGCCCCATTGATTGGCATGATTGCAGCCTTCGTGATTTCCCTTTGGTTTATTCATTCCTTCTCGAAAAGAATATGGCCAAAGCTGTTTTCAGTTTGCATCATCATGGGCACCATTGTGCTGCTGCGCTATACACTGGAGACGAATCCTGCAAAATGGAAAACACATTTCGATAGCCCAACCCTGCGATTCATTTTCACTTCTCAAAATTTCAAATGGCTGTTGCTGGGGCTTATCGTCATCGTGATGGCCACGGCTACGCTCTTCCTGAGTCGCCTGCCACATGGCAAAGCCACCATCGTTTTACGACGACTGCAGCTTGTCTCGTCTGCTGCATTTTCAATCGGACATGGCGGCAATGATGCTCAGAAAGTAATGGGCATTATCACGGTTGCCATCCTCATCCAGCATAGCATCAACCCACAGACGGTGGACGTAGCAGAAGTGATGCCCGTCTGGGTGCCCTTAGCCTGCTACACCGCCATCGCCTTAGGCACCATGAGCGGCGGCTGGAAAATCATCAAGACGATGGGTACGCGCATCACCAAAGTGACTCCCTTCGAAGGTGTGGCTGCCGAAACCGCAGGTGCCATTACACTCTTCGTGACCGAACAATTGAAAATCCCGGTATCCACCACACACACCATCACCGGCTCCATCATCGGTGTGGGGGCCACCAAGCGACTGAGTGCGGTACGCTGGGGGGTTACTGTAAATCTGATTTGGGCCTGGATACTCACCATCCCGGTGAGTGGCTTGCTGGCTGCGGGTATCTATGGCCTGATGAGTCTGTTCTTCCATTAGCATAGTGCAGCGGCAGGCAGGCACTTACATTTGGCGGCGCTAAAATTTCAATCATGAAAAAAGCTTTTCTGCCCATTGTGGCCTTTCTGATTGCCGCATTGCTGGGCAGCTCCTGTCGCCATAATGAGCCGATTGAACTCAGGCTCAGGTTGCAGCCTGGCAGCCAATACACCTACAGCATCCAAACCAACACCACTACGGAGCAAAAGCCAATGGGGCAAAGCATCTCCTCTACGCAGGATATGCTGATGGAAATGACCTATAAGGCTGGCGAAGTGCAGGGCGACTTGCAACCTATCTCGGTCACCTACGACCACCTTCGGATGAACATGAAAAGCCCAATGGGCGATATCAACTACGATTCGAAAGACAGCGTCAGCAGCAACCCGCAACTCGCTATGCTGGGCGGTATGGTGGGCAAACAATTCGTCATGATGGTGACATCCTCAGGCGAAATTCATAGGGTAGATGGCCTGGATTCCATCCTCAGCAGCATCGGCGACACCACCACGCCCGAAGGCCTGGCTATCCACCGTCAAATGGCAGAAACTTTCAACGATACAGCCGTGCGCAGCCTCATGCGCCAGTCCCTCGACATCTTCCCCGACAAGCCCGTGCTACCCGGCGACTCCTGGAAAAAGAGCTACAACATGGACATGAACGTGATGCAAATGAAAGTGGAAAATGTCTATACGCTCAAAAGCATTGACGGCAACACCGCTCACCTCGAACTCAAAGCCAAAATCAATGGCGACGGAAATGCCGACCTGCCGGAGATGAAGGGCGTGAAAATTTCTTTGCAGGGCGAGCAGTCAGGCAGCATGGACGTTGACATCAGCACCGGCCTCGTGAGCAAAGGAGATGTAAACTGGAAAATCAATGGCGACATGAGCATGATGGGAATGAAAATGCCCATCACCATCAACTCCAAAGTGCACATGACCGCCCGGAAAAACTAAGCATCAAGGCTGCCTAAAGAGTAATTGATGCTCAAAAAAATATTGATTTAGTCGGCTGCATCACGCTCCCAATCATCCGTTGCGTCGCACACTGAGGGGTTCGTCAGTCTGTTCGGCTTTTCCCGTAAATCGGAGGAAAACAACTCCATATTATATCCGCTGCACATAGCCGGCAAGGTTGCAAACATCCGGTAAAGCCCAGATGATTCCTGCAACAGTCATCGCAGCCGCAGCCTAATTTCACGAGGCCTGCAGACAATCCCCAGCCGGATGCTGCGTTTGCGGGAGGCGCTTCCATTTCGCCAGCTTGAAACGGTCCTGTTACATATCGCTCCCTGCCCCCTTGCGGCCTGGCTTGCTGCTGCTGGCATATTGCCTTTCATGTTACGCTGTCTCTGCCCAAAACATCGCCGGAACCTGGAGCAATTGGCGCAGCAAAAAAATGGCAACAAAAGCAGACAGCCTGCTCATTGATACCCTCTCGATAGCACCGGGCAGCATCACCATCATGGGTGTGGAAACCAGCGATTATGTGCTGGAGCCTTTCAGCGCACGCCTGCGTTGGTTGCATAAACCCAATGCCGATTCCGTATTC
>CAYRJR010000153.1:0-7093 GCA_964424655.1 uncultured Chitinophagaceae bacterium
TTGCAGGTGGGCTCTGAATTTCAGAAAAAGGTCTGGCAATCGCTGCTCCAAATTCCTTTTGGCCACACGCGTAGCTACCTGCAACAGGCCCGCAATCTGGGTAACGAAAAAGCAATTCGTGCCATCGCCTCTGCCAATGGTGCCAATGCTTTGGCCATTCTGATTCCCTGCCATCGGGTGTTGGGTGCAGATGGTTCATTAACGGGTTATGCCGGAGGGCTGGCAGCCAAACGCAGACTGTTGCAACTCGAGAAAAATGTGATGGGTATGGCTCAGCAGGAAGCTTTGTTTTAGAGAAGAATGGTATTGAATTCAGTCTTTTTAGGTGCTTATTTCCACAAGCATTTCGCAAGTATTTTTGCCCCCGAAAGACGGCAGGCCGGGTTGTCGCAGTGCTTCAGCGCTGAGGAAAGTCCGGACAGCACAGAGCAGCGCACCAGCTAACGGCTGGGTTCCGCCAAAAGCGGAAACAGAAAGTGCCACAGAAAATAACTGCCCTCCGGCAACAGAGGGTGAGGGTGAAAATGTAGGGTAAGAGCCTACGGTGGATATTGGTAACAATATCTGCGGGTAAACCTTGCGTGCTGAAATGCCAAATAGGCGGATATTATTGGGTGCGGCTCGCACCAGTCCTGTTCCGACAGGCGTATCCGTGGGTTGGCAGCTCGAGCCGGGCAGTGATGCCCGGTCCAGATAAATGACAGCCTCCCGCTTCTTGCGGCAGACAGAATCCGGCTTACAGGCTTGCCGTCTTTCTTTTCAAATCTTTTTCCTGCCAAAGCCAAGGCTGATTGGTGGATGCCAAAAAATCTTTTTAGTCTTTATTCAAATTCTGTGTTAGTATTGATAACGAAAAGAAGGCTCTATTAGTAACGGTGTTTTTTTTGCTTTGGGCTTTCTTTTAAAAAATACAGCCACATGATGACGCTAAGAGCAAAAGGAAGAGGCGCACAGTTCAATCCCGCCAATCGTTTTTTGAAGTCAGAGTATCTGCAATGCCAACCCGAGGCCATTGACGAATGGGAGCAGACCCCACGAAAGACCGAATTCTTTTTTGACGACAGCAAAAGTCTGGTCAACAAAGTGACCAGCCCGGATGTGGGCATGATGTATTCCGCCAATCCCTACCAGGGTTGCGAGCATGGCTGCGTCTATTGCTATGCCCGTAATACCCATGAATATTGGGGCTGTAGTGCAGGTCTTGATTTTGAAAGCAAAATCTTCGTGAAGCGCAATGCCCCGCAGCTATTGCGAAAATTTTTCGAACATAAAAACTGGCAACCGGCCCCTATCTCTCTATCGGGAAATACAGATTGTTACCAACCCATCGAGCGGCGGATGCGTATCACAAGGCAATTGCTGGAAATCTGTTTGGCCTATCGCAACCCGGTAAGCATCATTACCAAAAATGCACTGGTGCTACGCGACCTGGACATCTTGCAGGAGCTGGCTGCCTTGGATTTGGTCCATGTTTTTTGTTCCATCACTTCTCTGGATGAAAACCTGCGCCAATTAATGGAACCCCGCACGGCTTCGTATCGCCAAAGACTCCATGTCGTCGAAAGCCTTTCAAAAGCTGGCGTACCGACCGGTATTATGAATGCCCCAATTATACCTGGACTAAACGACCAAGACATGCCTGCTGTGCTGAAAGCTGCTTCTGAAGCGGGCGCTCGCTGGGCTGGCTACACGATTGTCCGGCTCAACGGGGCTATTGGCCCCATCTTCCACGACTGGCTGCTACAGGCCATACCAGACCGGGCAGATAAAATCTGGAATGCCATCTGTGATTGCCACGGAGGAAAAGTGAACGACAGCCGCTTTGGAAACAGGATGGCCGGCGAAGGAAAATTTGCTGAAATGATTCGCAATCAGTTCAAGCTTTTCTGTAGGAAATATGGCCTGAACGAATCAAAGATGGACTTAAACACCAACCTCTTTCGGCGCATGAAGGCAGCCCAGCTTCCTTTGTTTTAATTGACATTTGTCGGCATGCAGGAAGAAGCCCGGCTCCTGAAGCTTAGTGATGATGGTTCACACACTATCGTGCTGGAAAAATCAGGCTTGAGCTATCATTCCATACATGGTGCTATTCAGGAGTCGCAACATGTTTTCATTAAAACAGGGTTGCAACTGGCAATACAAACTTTTGAAGCGCCCCTGAATATTTTAGAATTGGGTTTTGGTACGGGCCTGAATGCTTTTTTAACGGCACTTGCAACACTGAAAAATGGTCCGGTAATCCATTACCATTCGTTGGAAGCTTTTCCACTAGAGCCAGGTCTGACCTATTCTTTGAACTATTCAGAGTTACTGGGACACGCAACAATCTTTCGCGCATTGCACGATGCGGACTGGGGTGGGGAAGTAACCATCCATGAAAACTTCATTCTGGAAAAGCAGCAATGCGATTTTCGGGATTTTCACTCCGAAAAGCATTTTCAGCTCATCTATTTTGATGCTTTTGCCCCCGAAGCACAACCTGCTCTTTGGTCACAATCCATGTTTGAAAATCTGGGGCACCTGATGACATCTGGTGGAATGATGACCACCTATTGTAGTAAAGGAAGTGTACGCCGGGCCATGCAGGCCGCAGGATGGCAGGTCAGTAAACTGCCCGGTCCCCCCGGCAAGCGGGAAATCGTCCGGGCACGCTGGATGTACTAAGATTTAGCTACTGAATTACCGAATGGATGCGGGCAATATTCAAGTCTTCTATGCTACTGCACTGTCGCTTCCCTTTCGTGGCATAATCTTTTGCTCCAGAAAGATGGAGATTAATCCCCAATAAAGAATGAAAGCAACAATTGGCATTTACGAAACTCAGGAAAAGGCCATTAACGCCATTAAGGCGCTCAAGGATAGTGGCTTTTCTGAGAAAAAAATTTCAATCCTACACCGCGCTTCGGCAGCGCCAGACCCCCAAGATCCTGGTGAAGGTGGTCAGGGTCCCGGGCGTGATTCAGACGATGTGTACTCGAAAGAAATGAAGGTTGCTGCTACTGGTGTCGGTATCGGTGCAGTGGTTGGCCCCACCTTAGGCATCCTTGCAGGTGTTGGTGTCTTGGCCATACCTGGATTAGGAATTTTTGTAGGTGCCGGTGCCGTAGCCGGAGCCTTAGCCGGTCTGGATGTCGGGTTGATAGGTGGGGGTATTTTTTCCGCATTAGCCATTGCAAAAATGAACAAGCACCATGAGGAGCTTTATCATGAGCACCTCGAGGCTGGACGCTTTATCGTCATTGCACATGGCAACGATGACGAAATCGAGCATGCAAAAGATATTCTGGAAGCCTATGGCCAGCACATCCATTTAGCTAGCCATGCCTGATTAACTGTCTGAAAAATGAATCAGTTTGTAAGCCCTCTAAGCCATGTTTTGCGTTGTACGAAATATCATGATGTGCCTGTTGCTGGCGGTTACATTGCCGGCAACAGGGCAAACGCTTAAGGCACATTCACAGTCGCAAAACCAGTCGCAAAACGAAAAACACCTACAGCATCAGGATAGCCTTCTCAGCGACCAGAACCTTGAGTCTGTCGTCCCGCAGCGAGCCTCCTTCCAGGAGCATTTGAAAAAGCGGAAAGCAGTCGTGGTAGTTCCAGCGCCCCCGCCACCTCCAGGCCCCGATCCGATTCCACCCAAAAAGCCTTAATCTGATTTTAGCATTTGAACATTCTGGCTGCTTAAACCAGACAGTCTTTCTTCTGTCCATGTGGCAATAAAACGTACAGCCATGAAAAAGAAAGGATGGATGCTCGGACTGGCATTGATGCTTTGTCTGCTCAGTTTTGGTGATGCCCAGGCGCATTGCAGACATTGGCGTTATCGCTATTTCCGCCCCCATCGGGTATGGATTGCTCCTCCCGTGATTATTGCCCCCCGCGTCTATGGCTATCACTATCATCACCCTCGCTACTATCATGCACATCCCTGGCGCTGGCACAGAGCCTATCGCAGGTTCTAAAGGAAGGAAGATTCACCCAAGATGCGGCTGCCATCCTACAAGAGGCAGCCGCATATTTTTTAAGACAGCCCGTGCTTAGTAAGCGTACTACTCACATACTCCATGACGGCACATTAGCTCTGAGAAATTTTTTTAAGTCAGCAATAGCCCATCGCCCGGCTTTCGTTGCGTCGCACACTGCAGCAAGATTTCACTAATCAGCTTTTCCCGGAAAACACGGCTTCAGTATTTTCCAGCAAGCACCACTACTTACTGGTTAATTGCCTTTTGGATGGACTCACTTTCCGGCTTCACAAAGGATAAGAAGTAGTCCACCAGTTGCCCCTGTTCATTGATCAGGTATTTCTGGAAATTCCACTTCACACTTGAATTCCGGTAGTGGTTGCAGGCCTTTGTCGTCAGCCAGTGATAAATGGGGGCCATGTCATCGCCTTTTACAGAAATCTTGGCCGCCATCGGAAAACTGACTCCATAATTCTGCTTACAGAAGTGGGCAATCTGCTGATTGC
The DNA here is from genome assembly GCA_964424655.1 of uncultured Chitinophagaceae bacterium. Taxonomy (GTDB): domain Bacteria; phylum Bacteroidota; class Bacteroidia; order Chitinophagales; family Chitinophagaceae; genus UBA1952. The sequence continues at coordinate 4,478 of CAYRJR010000153.1, forward strand.
TGCCCGGCTCCTGAGCCCCGAAATTGTTAGCCGGGAAACCCACAATCACCAGCTTGCCTTTGTTGGCCTCATAGAGCTTTTCCAGGCCCTCATATTGTGGTGTGAAGCCACATTCCGAAGCCGTATTGACGATGAGGATTTTCTTCCCTTTGAATTGAGCAAAATCAATGCTGTCGCCTGTCAGGCCAGCCACCTTAAAATCATAAATGCTGGTTGCACAACCACCATCACCAGCGGGCTGGGGGCTGAATAAAAAAAGGCAATGGAACGCAAGCATCAGGTTGAGCATATTCATGGATTTTTTCTAAGGAGCGAACAGATAAAATTAGGCCAACAGGCAGACACCCGCTAAGCAATTCGCTTACTTTCGCGGCGCTTCAAAATTTTCCATGAACCAGCACGATCAGCCTCCCTCGCAAAATGAACCTGCGCGAAATCAGAAACCGCATACGTGCGGGCGAGGTACGTGCACTCTTCGCACGTAACGAAGTTCCGCATCCTGCTCCCCAGCTCCATGCTGTGGACAAAGCCGAGTTGATTAACTCGCTCGGCCCTGACGAAATCCTGCCAGCCTTTGCTGCCCTCGGAGATGAGCAGCTTGAAGTCTTCCCTTACTTAGATCTGGAGCGACAAAAGGAGCTGATTGACCGGTTGCCACGAGGCCGGGTTTCTCATATCCTCAACAGCCTTTCGTCCGATGACCGTACGGCACTTTTTGCCTCCTTCGATGAAGAGGAGTTGCCTCGGTATCTGGCATTGCTGAATGCCGAAAACGAAAGCACTACCAATGACCTGTTGGAATATCCAGAAGGCAGCGTAGCCATGCTCGTGGATACCGGCTACGCCACTGTGCTGGAGGATTTGAGCATTGCTGATGCCATGCTGCATCTGCGCCGCAATATCAAGGATAATGAGGCTGCCGACGTGTTTTTTGTCGTAGATCACGAAGGCCATCTGCTGGATGATATTCCTGTCCGTCGCCTGGGACTGAGTGAGCGGAACCTTACCATCCGCGAGATCGTGGACGGCTTTTTTGTATCACTCAAAATCACCGATACGAAGGAAGAAGCCATCGCTTGTTTCAAACAATATGACCGCGTGGTTTTGCCGGTTGTGGATGAGCAAAACAAGATGCGCGGGGTGATTACCATTGACGACGTACTGGACGTGGCCGAAGAACGCGACACCCGCGAAATGCAACGATTTGGTGGTCTGGAATCACTGGACTATCCATATGTGGACACTCCGTTTTTTACCCTCGTCCGTAAGCGTGCCGGTTGGTTGGTGATTCTGTTTTTGAGTGAGATGCTAACTGCTTCTGCTATGGGCTATTTCTCCCATGAAATTGAGAAGGCAGTGGTGCTGGCTCTCTTCGTCCCATTGGTGATATCGAGTGGTGGTAATAGTGGTTCGCAGGCGGCCACGCTCATCATTCGTGCGATGGCTTTGAAAGAGCTTTCCATCCGCAACTGGTGGTATGTAATGCGCCGCGAAATCCTGTCCGGACTGTCTTTGGGCCTGGTGCTGGGCTTCTTAGGCTTTGTCCGGATTTCGGCATGGCAGGGGTTGCACTGGATAGACTATGGGCCACATTGGGCCCTGCTGGGCGCAACGGTTGCCTGCTCTCTTGTCGGCATTGTGATGTGGGGCACACTCAGCGGCTCCATGATTCCGATTTTACTGAAAAAGTTCGGCCTCGACCCGGCCACTTCTTCGGCACCTTTTGTGGCTACGCTGGTGGACGTAACCGGGCTGATTATTTATTTCAGTATTGCCGCAGCCATCCTGAGCGGCACTCTGTTATAGCTCCCGGTATTTCAAAAAAAGTGGGTGTTTGCCTCAAGGTATGCTTGCGGCAAGTCTGTGAATTTTTGGGTTGTCGGCTGGAGAACAAGCATGGAGCTTCGTTGCGTCGCACACTGAGGGGCCAGTGCTGCTATGTGGCTTTTCTTGTGGCTTGTGGGCTTCAAATGCCGGGCAAAGCCCATCAGCGAAATCTTGCTGAAGTGTGCGACGCAACGGATGTTGGGCGCTGCAAAGAAGCTGACAAAAAAACTAATCCAGATGACGAATAGGAGGTCCCATTTCGTCACCCAGACCGATTCTTTCCGGTAATCTTTGGATAGGCCTTTGGAACATTTCGGATGCCAATATGCTATACGGTAGCCTTTGCCTGCTTGGCTAATTCCTTTTCCCAGCGCCAGGCTGAGTCCATCATGCTGTCTAAATCATACTGAGGTTTCCAGCCGATGACTTGTTGTGCTTTGTCGTTGTTGGCATAGACGGCCGGAACATCTCCGGCACGGCGTGGGCCGATTTGGTAGTTCAGTTTCTGGCCGCTGACGCGCTCAAAAGCCTGTATCAATTCGAATACAGAAACGCCTTTGCCTGTACCGAGATTCAGCGTGAGGCAATTGTCTTCATCATCTGCTTCGAGCATGTATTGAAGTGCCTGGGTGTGTGCCGATGCTATATCCATTACGTGGACATAGTCGCGGATGCAGGAACCATCGTAGGTGTCGTAGTCGTTGCCATAAACAGACATGGACGCACGCCGGCCAATAGCAGTTTGAGTGATGACGGGCACGAGGTTTTCGGGCACTTCCTGTAGCTCGC
>CAYRJR010000154.1:0-7077 GCA_964424655.1 uncultured Chitinophagaceae bacterium
TGTGATCCTGTTGTCTTCGGAAGGAAGGCTTTCTAAAAGCTGCAATGCCCTTTCGGCATCCGAAGGCTTGCCCTGCGTGTGCGCATATAGAAAACGTATTGGTGCCAGCGTATTGATTAAGAGATTTTGTGCGGACTCCGCCCCCAGCACTTTTGCTGATTTTCGAGTAGGTGCTTCATCAAAACGATAGTGTGTGTCCCAATATGAGCTGGCCTGTACGCGGAGGCCCTGCACCAATTCTTTCATGCCCTTATTGCTGCCCAATTCATTGAAAAGGGCAGGCGACTGATGTACTAAGGCGGCTAACTGAGCCATGCGAATGCCTGGGAAATTGGCAGGGCGAAAGCGCAGGAATTTCCAGAGGCTGGGCTTCATAGGTTGTAGTTCATATTTGTGGCGGAAGTAGCCATATTCCTGCTGCAACTGCTTCGGATATTCATCCAGGAAATTCCCCTGAAGAAAGCCCGCCTGACCAAAGAGCAAGGCCTCTATCTGCATAAGGGTAGTCTGCCGCAGGAGCGTTCGAAGTGGCAAGGACTGGGCCAGCATCAGGAACGGTTCAGCGTTGATTTTAAAACCAAAGTTGGCTGACAGCCGCCACCATAGCAGCGTGTGCCAGTCGCCGGAAGCCTGCTGTAATTCTGTATCCCAAAGAGCGAGTTTTTCTTCCCAGCGCTCAACCAGCATGCGGCTGAGCCAGGCAGCCTTCGTGATTTCTTTAATGCCCGGCAGGGCATTGGCGCAAGGCAGCGGAGCAGTGGTTTGCAGCAATTGGCTGTAACGCTCCAGCACATAATCAGGGATGTGGTCGCGCAATTCCAACAAGGGGATATTTTTTTGATTAAATCCCCCGTCATCTTGAAAAACCACATGCAAAACCACATGGCTGTATGCCGGGTCTTCATCATGGCGATGTCGAGCCCAGTCCGAGCTGCGCACATGAAGCTCTACGTTGCCTACCAGCAGCGTATCTCCAATCCGGATTCGTGCCATGCTGAAATCCGGGCCGGCATCTGTGTTTCGAGTGCCAGGATGCTGCACTTCCAAAGCCTCGCCCTGACGACTGCGCAATTTGCCGGGTCGGTACAGGTTGTATTGCCAGATGAATTGTAAGAGGGCTTCCTGCATGACTACATGCAGGGGTGTTTGGTGCCTGCCTCGAAAAATTACAGATAAACGGACATCTGCCGTGGATATTCTGCTGCTGCTTCAGCGGCGTGTACTGCAAAATCCTGTCCTTGTCCAGCGTAGATGATTCCTCTAGAAACATTGACAAGAATACCTGCGTCCTGATTCAAGGCAGCTTTGCAGACAGCATCGAGGTCACCGCCCTGTGCGCCCACGCCGGGAATGAGTAAAAAATGCTCAGGCAGGATTTCGCGCACCCGACGCAATTGGGCATCCTGAGTGGCGCCAATCACGAACATGAGTTGTTCCGGGCTACTCCATGAGGCTACTTTGCGCAGCACTTCTTCAAAAAGGAAATGTCCATCACAGCGTAGCATTTGGAAGTCCTGGCTGCCTTTGTTAGAAGTAAGTCCAAGTACAATTGCCCAATGCCCGGAGTGCATCAAAAAAGGCCTTACAGAGTCTTCACCCATGTAAGGTGCCACAGTCACTGAATGGAAGGGATACGTTTCGAAGAAAGTCCTGGCATACTGGTCGGCAGTATTACCAATATCCCCGCGCTTTGCATCAGCAATGCTGAACGTGTCAGTAGGCAAATAGGCTAACGTCTCTTGTAAAATTTGCCAGCCCTTCAGCCCTTGCGCTTCATAAAAAGCAGTATTGATTTTGTAAGCAACGGCATAGTCTTTCGTTGCATCTATGATGGCTTTGTTGAAGACAAGCACCCCATCTTCCCGATCACGAAGATGACTGGGAATCTTTTCGGGGCTTGTGTCTAAGCCCACGCAGAGTACAGATTTCTTCTGGCGAATGGCGGCAACAAGCTGCTGGCGATTCATGAAATGAAGAGACGATTATTGAAGTAGGGAAGTCCGGACAGCGTGAAAAAACTAAGGACTAAGATGGGCAGTAAAGCGGCTTGTCAGGATTGCATTTCCACCACCTTAGTCGGAGCCATATTGGCGTTGCGGATAGACACTTGTTGGGCAACACGTTCAGCAATGGCCATGAAAGCATCGTGACTTTGTGGCTCATCACTCACCATAGCCGGCACACCCACATCACCTCCTTCACGAATGCTTTGTACCAGGGGGACGTCGCCTAAGAAAGGAATCTCAAATTGGTCAGCCATCTGTTGTGCGCCGCCCCTGCCGAAGATGTAGTATTTGTTTTCGGGCAGTTCCGCTGGTGTGAAATAGGCCATGTTCTCAACGATGCCGAGGATAGGCACATTGATTTGTGGCTGGCGGAACATGATGATGGCTTTGCGGGCATCAGCAGCAGCCACAGCTTGGGGGGTCGAAACAATTACAGCGCCGGTTACGGGCACTGTTTGCACCATGGTGAGCTGCACATCACCAGTGCCGGGTGGCAGATCCACAATCAGGTAATCCAATTCACCCCAGAGCACATCGCCGATAAACTGCTTCAAGGCAGAGCTGGCCTGAGGCCCGCGCCAAATCACGGCTTGCTTTTCATCAATCAGCAGCCCGATGCTCATTGCCTTAATGCCAAATCGTTCGATGGGCACAATCTTTCCTTTGCCCTCCACATTGGTCATCATGGGGCGTTCATTGCGGATGCCCAGCATCATAGGGACAGATGGCCCATAGATGTCAGCATCCAGCAGGCCTACTGCTGCGCCTTTATTGGCTAAGCCCAGGGCCAGGTTGACCGCAACGGTGCTTTTGCCTACGCCGCCTTTCCCGGAACCAACCACAATGATGTTTTTCACACCCGTGAGGATGCCTTTAGGATCACGGCGGTTGCTGGCCACACGCGAAGTCATTTTGATATGCACCACAGCATCGGGGCTGACCATCACACGAATTGCATTCAGGCAGGCTTTTTCAATCATCTCCTTGAGCGGACAAGCCGGCGTGGTCAGGATGACGGTAAAGCTGACGTCGTTACCTTCTATTTTGATGTCCTCAACCATGTTGAGGGTTACCAGGTCTTTTCCTAAATCGGGTTCCTGCACCTGACTCAGTGCCTGCAGGATTGCCTCTTTTGTAATAGCCATAAATCTTTCGTTAAATCAAATTTTGAGCGCCGCAAAAGTACGGGAGCGTCTTGCATCTTTGCCGGAAGCGAAGGCATTCAGTGCATTGTGTTCTGGGCCTGTGCAGAAGCTAACCTGCCTTATGTTGCGTCGTTTGATTCTATTGTTCTGTATTGCCCAGAGCCTTATCTCCGTGGCAGTGGCGCAGGATGAAGTTGATGCCCGCATCGTTCAAATCAATGGCGTTACCATCACGGCGGATAGTCTGAGGGCAGTGCCTTTTACCACCGTAACTGTCCGGAATAAATACCGCGGTGTCAGCTCCTCAGAACTGGGAGTCTTCTCCCTGGTATGCTATAAAGGCGATACGCTTGAGTTTACGGCAGTAGGCTACCGGCCCAAGACCTATGTGGTGCCCAGCTATATCAAGGGCCAATATTTTTCCATGATTCAACTCATGGTGCAGGATACGTTTTACCTGCCTGAAACGATTGTCCGGCCTTTGCCCACCAGAGATGAGTTTGATTATGCGTTTACGCATTGGCAGATTCCCGATGACCAGTATGAAATTGCCCGTAAAAACACAGATGCTTTGATGTTACGGGCTATGGCATATACGATGCCCCGCGATGGCCGCGAAAACCAGGCGGTCTATCAGCAAAACATGGCACGGGAAGCCATTTACTATGGCCAGATAAGGCCTTCCAACATTACGAACCCTATCTCCTGGGCTGAGTTTTTTGAAGCCTGGAAACGCGGCGATTTTAGGAAGAAGACTTATTAGCAGCTTTTGTTTTCTTTCCCTTCCTTTCAGGCAACTGCCTTCATTTTCTGGAAAAATTTTGCCTGATTTTTCCCTTTTTCAAAAAGTCAGCCTTCGCTTTTTCAGCCTGTAGCCCTGCACTTACAGGTACTTTTGTAAGCGCTTTTAAGACTGAACTACAGACCTCATTTCATGGCTAAAGTTTCCATCAATCTCGCAACCGGCTCGATACAGGAAGAAGAACTAATCGTGGGTATCGATCTCGGCACAACTAACTCTTTGATTGCAATTGTCCGGGAGGATGAAGGCCAGCGTAAGCCGATAGCGCTCCGCGAAACAGATGGACTGACTCTGGTTCCTTCGATTATCCACTTCGGGCCTTTCGGCGATGTGCATGTGGGCAATGAAGCCCGCCAGCACTTGCTGGATGCTCCGGAGAGAACCATCTATTCGGTGAAACGCCTGATGGGGAAAAGCTATCATGATGTAGCAGATCACGCAGGCTCTTTTGCCTATAAAGTAATTGACGATAACTCGGACTCCCTGGTGAAGGTTGCAGTAGGCGATAAGTTTTATTCGCCCATAGAACTTTCTGCGCATATCCTGCAGCAGCTCAAGACCCGTGCAGAGCATGTGTTGAAAATGTCGGTCTCAAAGGCGGTCATTACAGTGCCTGCTTATTTCAATGATACCCAGCGCCAGGCTACCCGCGATGCAGGCCGGCTGGCGGGGCTTGATGTATTGCGCATCGTCAATGAACCCACCGCTGCGGCATTGGCATACGGGCTTGGTGTAAGACCCGATGAAGAACGCTGCATCGCAGTGTATGACCTCGGCGGTGGCACGTTTGATATTTCCATCCTGCGGCTCTCTGCCGGCATTTTTGAAGTGCTTTCTACCCACGGCGACACCTACCTGGGCGGCGATGATTTCGACCGTATGCTGGTCGGGCTTTTCAAGAAACAAATCCCTCAATTCAACACAGCAGGTGATGCAACACTCATTCAGGAGCTTCGATTGTTTGCCGAAGAAGCCAAAAAGGCATTGAGTCATGCTGAAGAGTTTGAAGGCACTGTCAGTGGAGAAAAATTGCGCATCAGTCGCAATGAATTTGAGGCGGGCATTCATCCACTGGTCGAACGTACGATTGAGAGCTGCCGTCAGGCTCTTTCTGATGCAAAACTTAGCCCTGCCGAGATTGATGCTGTGGTGATGGTGGGCGGTTCCACACGAGTGCCTTTGGTGAAAAATTCAGTAAAAAGATTTTTTGGCCGTGAGTTATTCGACTCGCTCAACCCGGATGAAGTAGTCGCTTTGGGGGCGGCTGTGCAGGCAGATATTCTTGCAGGGAAAAACACGGATATGCTGCTGCTCGATGTGACGCCACTTTCCCTCGGCATCGAGACCATGGGTGGCCTGATGGATGTGCTGGTTCCGCGCAATTCAAAAATTCCTTCAAAGGCCGGTAGGCAATACACCACACAGAAAGACGGACAAAGCGCAATGGCTATTACGGTCTATCAGGGCGAGCGCGACCTCGTGGCAGATAATCGCAAACTTGCTTCTTTCAACCTAACCGGAATCCCTTCAATGCCTGCCGGGCTACCCAAGGTAGAAGTCGTTTTTCTTATAGATGCAGATGGTATCCTGAAAGTGAGTGCCAAAGAATTGCGCAGTGGTGTGGCTCAAAGCATCTCCGTGAAACCTCAATATGGCCTCACGGATGAACATGTGGAGCAGATGTTGATGGATTCATTGATGAATGCCCGCAACGACATGAAGACCCGTGCCTTGGTGGAGGCTACAACAGAAGCTGAGCAAATGTTGAATACGACAGAAAGCTTCCTTCAGAAAAACGGATATCTGCTTTCAGAAGAGGAAATGAAGCATACGCGTAGCCAGATGGAAGCCTTGCGTGTCGCTATAATGGCAAAGGATAAAAATCAGATTCAGGCAGCCACAGAAACACTCAATAACATCAGCCGGCCATTCGCAGAACGTCTGATGGACTCAGCATTGAACGCTGCCATGCGCGGCACAAAAGTGCTCTGAGATTTTATAGAATCTCTGTGGAGAATCAGTGCAGGATATGCACGCCTTTCGGGTTGAAGAAGCGACGTAAAGAATCAAGCATCCGGGTAGTATCTGCGGTGCTTCGGGGCATGTTGAGCACTACGAGGAAGTTTGCAGAATCTTTACTGACCATCTCCACATTATTTCCGTTTCTCTTCAGCGCATCTTTCCGCTTTTCTGCGGCTATGCGAGATGAATAGCTGTTCAACACGACCTGATAATCTCCGGTTGGTGCAACCGGGGTGGGCGCTGCGGTAATGCTGTCTTTTGTATGTGTAGTATCCACCGACAAGTTTGTGACAGGCGGTTCTGGTGCGGGTTGGATAATCGCAGTGTCCTGCACCAACGGAGCAACAGGAGGTCTGTTATTGAAATAGCGATAAGCGTAGATGCCGCCTGCAATAATGACCAGCAGTGCCACTGCCAGCAGGGCAATTTTGCCCCAGGCAATCTCAGAACCCGCTTTCTCCTGCATAGATTCGTGATGGAAGACAGGTTGCTCTTCCGCGCGTTTAGCCATCTTGATTATAGGCACAGGCGGTGGCGTGTGTTGCAAATGCGGGCTGCCTATAAAACGGGTAATCCCGGACTGCTCCACAAACTTTCCTACCCCTGGTATTTCTACCTCTTTTCCGGCAGCCAGTTCTGCTCTGGATGCGATGCTGAAATCACGCAGTGCGTTGGCTGCTTTTGAAATTGAAGTCTGCTCATGCGTAGCAATAAAGTTGGCCAGTGCATCATCAATACTGCCACCGGGACTAAGTGTCACTTCGTATTCTGGTGCCCGTAACGATTCACCGTCATATTCCGAAGGTTTGCGGCGAATCTCCAGATTGCCCAAACCGTGGATGTAGCAGAAGTTGTTTTTCAGCAAATAGAGACCGATATACTTGGCAATGTCCATGCGGGAGGCAGAATTGAGAGCGTGCAAATTAAGGAAGGGCAGGCGCTAAAACCGGTATCGCAATCCACCATAAAGATTAAAGCCAAACGAGGGGTAGCCCAGCCAGCGTTCATTGTGGCGCCCCAGTAGATTGTCGGCGCGGATAAAGGCAGACAGCTTCGTGATGAAATTGTATTCGGTGGCAGCACCAAAATCGAAAACCCCTTT
>CAYRJR010000155.1:0-7063 GCA_964424655.1 uncultured Chitinophagaceae bacterium
CGCTATGAATAAGGAACCCAAAAAGGTGTGGATGGATGTTTATACTGATTGGTGTGGCTGGTGCAAGCGCATGGACAAAACCACCTTTCAGAATCCGAACGTCATCAAATACATGAATGAACATTTTTATGCAGTGAAGCTGAATGCAGAGCAGCACGGCGACATTCGGTTTATGGGCAAGATGTATCGCTATGACCCCAGCGACCGCACCCACCCTTTTGCCAAAGAATTGCTGCACGACCAGCTATCCTACCCGACGACAGTATTTATGGAAGAAAACTTCCGTTCGCCACAACTCATCCCGGGTTTTCAGGATGTGAAGACAATGGAAATGATTCTGAAATATCTCGGTGGAGACCTCTACAAAAAAGAACCTTTCCAGCAATATCAGGCCAGCTTCAAGCCGGAATGGAAAGATTAGCCAGACCTGTTGCCCCTGACTGCCCCACATCGGGATTCTCATTCATCTGCCTGTTGCCTCGTACAATTAACTTCGCGCCCTCATGCGGCATCTCCCCAACCTGCTGACGCTCGCTAACCTGTTTTGCGGCTGCCTCGCTCTTGTTTGTATTCTAAACGCTCAGCCTTTCTTATTCCAGACTCCCAGTGGTGACCCCGACCTGCATTGGAGCTGGTCATACGGCGTGACCCAGATGCAATGGGGGGGCGTGCTGATTTTGCTGGCTGCAGCCTTCGACTTGCTCGATGGCTTTGCTGCACGTGCGCTAAAAGTCTTTTCCCCCATCGGTGCCGATTTAGACTCTCTGGCCGATGTTGTTTCTTTCGGTGTGGCTCCTTCAGCCATCCTCTATAAGCTACTCTGGGATTGTGTTTCCCGCGAGCCAATGATGACGGATGTGAGTATGTGGGCCACGGCTCCGGCCTTCCTGCTGGCCTGCTTTGCCGCACTGCGTCTCGCCCGCTTCAATGTCATGCCCACGGGCAGCAAGGGTTTTCAGGGCATGCCCACCCCCGCTGTTGGGATTCTGATCGCTTCTCTGGCATTAGTCAGTTGGGATAAGCCCGCAGGCTGGACGGCCTGGCTCTTTAGTTCCCGCTGGATTTTGTATGTGCTGATCGCCCTGCTCTGTTACCTGATGGTATCTGGCATCCGGTTTATGAAACTGATACCTGCACAATGGAAGCTGGCTCAGGCATGGCCTCAGGCTCTGCTGGTGTTGGCCACTTTAATCTCAATTCCCTGGCTGCGCTTTGGCGCCATTCCACTGGCATTTGTGCTTTACGTATTGCTCAGCCTGGTGCAACCCAAGCCTGCCGTAGCTTCCTGAACCTTTATAAAAAAATCTTACTGCTATGCGCTTCACTGCCCACATCAACATAATGCCTCACAAAGAACTTTTAGACCCGCAGGGCAAGGCGGTCACGGGTGCATTACACAACCTCGACCTTGCCGGTGTGCAGGATGTGCGCATCGGCAAACGCATCAGCCTACAGCTTGATGCCAGTGATGAATCTGCCGCTCGTGTGATGACCGAAGAAGCCTGCCGCAAGTTGCTCGCCAATCCGGTGATGGAAACTTTTGAATTCAGCATTTCCGCTTCGTGATGCCGGGTCGGGAAGATGGCCATGTGCCGCATGTCAAAGGCAAGCTCTGGTTGGTGCCATCACCCATCGGCAACCTGGCGGATATGACCTACCGTGCCGTCAGTGTGTTGCAAGAGGCAGATGCTATTCTCTGCGAAGACACACGCACCAGCGGCATCTTGCTGAAACATTACGGCATCCAAAAACCACTTGCATCCTATCACCTGCACAACGAGCACAAGGTGCTGACGCAGATGATTGCCCGACTGAAGCATGGAGAACGCCTGGCCCTGCTTAGCGATGCAGGCACTCCCGGTATTTCGGACCCGGGATTTCTGTTGCTGCGCGAATGCCTGCGGGAAGAAATAGAAGTAGAATGTCTGCCCGGTGCTACGGCTTTTGTTCCGGCCTTGCTGCTAAGTGGCCTGCCGGCAAATTCTTTTTTGTTTGAAGGTTTTTTACCGGTGAAAAAAGGTCGGCAGACGGCCATGCAGGCCCTCGCACAGGAATCGCGAACGATTATTCTTTATGAATCGCCGCACCGACTGGTCAGGACGATGAGTGAGCTGGCTATGCATTGCGGCAACGAACGTCCGGCATCCGTATCCCGCGAATTGACCAAGATGTTTGAAGAGACAAGACGGGGTAGCCTGGCTGAATTGGCAGCTTATTTCGAGGCACATCCTGCCAAAGGCGAAATCGTGATTGTACTGGGAGGGAAGCCTTAGGATGGGTACGAAAGCGTAATCAAATCGCTTTTCTTTACAGCCTCACCAATCTAAATTATGCCGCAGCGTCTGCGTGCCGGATTTGTCTTTATTGCTTTCTGGCTGGCCTTGTTTTTACTCTATCTGCCGGCTGCGCAGGCCGGTTGGGTTAGCGACACCTTGGGTTGGCTGGAGGCTATCCGCAGCCAGCACTTTTGGGATTTTATATCCCGTAAGGGCTTTAGCGTACCCAGCTATTATCAGTTCACGCAAACCATCACCTGGTGTCTGTATCAATTTTTGGGTACGAATGCCTGGGCCTGGCATCTGATGCAGCTCAGCCTTCATGCGCTGAATGCCACTTTGCTTTTCGTGTTGCTGCGTGGTCTGTTCCAGGATGCAGCGCTGGAGCAGGGTGCCTGGATGGCGCAAATGGCCTCAGCACTTTTTTGCCTCTCGCCATCCGTCAGTGAAGTGATAGTCTGGGAAGCTTCTTTTCATTTTCTACAAGGCATGTTGCTGCTGTTGGTTCAGATGCTTTTGCTGCGCAAAATGCTGCATGGAGGCGGGAAGCTTGCGGCCTTTCTGGCTTGTTTCCTTTTTGCACTGTCGCTGTTCTCGCTCGAATATTTCTACATCGTGCCGCTGTTACATGCAGCATTGTATCTGTTTTACAGGAAAGCATTGCAATGGGAAAAGAAGCCTTTGCGGCGCAGCCTTTTGCACATCGTTTTACCCCAAGGCATCATACTGCTGCTTTACTTTACAGGTCTGCGCCTGCTTGCCCATGCCTGCACGGGCAGGCTCGGAAACGAATGGCAAAACATGCGGCTTCAATCCTTTTTGGTGAAGCCTCCAGAGTATCTCTTTCATCTTTTTGGCGGACGTTTTTTGCCCCAGGCCTGGCGCATGAAGGTGTATGATGCCTGTGCCAGTTATCCCGGAGCTGCACTCTTTTATGGTGCCGTGGCAGTACTTGTTTTCTTCTTGATTTTTCGATTTGGAACTATGAGCAGGAAGGCACAGTTGATGTGCCTGATGCTCGTGTGGTTACTGGCAGGTATGGCGTTGGAAAGTCCACTCTGGTTTCCGCAGCGCCTGTTGATTATCGGGGATCGCTATCTCTACCTTTTACTGTCGCCCTTCCTGTGCCTGCTGGTCTTACTCCTTCAGTCATTGAAAGCGATGTGGCTCTGGGTTACACTCATGCTCGCATTGCTCATTCCTGAAGCGATTCTCTGTTTTTCACTCAATAAAATCTGGCAGCAATCGGAGCAGATGACGCATATTTTGCAGCAGCAGCTCAGTGATGCTCCCGGTAGAATAACCATACTGCTCAACAACCCTGCCTCCCTGCGTGGCGCACAGATGATAGGGGCAGGGAGTGATGGTGAAGCACGGCTGATGCACCATCTTTTCTTCAAACCCAAACTCCATGGGCAGATGTATGATGCGGCAGCACAAAACCTGCTCAGCCCCGAAGACAGTATTCGCATTGAAACGTCCGGCAGCAACTGTATTCGGGTGTCCTTGACGCGAGCAGGAGCCTTTTGGCAATACGGTACCGATGTGGCACATTCCTACAGCAATGAAGCCTATACACTACAGGTGGAAGACCCAGATTGCTGTTATCTGCTTTGCCTGAAAATGCCCTGGTCACACTATCGTATTTTATATCAGGAAGGCCTGAGTTGGCGAGAGTTTAAGGAGCCTGCAACGGACTAAGCCTTTTGTAATACCTACCTTTGCCGGGATATGCTTCAGGAGCTACTGCGCAATCAGGAAGAACGGGTGCCGGCTGTAATTAGCCGACTGGCCGGTTCTGAGCCGCAGCTTACGAGTGCCTATGCACTCTCACGAGATTTACGCGTGGAGAGCTTTCGCCTGCCCGGTGTGGATATGTTGCCTGAAGAACGTGGTTCACTGATGTGCCTGCCGGTGAGTGATGACAGCTTCAGCCTGCAATTGGCCTACATGCTGGAAGATGAAGAAGGTGCCATAGCGGTCTGCCTGCATTTCTATCCTGAGTTTTTTCAGCAATGGCCACTGGCACTTTTTGAAAAAGAAGCAGCCTTACAGTTGGAGCGCAGCACCGATTTTGAACTCCGCCTGGACAATGTGTCTGCCAGCCTGCTCACGCAATTAATAGCAACCCGACCCCAAAATATGGGCGCTGCTTTGCAGGGTATGGAACAGGCTTTCCATCTGTTGCGCAAAGCGCTGGAGCAGGTAAGTTGCCCCTTTGCACCCTGTCCGGTTCCTGCTTGCCGGTTCCTGGCTCACGATTCAGAGCGCGAGAAAATTTTCAAAGCCCGCGCTATCCTGGATGCTCATTACGATGAGAAACTGACCATCAAATCGCTGGCACGGAAAGTGGCCATGAATGAGTGCTATCTGAAGAAAGGATTCAAGACCCTCACAGGCTGTACCATTCACGAATACATCGCCACCCGCCGCATAGCCTCTGCCCGCCACATGCTGCAAGTGGAAGGCCGCCCGGTGACGGAAGTAGCCGCCCGCCTGGGTTATAGCAGCATCTCGCATTTCAGTACCGCCTTTAAGAAGGCTACCGGTTTGAAACCTTGTGAGCTGTTGGCCTGAGGGCAAGGTTTTTTTTAAATCCGGAATGAAATTCCAAACTGAACGACTTAGCTGTGCTCGTTCCTGTTCATTCTTTTATAGCTCAACCCATCATAGCGTAGCCGTGAAGATTATTTCCTGTTTTCTGTTGGCCATGACTGTGGCCGGAATAGCCCAGGCTCAATCAGAAAAACCCGATTATCCACAAGGCTATTTCCGAAATCCGCTGCGTATCCCCATCATCCTCGCTGGCAACTTCGGCGAATGCCGTCCTGGACACTTTCATTCTGGTTTAGACATCAAGACCGGCGGCCACGAAAATGAACCGGTTTATGCGGCGGCTGATGGGTATGTGAGCCGTATCAAAATGCAGCCGGGTGGCTTTGGTCACGCGATATACATCACACATCCCAATGGCTACACCACACTCTATGCCCACCTGAATGACTTCATGCCTGCCTTGCAAAAATTCCTGCGTAGGCAGCAGTATGAGCGGGAAAGCTGGACACTGGATATGAGCCTAAATCCGGATCAGTTTCCGGTGAAGAAAGGGGAACAGATAGCCTGGAGCGGCAACACGGGCGGGTCCACTGCACCACACCTGCATTTTGAAATCCGCAACACGAAATCCGAGCATCCACTGAACCCGGAATTATTCGGCTTCGATATCCACGATGACCTGTCGCCGGTGCTGAAACGCCTCGCCCTCTACGACCTGAGGCAGGGCATTTACGATACTCGCCCTGAGTTGTTTTCGCTGCGCAAAAAATCGGGTGCTTATGTTCCACCAACGGACAGCCTGATAATGCCATCGAATGACATCGGCCTGGCTCTGCAAATGGATGATTATATGCCCGGCAGCCACAACACCCTGGCTCCCTATCAGGCTACCTGGTATCTGGACGGAAGCCTGCAAGGCAATATTCGTTTAGACGATATCGGCTATGACCGGACTCGTTATGTAAATGCATATGCCGATTACAGCACCCACGAGACTAAAGGCTTCTGGCTGCAATGCCTGTTCCAGCTTCCTGGAAATCACCTCGACCAGATTTATGCTTCACTCAACCCCGACCGGGGAAGGTTACAACTTACCGATGATGCTTTTCGTCAGGTACGCATCGTGGTCAGCGATGCCCTGGGTAATAAGAGTGAGCTCAGTTTTTATCTGCGCAGTCAGCCGGTGCCTTTGAAGCCGGCCTGCGACTCTGCCTCACGGCCAGGAGCAGTCACCCGTTTCGAATCAGAAGATGCCAGTCTGGTGCTGGATGCAACGCAACTCTATGATCAGGCCTGTATCCGGATGACTGCTCGTCCAGACCCGCAAGTGCTGTCACAAAGGATACAAATCGGCGAAGCACGCGTGCCATTGCACCACAGCTTCGAGCTGTCTATTCGGCCTTCCCGGCTGATACCATTTTCCCTGCGCAGTAAGGTGGTGATGCGATACAGCGATGGGAAGGAAGCACAAGGTGTAGCCGCAAAGCCAGGGCCTAAAGGCTGGTATCAGGCAACAGTACGGGCCTTAGGTGCATACTGGCTGGAGGCGGATACCGTAGCACCAGAGCTTGTACTGCTTAGCCCAAAATCAAAAGACTTTAGCCGTGCGAAAGCCATTCAATTTCTTGCACAGGATAAGCTCAGTTCGGTGGATCATTTTAGGGGCGAGCTGGATGGGAAATGGATCCTTTTCGAGCAGCACCGGAACACCTGGACCTACCGTTTCGATGAGCATTGTCCGAAAGGCACACACAAACTGGTGATTCGACTGAGTGATGAAAACGGCAATACCCTGCGCCGGGAGTTTACTTTTACCCGCTAGCCATGCCCCGTCTGATTTCATTTTTGCTTCGGCAACTGGCTCCATTTTCTCATCAGAAAAACAATCCGGATATGCTGCAGGTAGGCGATACCACTCCTCAAGTCTCACTCCCTGACCAGGATGGCAAGATGCGCTCCCTGGCCGATTTCAAAGGCCACAAACTCGCACTCTATTTCTATCCCAAAGACAACACACCCACCTGCACCGAGCAGGCCTGCAGCCTTCGGGATGGCTATGAATCGCTGCGTAAAAAAGGTATTGTCCTGATTGGTGTAAGCACCGACAGCGGGCGCCGCCACCAGAATTTCATCAGCAAATTTTCATTGCCTTTCCCACTGCTGGTGGATGCCAGCCATGAACTGGCAGATGCCTTCGGCGTATGGGGTGAAAAGACCTTGTTCGGCAGAAA
>CAYRJR010000156.1:0-7049 GCA_964424655.1 uncultured Chitinophagaceae bacterium
TCCGCAAGTTTGACATCTTCCTCGGCAATATTTCTGTCACCAACGTTGCATCGTAGTCACTAATCATTCAACGCTGAACCTGCTTATGAAAAGCTTGCTGATGGCTATTCTGCTCCTGCTTCCCGGTGGCATTGCAATGGCTCAGGGTATGCCCGCCGGAGCCACGCGCGAAGTCAACTTCTTGTATGAAGTGAAAGTGATTGACGAGTTTATCGAACGCTTTAACGATGCGCCAAACTCTTTTCTCAGAAAAGAATATCTGCGCTATGGTAAGCCTATCAATTTCACGCGGCAGGATTTGGTGCGTTTTCTATTTGAAAAAGACATTGCAGATACCGACTCAGTAGCGCATCATTTCATTGCCCAGGTGATGGACTCACTCCACCCGCAAAAAATTGCCTTCAGCGACAGTAACTGGTACGCACAACTGGATTGTTTTTTCAGCCAGAATGGTAACCGGCTCACCATCCCGATAGTGCTCAAAGTGGAGCTGGACAGCAATGGCAGCACGCGCTGGCTCATTTGCGGAATCGGTGATTCGCCCATCCTGCGGGATGTGGACAGCAGCAACCTCATCAGCGAGCAGTGGGATAAAAAGAAATTCATCTCGCCTTCTGATTATGCCACCAACTTCCTGGAGCTGCATCACATCCTCAAGCCCGGTTTTGAAGGAGTGAGCTACCTGACACCAACCCTTTTTGAAACCTCCCGTGGCCGAAAATTTTGTCAGCTTATCCGAAACGGGACATTGAAGTTTGAAGGGCCAGGCCTGATGCGCTTTTACTTTTTTCAAATCCCGAATTACAGCTTCACGGTGGAACGATTCGTTCGTCAAACCACGCACAGTGGCTGGCTGATTTCAGCGCTCCATACCTGCACAGATTCAGAGAAGCGGGTTGAAAAGGAAAAGTTGCTGCAACGTACCTTGTAAATTGGTTCTTTACTTTCTAACCTATGCTGAATCTGGTTTGCAGAAAGGCTTAGCTACCTATGAATACCTGCAGAAAGAGCATTCTTGTCATTCTCCTGATTTGCGTTTGCACTCCCGTGTTGTGGGCGCAACAAGTGCCTAAATCCATCACCCGGAGAGACGAACGGAACATCAAGGCACAGGCCGAGCAGACTATCGGTGACCTCATCAATTTGCTCAACATGGTGTCTGACCCGGACAACTCTGTTACGGATTTGCAGATGGCTATTGATAATTCCGTAACCGCCGACAGCAAACTGAGGATTTTCTTTCAGGACGACTTTGAGGCAGATGATGACCTCGACCCTAACATTCCTGCCGATGAGGCAATGGGCAAGGATATTCGTGCTTACCTGAGGCAGTTCCGGGATTTTTACAAACAAAAAAAGGCACTGTCCATCCGCTATCAGATCACCCAGGTCGGCGATATTCATGTGGGCGAATTGCACCTGTACCTGAAGGTTTTTTTCAACCAACTTATGGATGGGACAGATCGAAAGGGCAATCGCTTCCCATCAAAAATTGCCAAGGTGGCCGAGATGCAGGTCGTAACCATCGGAGGGCAATACAAGACACTGATTAGCCACCTCGACCGCCAAACGAAAGCCGGAGATTACGGCAACACGCCTACCGTGGCCATATCAGATGCTGCAGAAAACAGCAGCGATGACGGCACCAATACGCCCCACAGCGAATCCTATTATCGGGTGCAGCTCGCAGAGGGCATCAGCCTGTTAGGTGAAAGCAATTACACCGATGCTTATTATGCGCTAAAAGAAGCCAAGCGTTTTCCAGCAACCGCAGGTGATGCAGAAAGCCGGATCCAGGAATTGATGTCCCGGATGCGCAGCCGAAATATTGAGCCAACGGAAAACCTTTATGAAGGACTGAGCGCAAAGGCTGGCCAGCTTCAGGATAAATACCGTTACAACCAGGCGCGCAACTATCTGAATTATGCACTGGAGGTGCGCCCTTCAGCAGCCAAGAATGCAACAGCAAATCTTCAGGCTCTGGCCCGGTTGCAGTCGAAGCAACAGCTCCTTTTGGATTTGCTCAGCAAGGGTGCCTATAGTGAAGCTCAAAAAGGATTTTCTGCTGCCATTGCACAGGATAAACTCAATCCCATGTTGCATGTGGGCTTAGCCAGAGCTTATGCACAATTGGGACAACCCGATCAGGCTGAAGCCGAATTCAGAGCAGCCATTCAGGTAGATGCCAGCTTCCCGGATACTTACAAATGGATGGGCGATTATTACCTGAACAGAAGAGATTATCGCCTGGCCGCAGATGCGCTTGCCGGATATCAGGCTCGGGCAGATGATACCGGCGATGTTCAGGTGCTCTCCAACCTGGCTTTGTGTCGTGGGAAAATGGCCATTGCACAAAACAATGTGGTGCAAGCGGCAGAAAGCTTTAATGCAGCCATCCAATACAATCCGGCCAATACGGATGCGCTCATTGCCCAGGCTGACCTGCTGCGCCTGCAAGGCGACAAAGGCATTAAGGCTGCATTGAAGCTGGTGGATGATGCCTTGAAACAAGACGATAATAATGCCGAGGCATACTCGGTACGCGCACGTATTTACGAATCGCAAGCCAACCGGGAAGCTGCAGCAGATGCATATCAGTCGGCCATCAAATTTGACAAAGACAACCCGCGTTGGTATTATGAGCTGGGCAAGCTGCAAATGGAGCTGAAAGACAAGACAGATAACTCTGCCATCCTCAGTTTCACGGCTTGTATGAACATCCACGGTGTGTCGCGCGAGGATGCTCTGATTCAGATTCAGGCTTTGTGGAAACGCGGCAAATGTTACTACCTGCAAAACCGCAGTGAAGAAGCTTTAGCCGACTATGAAGCCTTTCGCCAGAAAGCCCGGTTGCTGCCCAGCCAATTCAGTGTGGACTATGCCAACCTGCTCATCAAACTAACCCGCTACGACCAGGCATTAGCCTCGCTGAAACTCGCAGGCGAAAAGCCTGAATCGCTGCTGAGCCTGGGCATCCTCAACTATACACGTCACCCTACGGATGAAAGTACTTATGCCGACTATTTTACGCGTGCATTCCGTGATGGGGTGAGCCAGGATGATGTGCGCAATGCGCCCAACATGCGTATGGTGTATGAGAACTGTTCCTTAGTGAAATCTCTGTTTAAGAAATACAAGTATCGCCCCGATTTTTAGACATTCACACCTCGAATGAACCCGGAACTGGAACATATCAGACGACGCGAAGTGCTGACCGATATAGAGGCAGCCGGTGCGGATTTCCGGGCTAGTGTATTAGCTGCAGAGCTGGTTGACAGAGGGATGCCGCTGGAAGCTATTTTTTTCAGGAATGAAAGCACATTCCGGCGTGCAGTGGCAAAAGATGTGGCCAGGGTATCCTGGAATCTGGATGGTGCTACTGATAATAATGACCTGCTTGTTTTTGATCTGAATCGGGAAGGCATTTATGATATGCTACCCGAAGCCATGGTGCATACACAATCGCGCAAGCAAAAGAGCGATGAAGCGGCTTACAAACATGGGCGTGAGTTGCGCCGTCAGGAGCGTGAGGCCCGCAAGTTTTTCAGTCCGCTGGAAAATGAATTTCATCACCGAAGCCTGAGGCTGGACCTAACTGAACGTGAGATTCTGAAGAACAGTAATCCACGCCGCAACCGGGAATTTTTCAATTATTTCTTTGAAGAAGCTTCCGCGCTTAGCGACCAGCAATTGTTAGTCTTGCTCTACATCCTGCCTCTTAGTCATAAAATTCGTGGCGATGAAGGACTGATAGGCTTGTGTGTTTCCCGGATATTAGGCTGTGAGGCTCGCGTGGAGCGTCATTGGCAACAGCAAAGACTGGCCATGCCAGCCCGCGCAATCAAGAAATTAGGCGATGTAATACTTGGTGCTGACAGCGTATTAAATGATGGCGTGCTACTGCCGTTGCAGACTTATGAGTTGCATATAAATAACCTGAGTGAACAGGAGTATAAAAACTTCAGCGGCAAAGGAAAGCATCTGAAAGTGTTGCATTTTATTCTGCCCTATTTCTTTCCTGCCAATGCTACTTATAGCATCTGCCTGAACCCGCGCGAAGCAGATGCCCAATTCAGGACAGATGGTGCTGAATCGGCCAGTTATCTTGGATTTAACTCGTACATTTAACCTTCACACCCCGAGCGTATGATTCCGGCTATTATTGCCTTTGTTGTCTTCACGATTATTGGATTGATAGGGTTCTATATCAACCTGAGCAGAAAGAAAGCTGTTGGTTCGCTGCTTAGTAATCGTAAGTTTATTTTCTTCTATCTCATTTTTGGCATATTGATAAGCTGTGGTGGTTTTATTGGGATGTCACCCTCGGCATCTCGCTCCATGAGCTTCTTTTTGCTCTTACAGTTTGGCTACGCTGCCTTGGGATTATTAGCCTCCTGGCTCTATCGCAAAAATGCACCTGCGGACATTCCTCAGGGGCGATATGCAGGAGTGTTTTTCGTACTGGCCAACACATTTTTAGGGATGATAGGCTTTGCGCTGGTATATCATTTTACTAACCCGAATGGCCTGGCCCCCTGGTTTGCACTTTGTGTCCTGCCTTTTGTGCTTCCTGAATTTTTTCGCACCGCATTCGCCCTATACCTCGAAATACCACAAGAGATTCACAAGGTGTGGTACTTCCCAATCAATGCTGATCCCGTGGATTATGATAATGTGGACACGAGTACTATTTATATGCTCGAGCTCGAATATTCAAAGTCAATCAGCGACACCAACATCAGTAACACAAAGCTCCGTGCACCGGTATCCATGAAGTTTGGTGACTGGTTCCGCTCCTTTATTGAAAACTATAACTACAAATACGAAAGCGACCCTATCCAATTTGCCAACTTCGACCAGACACCTTTAGGATGGATGTTTTACACCAAGGCTAAGGCACTTGGGAAGTCCCGATTTATAGACCCGGAGCTAACCATTGCAGAAAACAAAATCAGCGAGAAAGACATCATCCTGGCCAAACGTGTCGGTATGGTGGAAGCGGAACAGGAGCCGGACTATTGAATATATTTTCCGACCAGAATTTTGATTAATCGGCAGAACCTTTTTTGAAAGATGTTACCCAAGCTGCAATATCATCTCACCAACTGGGTGGACGGGATGAAAATCTCCCGCCAACACTTTGTGGACAGTGAGAACGCCCTGATAGATGCCCTCCGCGATGCACAAGCCAGCGGACTAAATAGCCTTAATTATGGCTTGCTTCAGCCCTTGCCCGGTGAAAAAAGCGCACTCGATTGCAATGCGGCATCCAATCAATCCAGCTCTCTGAAAGTTACCGTCAGCTATTGCCGCGCTATCACTTCGGGCGGTTGTCGGATAGAAATCATTCCCGGTGTTCATCCCGAGCTGAATGCAGAAGCGAATGGCGATTTGGGAGATGGGGATGCAACTGGATTTTATGCGGTGATTGCCGTGGATCCTTTCAACCGCCAGCCATTTGGCCCTGCCGCCGCAGATGAATATCCGCCCAGGAATGCGAGTAGTATCAGTAGTTACAAATTGGGCTTGGTATCAGAAGAGCAGCTTAACGCGGGTTCACTTGGTGCTTTTCATTTACCGGTTGCAAAATTCCGGTTGAAAAACGGGCAGCTCGCTCGCGATACGGAATACATCCCACCATGCGCCGTTATTGGTGCGCATCCTGGTGCCAAACAGATATACAATGCCATTGCAGAAAGGCTGAATCAGATTCAGGAAAGCAGCTCAGAGATTGTGCGCAAAGTGGTGGAAGGCGGGCAACAGCAAAACACACCTTTAGCGCAGAATGTGAAGACCATCTGTGAACAGGTAATTTGGCATATCGCACGCGAGTTTTTCAACTTCCGCACACTATACCGGCAACAGTCGCCCGTGTATATGTCCAATACGGTAGTGCAATTAGCCAGTATCATCAACGTTAGCCTCAACCTGATTCCGGTAAAAGAAAAAGAAGAGCTGCTTCAATATTTCTCATATTGGAATGAAGTAAGTCCCGGTAAGTTTGAAGAGATGCTTTCCAGCGTCATGAATGCAGACTATGAGCATGAAAACATTTATGCATTCTTCCAGCCACTATTAGGCTTCCTGAAAACCTGGAGCGATCTTTTAGACAAGTTGAAGGACCTTAAACTCATTGGCCAGCGCAACGAGAAATTCGACTTTGGCGGCCGCACCATGGAGGCTCCGAAAGAAAAGCCCAAAGGCAAATTCAGCATCTTCGATTAATAGAAAAGCTTTCGGAAAGACGCATCTGACATTATTCTCATTTACCATTAGCAATTCCCACTCACCACGCAGTATATGAAAGCCCTCAATAGCAAAGAGCGTAGCAAAAAACTCTGGCAATTCGTCATCATTTTTCTTGGCTTAGCCTTAGTGCCCACAGCACTCATTTTCTTCTCCTACTATCATGTGCCGGAAGAATTGAGCGAAATGGAAGGCAGAAAGCTGGCCAGCTACTCCAACTTCGAGCATACACAAAAGAGAATCCTGGATAAGATGTCGGAGATTGACTCCAACATTAGCCTTTATGCCACTGCGAAGACGGAAAATCCTGTGTTGCTCGACAAGAAAATTGCCGATGACCTTACTGACCTGGCCAACATGGATACTTCCATCAAAATGGTGAAACTGGTAAGCGATGGATATGCGCATCACTATACGCATGTTCGTCAGTTAGTAGATCTTCAGTCGAAGCTGAATGATGCTTTGGCCAAACTCCAGGATGCAGAATCGAAACTTAAATCTGCACAGTCTGCCGGCATGATGGGGGCAGCACCCATGCCACTGCCGCCCGCTCAGTGAGAATAGTTGATAGTTGTAAGCAACCCTTACCGGCAACCCTGCTTACCTCAACGGTCACGGTAAACATCAACAGGCCACCAACAATGAAAAAGACATTTTTAGCCGTTTTAAGCATCATCTGTCTTTGCAATACAGCCTGTAAAAAAGAAGATAACCGTCAGTATTCTACATGGTACGTCAATGAAGATACCTTCACTACCAACGATGTGAAAACCGATATTGGAAAAGCGGTTGCTCTTATTTTC
>CAYRJR010000157.1:0-7031 GCA_964424655.1 uncultured Chitinophagaceae bacterium
CCCTGCCTACTGACTTCTGCCTACTGGCTTCTGCCCGCTGAAAGATGGGCGGCTGCGTCCGGACATCACAGCTATTGGCTACAATGTGTATTCCACCAAAGGCAATGATGCCTATTTGTATGGCACGGGCACCAGCATGGCATCGCCACAAGTAAGCGGGAGTGTTGCTTTGTTGCAGCAACATTACAAGAGGCTTCATTCGGGCGTTTACCCTCCTGCTATGTTATCGAAGGCTTTGCTGATGAATGGAGCCATGGATTTAGGAAACAGTGGCCCGGACTACATGTATGGCTTTGGCATGATGGACTTACGGCAAAGCTTGCGCATGATTGATAACTCCTGGTTTGATACCGGCAGAATCAGCAATGGCAACAATCTAACCCCGCTGAGCATTTCAGTACCTGCAAACACTGCTGAGCTAAAAGTGATGCTCCTTTGGCCAGATCCGGCAGCCAGCATTTCGGCATCCACACAACTCGTCAATGACCTCGACCTAAAACTGACCGACCCATCGTCAACCGTTCATTTGCCTTTCATCCTGAACCCAGCCAGCCCTTCGAGTGCAGCCACCACCGGCGCAGACCACCTGAATAATGCAGAGCAAATCGTGATTAAGAATCCTGCTACAGGCACTTATACAGTTGGCGTGTCGGGATATTCGGTACCCTTCGGCCCACAACCTTTTACGGTTGTTTACAACATTGTCCCCAATGGAATCAGTATCTCCACGCCCTTCAAAGGCGGGGCATATAAGGCCAATGACGCGTCCAACTCTTTAGGTATTTATTGGAATGCCTCTGATGGCACAAACACGTTTACGATTGAATATTCCGTCAATGGAGGCAGCACCTGGACTACCCTAAGTACTACAGTTGGGGCAGGAGACCGCTTCTATAATTGGGTGCCTGCTTCCGGGATCAACAGTGCGCAATGCTACCTGCGCATTACCCGAAATGTGACGCTGGAAACCGCTACTGCCGGGCCTTTCACCATCAATGACCAGCCCACTCTGCAACTGTTCAACGCCCAATGCCCGGGTTATGTGAATATGCACTGGAGCCCGGTTGGTAATGCAACCTCATACCGTATTTATCGCAAGAATGGCTATTACCTCCAGCCACTGACCACAACAACAGATACCTTCTTTTATGCCTCTGGTCTGCGTCGCGACAGCCTGTATTATTTCGCTGTTGCTCCTTTGTTCAGTGGCACGGAAGGCTATCGGAGTTTAGCCGTCAGTCGTGTGCCCGACACAGGAACCTGTGTGGGGTCCTATTCCAACAATGACCTCATGATGGATTCGCTGGTAACGCCAGCCACCGGAAGGATAAATACCGGCAATGCTTTCAGCAGCTCCCAAACATTGACTTTACGGATACGGAATCTGGATGATGCTGCCTGTTCCAGCTACAAGGTTTCAATCAAACTGAACAATGGCTCCTGGCAAAGCCAGACGCTGAGCAGCCTGGCAGCCAATGGAAGTGTGCTGGTTTCTTTCACCGGTCAGAATATGGCAGCCGCAGGAGATTATCAGCTCCAGGCAGCCGTAGAAAACCTGAGTGCTACCGACCCCGTAACTGCGAATGACACCTTGCTCATTCACATGCGTCAATTACAAAACGCGGCGCTTAACTTATTAAGCAATGACTTTACCGACAGCTTTGAAAGCCTCCCTGCCATGAGCTTGTTGCGCGACACGATGGGCTTTTCATCGAATGAACATTGGGACTATTTCAATGATAACGATACAGGCAGGCTCCGCAGTTTTGTGGATGATCAGGTTTCCATCAATGGCTCACGTTCGCTGAGCATGGACATGTTGTTTCAAAAGAGTACGCCGCCTGCATTCAACCGCGTGGTAGGGACATTCAACCTCAGCAGCTATAGTAGCAGCAATGAGATCCGACTGGAATTTGACTATCGCCTGCATGGCAAGCCCAAGTGGGCCGACAGCAATAAGGTATTCATCCGTGGTACTGATTCGCAACCCTGGATTGTCTTGACAGCATATGACCTGACTTCCCCTGCAGGAGCCGTCAAACACACACCCAGCATATCGCTAACAGACGCACTCAATGCAGCCAGCCAGAGCTTCAGCAGTTCTACCCAATTGGCCTTTGGCCAGCGCGACACGGGCGTAATTGCTGCCTTTGACAATGCGAATGGTATCACGATTGACAACATCCGCGTTTATCTCGTCTCAAAAGACATCGGCCTCTCTGCCGTCACGGCACCCGCAGCCGTGAATTGCGGCATGGGCAGTAGTACTACACTCACAGTTTCAGTGTTCAATGGCGTGACTACTTCAGCAACCAATATTGGGATGCATTACCAGCTTGATGGAGGCAGCGTGGTGAATGAAACACTGAGTTCTTTGGCAGGAAAAAGCAGCACTAGCTTCAGTTTCTCCCAGCAGATGAATACGAGTACTCAGGGTCAGCACATCGTGAAAGT
Source organism: uncultured Chitinophagaceae bacterium (assembly GCA_964424655.1). Classification (GTDB taxonomy): domain Bacteria; phylum Bacteroidota; class Bacteroidia; order Chitinophagales; family Chitinophagaceae; genus UBA1952. The sequence continues at coordinate 2,455 of CAYRJR010000157.1, forward strand.
GTGGTGTAGTTATGCCGGAGATGACAGTCCATCCAACGATACGCTCTATTACACCTTCCACAATGAACCGCTCATCAGCAGCTTCCCCTATCTAGAAGATTTTGAAAATAATGACGGCTATTGGTGGAGCGAAGGACAAAACAATTCATGGGCCTGGGGCGCACCCTCCAGCCCTAAAATCAACAAAGCTCCTTCTGGCAGCAAAGCATGGAAGACTAAGCTTAACGGCTATTACAACGCCAACGAGATGTCTTATCTCTATAGTCCCTGCTTCGATATCAGCAGCCTCAGCAACCCAACACTCAGTTTTGCGGTGAACATGGAAATTGAGAATTGTGGTAGCTCGCTCTGCGATGCTGCATGGTTAGAATATGCTATCGGATCTGGTGCCTGGACGAAGCTGGGAGCTTATGGGCAAGGCACCAATTGGTATAATGACAGTACACATCAGGTCTGGGATCTGGATTCTGCGTTACGCTGGCGTGTAGCCTCTATTGCTTTGCCAACGGCCAGCCAGCCCATCCGATTTCGTTTTGTGATGAGTTCTGACCCAGGTACAGAATATGAAGGACTTGCCCTTGACCTGATTCAGGTATATAATCTCAGTGCCCCTTTAGATACCAGTGGCGCTGCTGGGCCTATTTCAAACACAGTCAGCGGCTCCTCATTTACAAACTTCCTCAGTTCTGGGGCACTGCTGGCGCAAATTTCAGCAGGGAATAGTAGTAGCCTGGGCACAACAAGCGCACAGACATACACACATACCAACCTGGCAGCGCCCAGCGGGCAACAATATTTCCTGCCCAGAAACTTCGTCATCAACACACAAAATGCACCTACCGATAGCGTTACCGTCAGGCTATACGTCAGCGATTCAGATGTAATCAAACTGGTGAACGCTACCGGATGTTCCGGATGTTCCAAGCCAAAAGATGTCTTTGAGCTGGGCATCACGAAATATGATGATGCTACTTTGTCGAATGAAAATGGCTCCCTGACCGACAATACCTCCGGGAGCTATAAGTTCATCCCAAGATCCAGAATCTCCTGGATTCCTTATGACAAGGGTTATTACGCCGAGCTGAAACTGACCAGCTTCTCTGAGTTATGGTTCAATAATGGAGGGGCCGCAGGCACCTTTCCCTTACCCATTGCCAGCGTGGACTTTCAAGCGCTAAAGAGTGGTGAGCAAAATGTATTGCTGAATTGGCTCTGCCTGGTGGATACCCAGGTGAGTGACTATGAATTGCAGCGTTCAACTGATGCGCATCATTGGGCTTCGATTGCTCATGTGCCGCCAGTACACGAAAATTCACACCGATATCAATATACAGATAAGCCTGGCAACATTCATGCTTCCGCTTTTTATTATCGTCTGAAATATACTCTGCTCAATGGGCTGGATTATTATAGCGAAATGCGGCAGATAATCTGGAATGGCAGAAAATCTGGAATCATTATTTACCCGAACCCTGTGCATGGTGAAACCCTAAGCATGGATTGGAATACACAGCCTGGTGCTACTATGCAGACACAGCTTACAGATGCAGCAGGCAGGTTGGTTCGGGAATGGAATGAAACCGCATCTGATTACGCCAATTCATCCAGCTTTAATTTATCAGGGATCGAAAGCGGAATTTATTTCCTGCGTGTTCAGATAAACGGGGAGGTATTCAACCAGAAAGTGATGCACTATTGAGTGCAGCATGTACCGAAAATAAAATAGCCGCTTCATGTTATGAAGCGGCTATTCTTTGGAAAAAAGAGGATGGGACTATTTGGTGTTAGCCAGAAAGTCTTTCACTTTATCCTTGTGCACCATGCCTTCTTTAAAGCTGTAAGCGCCAGTCTTTGAACTGCGGACAGCCTTAATCACCTTGGTGTAGTTCTTTGCTTCTGCGGCGAGCTTAGGGTCCTTCTTGATAGCCGTTTTTGCTGCTTTTGCCATGATAATAAGTATCTGAATTCCTCGCCAAAAGCTGAGGAAAAAGTGAACGATTTATTTGATTTCCTTGTGAACAGTGTACTTCTTCATAATCGGGTTGTACTTCTTCAGTTCAATCCGCTCAGGTGTATTCTTTTTATTCTTGGTAGAGATGTAGCGGCTGGTGCCGGGCAAACCAGAATTTTTATGTTCAGTGCATTCAAGAATTACCTGAACGCGATTTCCTTTCTTAGCCATGTCTTAAAAAGTAAGTTGAATGTTATTGCTTTCGCTTCGGAATTAAATGGACTGACCTTCGGCGCGCAGTTGCTTCACAACGCTGGCCAGGCCGTTTTTATTGATGGTACGGATAGCATCTGCAGAAACCTTCAGCGTTACCCAACGATTTTCTTCTGCGAGAAAGAAGCGCTTCGTCTGCAGGTTAGGCAGAAAACGGCGCAATGCCTTCTTATTTGAGAACGAAACTTTATGGCCTTTGATAGGCTTTTTACCCGTTACCTGACATACGCGTGCCATCTGTACAAAATTTTTGGACGGCAAAAGTCAGGAAATTCTGATTCACGGCAAAATAAAATAGCCTGATTTTTTTCAAAGTTCAAAATCAATCAGGGCATTTGGGGTAACAAGAGCTTATCTAAGTCTGCTACGCCAGGTGTGTTTTCACTCATCAGACCTTCACCAAATTTGGTTCCAATCCTCTTGCCCATCAAAGCATCACGGGATTTGATTTGGTCTAAAAAGCCCTGGCTGGAGATATAAGTCTGAGGCTCCTCTGAGTCCGAGCTAGCCGTAAAAAACTGACTGCTGTAGGCTAAAATCGAGTCAAGCTTTTTTTGATAAACATCGCTGATATCTACAATAAAATCCGGGCTGAGCATACGATCCTGAATCATATGAAAGACGCGTTTGGGGCGCCAGGCGGTTTGTTGATTGCCCTCAAACTCAGTTTCGATTTTCCGGAGGCCTGCCAGGAAACAGGCATCTGCCACGAGCCGACCAGCGCGGCCATGGTCTGGATGACGGTCTTCAAGAGCATTCGTGATGACGATATTGGGTTGCCAGCGGCGTATGTAAGGGATGAGCTGCATTTGGTGGCTTTCATCGTTACGAAAAAAGCCATCGCGCATGCCCAGGTTTTCACGAAGCTTCAACCCCATGATTGTAGCAGCAGCTGCTGCTTCACGTAATCTGATTTCGGCGGAGCCTCTTGTGCCTAATTCGCCGTGTGTGAGATCCAGCGCACCAACTGCCTGACCAGCCGCCGCATGTTTGATGAGGATACCGGCACAACTGAGTTCAATATCATCGGGGTGAACAGCTATTGCCAGAATATGAAGTTTCAAGGCTGAAGATTTTATCGGGATTGACTTTCTGCCAAGCAAAGTTGACCGTGTGCTCCATTGCAGCTAATACTTAATGACTATTTACGCAATTCTAAAAACAGTTGATGGAGCCATTCCAGGCCCGCTTATTTTGCATTTCTCCGCATCAATGCTGCCTGATAGCGGCAATAGTTTTGGTATTCCAAATCACGGACTATGCTTTCTATTTCTTTATCGTCGCCATAGGGGTCATATTCCCGTTTAAGGTTGTTGGCAAATAAAAGTGCGACGCCCTGCCAGAGTGTTGCAGTGAATCCGCCTTTCATTTCTTTAATGATCGAAAAACAATTCTTGCCTGTCTGCCTGTCAATGAGTTTGACCAGCACCTGCCCCTGCGAAATACTCAGGTTACTCAGTTCCCCTTTCCATCGTTTATTTAATTCGTGCTCTATGCCTTTGATATAGGCCTTCCGGGCGTGCTTATCATCGCCAAAACGATCCAGATTGACATCCACATCGCGCAGCACTTCTGCCGCAATCACGGCATAAGGATAGGTGACTGCGACATTGTAACGAAGCCTATCCCAATGGGCGCGTTGACGGGCAAGCCTTCTGGGCAATTTGGCCCATACTTCCCATTCATCCATATACACCATCGCGAATGTGTCATTACCCACAACGATTCCTCCAAGCCTGATTGTATCGTTTGTGTAACGGGGAATCTGTGCCTGCGCATGAAAGCTGCAGCAAAGCATCAATACCAAAATGGGTACAAGCTTACACATGACAGATGCCAGAAGAACGGGAAAATTATTGATTAGTGGCTTTGGATAATAGGCGGATTGCTAATGAATTTTTATCCTCCTCAGGATTCAGTTCAATGCAAGATGAAGTACGATTTATACAAAATAGCTATTGGTTCTAAGGCTTTTGAAAAGCCAGTAATTCGAATATAGCAAGCCTGCTCCGGTACTTTTGCGCACACAATGCTAAATATGAGATTCCTACTTTCTGCCGCGTTGCTGCTCCTGCTTTTGAGTTGCAATCAGGAAACTAAGTACACTGATTCCTATGTACACGCGATGGTGGATTCGATCGTTGGCCAACGCATGGAGGAGATTAATCGTCAGGCGATGGAAGATCTTGACCAACGCATGAGCATTGAGTTGAAACAAAAAGCGGATTCTATTGTGGCAGTTCGGGAAGCTAAATGGCGCAAAGCCGACTCCATGAGCCGCGCATCAGAAACTCCTAACCTCTGACGATGGAAAAGCTGATTGTATATTATGACGGCACTTGCGGCCTATGTT
>CAYRJR010000158.1:0-5405 GCA_964424655.1 uncultured Chitinophagaceae bacterium
CACAACGAATGTTTAGGTGCTAAAAAGTAGAACAGCAGATTGGCTGCCGTGAGCAGGATGAACCCAATTGCCCCCCAACGCCTGCGGTCACAAGCTACCAGCCACAATAAGGTGTACAGAAGAAGCTCCAGACAAGTGCCCGAAGCAATGTGGGTAAGCAATACACCCTGAAGGGCAAATTGAATCAGGTTGTAGCCAAACAGAGCAATCAGAAACAAGCCGACAATCGGGAAGATGACGGGCAATTGCCGAAAGAATCGGTCGTAGAAATTCTGGAGTGTCATGGTGCAGCTATCGTTGTTCAGCCGGGTCTAAGCATCAGGTTGCTCAGCCTTTATTCAATTCCATCCAGGCCTTTAGGCCGCCTTTCAGATTCACCACTTTGCTGAAGCCAATGGTCTCAAGCATCAGGCAGGCTTGTACGCTGCGTCTGCCGGAACGGCAATGCACAATCACTACTTCGTCTTTCCAGTCTTCTATTTCATCAATCTCCAGGTTCATCACTTGTCCCAGTGGGATGAGTAGTCCGCCGATATTGTTTTCGTCAAACTCATCCGCCTCGCGCACATCAAGGATGTGCAATTTTTCGCCCGCATCCAGTCGGGCCTTCAGTTCTGCTGCGCTGATGTCTTGCATGATTAGCGTTTGATAAATTTTTGTGGCAATTGCCATAGTCCGTTGCTGCGAAGCTGTATCAGATATATTCCCGGTGCGAGTGCCGATACGTTCACCGCTTCTTGCTGTAGCGGGGCTTCCTGCAAGGTTCGTCCCTGCATATCTGAAATCCGGAAGGCTTGGGTGCCGGATTCGGTAGCAGACTTGATAAATAACTTATCCCGGCAAGGATTCGGGAAAATTGAGTAGCCTTTTTGCTTTGCCACTTGAGGTACAGATGTGCCCGTCACCGGCCCGCCCAGTAGGGGGCGAATCATCAGGGCGCCACTCACATTGGAAGATTCCCAGCGGTTGAGCACATTGTAGTATAGATGATTTCCGCCCAGCCGATTGACGTCTAACCCGATATACAGGCTGTCTGAGCCGGAAGCTGCAGGCTGGGTAGTGCCCAGGTAAAACACACCGGCAGGCAGGGCCAGTGCTGTATCCAGACGATAGATGCTGAATTGACGAGCCGTATCCGTGAGTACTGGCAACAAAAATTCTTTCTGATACAACACCACATCCGTTGTGCCGCCAGCTATGCCACCGAGCTTGGAATAGACCACAATATTGAAATACTTCTGAGCAGCCGTGGGCACTTGTTGGCCGAAATAAATTGCCATGCCGCGTAACGTATCGGGCACATTCAGGCGAAACTCTATGGCCGTCTTGCCGGGTAGTTCCGAAGCCAAGTTGAGGAAATAGCTCTTCTCTGCTGTACCATCATCATAGGCTAAGTAATTGTCGAAAACCTGCTCCTGAATGGCGGTGTCGTTGGCATGTGGTTCATTCGGGTTGCCGGATTGCAGGTAGTAGGTGTTTCGATAAACTACGCGAGCACGGTTGTTGGCCGGTGTGATGGTAGTAGCATACACCGGGAAGTTGCAGTTCTGCCCATTGTAGGCTGCTACGCTGGCACTGTTGCTGCCCGAACCCAAAGGCGTGCTGGTAGTCGTTTCCGTAGCGAAGAAACCATAATTGACAGTGGCAGGTGTGCTGTAATGATTCAGAAAACTATCGTTCATGGCTGCACTACGCTCGGCGGTGGCATTGGCCAGATATTGCTGATAAGGCATCGCTGTAAAATCATTCAGCATGTTGGCTGGTGGGCTGGTGAATGCCAGGTCACGGATGGCCGTGTCCGTCATGCTGCGGTTCGCATCCATGCGGATGTAGTCCAGGTTCCACACATCATCATTACTGTTGATGCTGGCTTTGTTGACGAAACGAAATTGGAAACCTGCATAAAAAAATATAGTGTCGCTAACCGGGATCATCACTTGTTGGAAGGCCTGCACATCGCTGCCCGGTACCGACCAGGCTAACGTCCATCGGCCATTTTTACCATAGAAAAACAGCATCAGCGAATCGGATACTTCAGGCGAAAATCCATTGCCTTGTGGCTGATAGAAAAAGGATAGATAGATACTGTCGGCGGGTTGCTTATTGCTGAGGTCTATGGGTTGTGAGGTGAGGCTGTCTGCAAAAAGCAGATCATAACGATTGAGGGTGTCATAGGGCCGACCCCACTTGTTCAGTGCATCAAAAGTGGCTACCCCGCGAGACACAGGAGCCACACACATCGTGTTGTTGATATACACCTCACTGTCCTGCCAGCGGCTGCTATTAGGGTAAGGCGAATAGTCGGTGAAGTCTTCAAAAAAAGGGAGTGTCAGCAGCCCGGCTGTTTTTTTTGCCGGGGGTAACAAGGCCTTGTTCTGCGGGTGCGTGAGCACTGGATTCCAGCCCAGAGGTGCTGTTCGTTCGCCTTGTGCGCCGGCGGCCAAAGGGAGCGCCAGCAGGCAGATGAGCCAGAAAATCCCGGACTTCAGAGATAACTTATTTAGGAGCATCGGCAGCACTGTCTATACCGTTTGGAGGCGTGTTGTAGAGGTTTTGTTTCCACTCATTCCGGTTTGCATCCATCAGGCTGTCAGAAGGATTTTGGCCGATGTAGATATCTACAAAATCACCTTGCCGGATGATGCTGGGCGTACCCAGGTCAGAGGTGGCATTGGGAGTTTGTTTATACACTTTGGCGCTCAGGGTATCGGTGATTCCAGCATCAAAAAGAGGCGTGAATTGAAGTCCGCTGCCATTGAGCATAGCCATAGCTTCCGGATAGCTGAGGCCAATAACGTCTGGAACCTGCAATTCATTGCTCAGCCCGCCTCCAATCACCAGGTCAATCACGCTGCCCTGGGGAATCATTTGTCCGGGCCGGATGCTCTGCCCCTGGTAGTGTTGCTCCAGGATGGCGCCTTCCGCAATGTCTGGCCGGTAAGTAGTATCTCCCAGGATGAGGCGATTGCTTTTCAGAATCAATGCGGCACTGCGGAAGGAAAGATTGAGCAGGTTGGGCATGGGTGTCTGTGGTGGGACACTCTTGTTCACGGTCAGAAAAATGATACGCCCCTGTTTTACTACATCGCCGGAGTCTGGAATTTGATTGAGTACAACCAACGCTTTTTGCTCCGGAAAGAAAGTACTGTCCACAAGTACGTCAAAGCCCTGATCGTGTAGCACCTTCATGGCATCTTTAAGGTCTTTGCCCGTGAGGGCAGGCACCTGCGCATCATCACCATGGCGCGTGATGCGGCTCAATGAAGAAAAGAAGATGATGTAACACAGTGCCGACAAAAGCAGCACCAACAACAAGTGAAACCAAAACTTGCGGGTCACAGGCTCACGATGCGTTCCCTCTGTCGGCCTGTTCATACTCATGGCTTGCAATAATAGGAGGAATTAATGGGCTGCTGCGGCGAGGGTGTCTTCCAGTAAAGCGCCATAAAAATCGCGGAGGTCAAGGCCGGCGGCACGTACCTGTTGCGGCACAATACTGTTTTCACTCTGGCCGGGCATGGTGTTCACTTCCAGGAAGTATAGTTTTTCACTGGTTTGTTGCAGGATGAAATCCATACGCACCACGCCACGGCAATTGAGGTGGCGGTAGATGTATGAAGCTTTCGTCTCGAGCTGTTCCCGAACGGTATTGCTGATTTTAGCAGGCGTGATTTCGGAAGTTACTCCTGGCGTGTACTTCGCTTCATAATCAAAAAATTCGTTGTTGCTGACAATTTCCGTAGCCGGTAAAGTGTGTAGCCTGCCGTCCACCCGATAAACTCCTATCGTCAGTTCCCGTCCTTCAATAAATTCTTCTATCAGCACCTGCTCATCTTCCCGAAATGCTTTTTCGATGGCGGGCAAAAGGTCTTCAATCTTCTTCACCTTACTCACGCCCAGGGATGAGCCGCTTTCGTTGGGTTTCACAAATACAGGTAGCCGCAGCACATCCAGAATGGCGCCCATGCTGTAAGGCTCGCCTTTGTAGAGATGTACCGAATGCGCAATGTTCACCACATTGAAATCTTTCACCACGCTGTTGCAAAAGCTCTTGTTGAATGTGAGGGCACTCACGATGGCATTGCAACTGGTGTAGGGGATTTGCAGCATGTCCAGATAGCCCTGTATCCTGCCGTCTTCGCCGGGCGTACCATGAATCGCAATGAACACAGCATCGAAAGAGATTTTCGTGCCGGCAACAGTCAGTGTGAAATCAGATTTATCCACTGGGACATGGCTGCCATCTGTGGCCTCATGCCACCAGCCTTCACGGGTGATGATGATCTTGTAGGTCTGATAGCGTTCGGGGTCAAGGTTGGCCTCGATGGTCTTTGCTGTGGCAATAGAAATGACATACTCACCCTAGTAGCCGCCCGCAAGCAATGCGATATTTTTTTTCATGAAAAATTTCCGGAGGGAAAAGAGCTTGCAAAAATCGGAGGCAATGGGCAGCCTGCCAAGCATGTGCAGCTACATTGTCCAATCTCTTAGGTTCCCTTTTTGTTTTCTGATTATCCTGCCTTTCCTGTAGGGCTGATATGTTGCCCTTTTTGTTCTTCATTCACGGCCATCTGCTTCGCTCTTTGCAGGAATGATGATGCGAATATGAAGTCGTTTAGTTCCTGGTCTTTGCTGAAGATGATATCTTCTTTGGAGCCTTCCCACCGTTTGTGCCCCTGGTGCATGTAAAGAATATGGTCACCACTTTCCATCACCGTGTTCATGTCGTGTGTGTTGACTACCGTTGTGATGTTGTGCTCCCTGGTGATTTCTGAAATGAGCTTATCAATGAGCAGTGCGTTTTGCGGATCCAGGCCCGAGTTGGGCTCATCACAAAAAAGATATTTGGGGTTAAGCACTATAGCCCGCGCCAGAGCCACCCGCTTTTTCATGCCGCCGCTGATTTCGGAAGGGAATTTTTTATGGGCATCTTTCAGGTTCACGCGCTCCAGCACTTCATGCACTTTGCGCTGCTTTTCCCGTAGCCGCAACCTCGTAAACATATCCAGTGGAAACATCACATTGTGCTCCACTGTCTTTGAGTCGAAAAGGGCAGAGCCCTGAAACAGCATTCCAATCTGCTGACGCAATGCACGTAAGTCATCTTCGCTCATTTTGGAAATATCCTTGCCTTCGTAAAGCACCTCGCCTGCGTCTGCAGCGATCAGCCCAATCATCACCTTCATCAACACAGTCTTGCCTGAGCCGGAAGCGCCAATAATTAGGTTGGTTTTTCCTGCCAGCATGGTGCTGCTCACACCATGCAGCACCGTCTTTTTTCCAAAGGATTTGTGCAGGTTCCGAAGCACGATCATTGGCTAAATGTAAAGCACCCTGCTTCGAGCCATTCCTTTCCCGTAAGTAGATTTTTGCTGCGTGAAATACTTCCTGGAATGCTGAGGCAA
>CAYRJR010000158.1:5437-7002 GCA_964424655.1 uncultured Chitinophagaceae bacterium
CAGCAATTGTTGCTGTATTAATGGCGCAGCGCCGGCAGCCTTGGGCCGGCCTTCATATTCGCGGAGCCAGCGCAGTCCCCTCAGTGCATTGCTCAGCCAGATGCTGTCGGCTTGCAATAAATCTTCAGGTACGGCAGGCAATTCAGAAACTTCGTAGCCCGCTTTGAGCAGCCATGATACCAGATACCTGCGCATTACTCCGGCCACACATCCTTCGCTGAGTGGTGGGGTAAATATTTTCCCTGCCGACACCCAAAACAAATTTGAAATGCTCCCTTCTGATATGCTCCCATGCTGATTGCCCAGCAGCGCCTCATCCCAGCCACGAGCCTGAGCCTGACGGGCTGCCAGCACCAAAGGCAGTGCATTGCTGCTTTTCAGATGGCTGAAATCATCGGCATGTCGCAAGATCCCTCTGGCCAGTCCGGCAATCATCCCGGCACTGTTTTGTCTGATAAAATCTTCGCTTAGGGCTGTTGTTTCGATGCAATATTCAGCGGCCCATGCCCCCGAAGTATATGCCCCTGAACCGGGCCAGACCTGCAGCCGGATGCGGGCAAGGTCCTCATGCCCATTCTTTCGAATAGTTCGCCAGATCTCATGGCTTATTTCTTGCAAAAAGTCTTTCGGGAAGGCTATTCCCAAAGTCTCCATGCCCAGCCGCAACCTTTCCTGATGAAAGGCCTCCAGCCTGATTTTTCCGCCATACAGCAGCATGGTCTCAAACAAGGCATAACCATAGCGAAAGGCCCTGCTCGCTGCTGAAATTACCGGAGTATCAGCAGGCAATAGCCTGCCATTGAGGTTGAGAAACAAGATGCCTGAACGGTTTAGGTATTTGAAGGAATATCACGCTGCTGAAATCAGGCAATACATTTTCACGCAGCCTACTTTCGCATCCCAAACATAAAAGCATATGAACCTGTCCGCACCTGTATCGGTCTCCTGGCTGGCTGATTTTATCAGTGCAAAAATGCTCGGCAACCAGCAACAAGTGGCTACGGGTATTAATGAGATTCACAAAGTGCGGCCTGGCGACATCTCTTTTGTGGATTTTGAGAAATATTACGACAAGTGCCTGCATTCAGCGGCCACCATCATCATCATCAACAAAGAAGTAGAAGTGCCGGAAGGGAAAACCCTGCTGGTTTGTGATGACCCATTTGCGGCTTATGTGGCTCTGGTGAAGCATTTCCGCCCTTTCGAACCTGCAACGAAAATGATTTCGGATACGGCTGCCATTGGAAAAGGGACCCACCTGCAGCCCGGTGTGTTTATAGGCAACCATGTGCGCATCGGCCAGGATTGCATCCTGCATCCTGGTGTGGTGATTTACGACCACTGCGAAATCGGTGATCGGGTCATCATCCATGCCGGTAGCATCATCGGGGCAGATGCTTTTTATTTCAAGCGCCGCAAGGAACGCGAAGCACAGCATGATAAGCTGGAGAGTTGTGGCCGGGTGCTGATCGAATCTGATGTTGAAATAGGCGCGGGCTGCACCATTGACAAAGGCGTGAGTGGCGACACCATCATTGGCAGAGGCACAAAACTGGACAACCAAA
>CAYRJR010000159.1:0-6831 GCA_964424655.1 uncultured Chitinophagaceae bacterium
CCGGGTATAGAAAGAGGTGGCGAGTTTATTCATGATTCTTGGAGGAAGCAGTAGCGAATGTGGCGAACTTCGGGCGCATTGAATATGGCAGGCAAACTATATCTCATCCCTTCGCCCATTGCAGTAAATGCATCGCCTGTTAGCACCACACACGAGGTGCTTTCACTGTGTGCCCGGCTTCAATACTATGTGGTGGAAAATGCCCGTACAGCCCGGCGCCACTTAAGAAGCTGGCATCCGGAGCTGGTGCTGGAAAGCATTGAAATGCTGGAATTGGACAAGCATGGACAAACAGATTTTACCAGCCTGCGGCAGTGGTTACGAGCCGGTTTTGAGGTAGGACTGATGAGCGAAGCAGGTTGCCCGGGTGTGGCTGACCCAGGGGCTGAGGCCGTAGCTCTCGCCCACGAAATAAAGGCCCGGGTGTTGCCATTAGTCGGCCCAAGCGCCATCTTATTAGCACTGATGGCTTCGGGATTGAACGGTCAGTGTTTTGCATTTTGGGGCTATCTGCCCATCAAGGATCCTGCTCGCACGGCACGAATCAAAGAACTGGAAGCCGCATCGCATCGGCAATCGCAGACGCAGATTTTTATCGAAACACCATATCGGAATGAAGCCATGCTTAACGATATGCTGCGCCACCTGAAGCCCGGCACCCGGATATGTGTGGCCCAGGATATCAGTGGTGCTCAGGAGCAAATCTTTTCCGGTACAGTGGCTGACTGGCGGCAAAAAAGGCCACAGCTCGGGAAAGAGGCTACAGTGTTTTTAATGTTGGCCTGAGCCAGATTGTTTTATTGAAAGAAAGAATCCTGTTCCCTGAGATTGCTCCGGTATTGGTTGAATATTCCGGATTTCGACACAAAGCCCAGGAATCGGTTGCCGGCATCCAACACGGGCAGCAGGCGGAGGTTCTGACTATCCATGATTTGAAGAACCTCTTCCATAGGTGTGTGAATCCCGGCAGATGCTGGTGCTGGTTGTGCCAGCTCGCCAATGTTGCGATTACGCTCTTCCGTCTTTCCGCTCATGAGGCATTCTAATAATTGCTCGGAGTAAAGTACCCCCCTGAACAGGCCGTCAGGGTCCACAACAGGGAAGATATTTCGTTGGGTATGGATGATATCATTGCGCCGGCCTTGCGGTGTATCATCCGGATGCAGCACTACAAAATCTTTCTCCAATACCTGTCTGAGACTGATGCCCTGAACGATGTTGTTTGCGATGACTTCAGTGTTATGTTCCGACCCTTGCGTGGCTAAATATTGGGTGTAGATGGAGTAGCGCAACACAGCTTTATTGATGAAAAAGCCAATAGCTGATACGAGCATCAGGGGCACCATGAGCGTGTAGCCTCCTGTGATTTCTGCTGCTAGAAAAATGCCTGTCAGTGGGGCGTGCATCACACCACTGACGGAGGCTGCCATGCCGGCTATCATGAAGTTGGTGACGTTAAGTTGCACCAGGTGGGTTTGGTTCAGCCCAAAGGCAAACACAAAGCCCAACAGCCCGCCTACCACCACAGTAGGGCCAAACATGCCACCATTACCGCCGCTTGCCATCGTGATGACACTGGCGAATGTCTTGCCCAGCACAGTGAGTGCAGCAAACCCGGTCAATGCCCAGCCGATGTGCTGGTATCTTGAAAAGAGGCTGTTGGCTAATAGAGAAGCACTATCCCCATTCAGCAGTTTCTGGATGGTGATATAGCCTTCCCCATATAAGGCAGGCATCAATGCGATAAGGATACCGAGGCTGATGCCGCCCAGCCAGGCCTTGGTACCTGCTTTTTGGATGCGCCCCAGCCACCGGAACAGCAGGGCATTGATGCGGCTGTAAAACACAGAATAGCCACCTACCACCACGCCCAGAGCGACATAATACCACAAAGCCTGCCGCGACCAATCTTTGGTGACTAACGCAAACAAAGGCTCACCATAGATGAAGTTGGAAACAACGGAGGCAAATGCAGCGGAAATAAGTAGAGGGATGACTGCCGGAATCGAAAACTGAGGAAGCAATACTTCGATGGCGAAAATCATTCCGGCTACCGGGCTGTTGAAGGCTCCGGCAATGCCTGCAGCGCCACCGCAGGCAAGCAGGAGTGTAGTCTCCCGATAGCTCAGGCCGAAGAAACGCGACAGGTTGGAGCCAATAGCAGCACCGCTGGAAACGGCTGGCGCTTCCAGACCTGCGGAGCCGCCCATGCCTACGGTGAGTGTGCTGGTGATAACCTGGCTGTAGATATTGTGAAACTCAAGCCTGCTACCGTTTTTGGAAATTTTTTGAAGGATGGCAGTGATTCCATGTTCAAATTTTGAGCGGCGGATAAAGAGCCGCACATAGGCAAGCGTCAGCAAGATGCCAATCAGCGGGAAGGCGAGGTAGAGATAGTATTTGTAATCCCAGTGCAGTTGGTTTTGAAGAAAGTTGGCCACCAAATGGGTGCCTTTCTTCAGGAGGGAAGAGGCAATGCCGCCCAAAACACCAACTATGGCTGCTGCTAGTATCAGGAATTTATGGTTGGATGCATGCTGCTTACGCCAGTTGTTGACTCGGGCAAGCCATCGGTTTAACTGGTGATATTGACGAATACGGGATGTAGGCATGATGCCTTATATGAATACTCCTAAGAGAAATGATTGCGCTGGAAACGCATTGTGTACGCTTGCAAAAATGGCTCTTGAAAAATTCTCTGAGTTGGTTTGGAATGGGCTACGCTTTTCTGAAAAGCAGAACAATGAAACCTTTTTACTTACTCAATTCCCAAAATGAATTCGGTAAGGAACTTGATTGCATGACAGCATTCATGTAGAAAAAAATCCCGAAGCTAAAAGGCTTCGGGATTGATTGTAATCCGGTTCATGGGTTATTTAATAAGCCCGGCGAAGTATTTCACGGTGCGGACGAGTTGGCTTACGTAGCTCATCTCGTTGTCGTACCAGCTCACAGTCTTTACCATTTGGCGACCACCGGCGCTCATGACTTTGGTTTGAGTGGCATCGAAGAGGGAACCATAGTTGATTCCAATGACGTCGGAGCTGACGATTTCGTCTTCGTTGTAGCCAAAGGATTCGTTGGCTGCGGCCTTCATGGCTGCATTGACGGCTTCTACGCTGGTTTCTTTTTCGAGGATGGTGAACAGCTCAGTGAGTGAGCCGGTGATGGTGGGGACACGTTGTGCGCCGCCGTCCAGTTTGCCTTTCAGCTCAGGCAACACGAGACCGATGGCTTTGGCGGCACCCGTGGAGTTGGGGACGATGTTTTCGGCGGCAGCCCTTGCGCGGCGCAAATCACCTTTGGGGTGAGGCGCATCGAGGGTGTTTTGGTCGTTCGTGTAGGCGTGAACCGTAGTCATCAGGCCGGTGATGATTCCAAACTGGTCGTTGAGCACCTTGGCCATGGGTGCGAGGCAGTTGGTGGTGCAGGAGGCGCAGGAGATGATCGTCTCAGAGCCGTCAAGGATATTGTGGTTGACGTTGAAAACGATGGTCTTCAGTTCGCCGGTAGCAGGAGCAGAGATGACGACCCGCTTGGCACCGGCGCGGAGGTGTGCTTCTGCCTTTTCCTTATCTGCAAAAAAGCCGGTGCATTCCAGGACTACATCCACATTGTGCTGGCCCCAGGGAATCTGAGCAGGGTCTTTTTGTGCGTAAATCCTGATGGGCTGACCGGCAACGCTGATGGAATCATCGCCATGGGAAACAGTGGCGCCATCAAAACGGCCCTGAGCTGAGTCATATTTCAGCAGGTGAGCCAGAACTTTTGGGTTGGTTAAGTCATTGATGGCTACTACTTCAATGCCTTCCATATTGTAAATCTGGCGGAATACCAGTCGCCCGATCCGGCCAAAGCCGTTGATGGCAACGCGAACAGTGCTCATGTGTTTTTTTAAAAATTTTGCGCGAAGGTAACAAAGCATTTTTGCCGTTCAGGTATCTGAGGTTGAATGCTAAGAATGCTTTAAGAATTATTGGGAAAATCGAGCATGAACTTTGCCGATTGGCCTCCTGAACTTTCAATCTTTCTTACGACATGGCGCAGTCCTTTTCTGAACTGATACAAAGTGAAAAACCAGTATTGGTAGATTTTTTTGCAACCTGGTGTGGGCCTTGTAAGGTGATGGCTCCGGTGTTGGCTCAGTTGAAACAAGAAATGGGTGATGCCCTCACTATCGTCAAGGTAGATGTGGATAAACAACCCGCTCTGGCGCAGCAGATGGGCGTGCAGGGCGTACCCACTTTTGTGCTGTTCCGGAAGGCAGCAGTGCTGTGGCGGCAATCGGGCGCGATGAGCCTCCCTCAACTCAGGAGCTTGGTGCAGCCTCATCTCTGAAGGCTTTTTTGTGGCTGCTCCGGCACATGAAGAAATCAGTTTTGAAACCAGACTTTAGTAGCACCCAGGCCATAGCCGGGCATCCATTCGTGCTTGTATGAGCTGACAAATGGAGTTAGGCGCAAGACTTCGTGGACGGCCTCACGGAGTTTGCCTGAGCCGATTCCGTGAATCACAATCATGCTGAGGCAACCACCCACAAATGCTTCGTTTAACGCTTGCTCTAAAAGTTGAATCTGGGCAGGCAGCAGAAAAGCAGCCTCTTTCCTGTCGGCGCTCATGTGTAAATCCAGCACAGGCTCTTTACTTTTCTTTACCTGCTTCCTGGCGGGCTCCGGCGCTTTCATCTGACGGATTTCCGGCAGGGAAGGCTCTGGCATCCTGGCTGCATCTTCGCGTAGCAACAAGCTGAAAGAAGGAGCACCGTCCTGAATGATGGTTTGGATATAACGCACCAACTGAACAGTTCGGATTCTGAGTATTTCCTGCTTCGGTGGCATCAGTGTTCCCTGTGGGGCCAACTGCCATAGAAATCGCGGCTGCTCATTCAGGATTTCTAAAGACAGGCTGTGCAGGAAGATGTTTGAAAAAGGAGGCAGCTTGCTGCGGAGTGATAAAAAGGAGCTGCCTGCAACCGTTTGTGAATCGTAGGAGAACTGAATGCTCTCAGTGGTCTCGTTGATGAGATGTATGGCAAATTCCAGGATGATTTCGTGGTCGAATTTTGGAAAGAATGTCAGGTAAATGCCTCGTGCGAGGCGGGGTTGGCCGGGATGCTCGGGGGCTGGGGTTTTAGCTTCAGGTTTTTTAGGAATGCCTTTCGGCGCATGGGTGAACCAGTGTAGATAGGGATGTTCCAGTTCATCTTCAAAGGCCGGAAAGTGGACGTCTCCCACCTGCACTTCCAGCATCCCATCGCCTAGAAATCTGCTGATGATGCCTATTTCTCCGCTGCGTTTGAGCCGCACCTGATCACCGAGGCTGAATTTCAACGGGCTGAATTAAAGGCTTCCGGATGCCGGTGCAAAAAGGAAATGAATTGCTGCAATGCTTTGCCCCTGTGGCCGATGCGATTCTTGATTTCAGGCGATAATTCAGCAAAACTCTGGTCGTAGCCATCCGGCAAAAACAAAGGGTCGTAGCCGAAGCCAAGTTTCCCTTTCGGTGTCTGACCAATTCGGCCATCACAGCGTCCTTCGAAATAATGCAGCCCACCGGGCCGTATGAAACAAAGCGAAGCAAAGTAATGGGCAGATCGTAGCTCCAGATTACCTAAGGCACGCAGCAATTTCTGGTTGTTTTCATCATCGCTGGCATGAGCTCCTGCATAGCGTGCACTATGAACGCCAGGCCTGCCATCCAGTGCATCCACACAGATGCCGCTATCGTCAGAAAGGGTGGGGAGACCAGTAAATTCAAAAACTGTCATGGCCTTTGTGTAGGCATTTTCACGGAAGGTGTTGAAAGGCTCTTCTATGCTTTTTACAAAACCAGCTTCGGCCATAGTAACCACTTCGATGCCTTGCGGTATTAGAGATTTCAACTCAGCTATTTTGCCCGCATTGTTGGAGGCCAGGACAATGGTCATGCTATGATTTTAAAAGAAATGGATTGAAAAATCCCCCCCCCCAGATGCCAGGTGAGCCGGCAAGACAAGCATCAAGAAAAACTCCCGATAAGCCTGTCAGAAAAAAGCCACCGAAATTGTGGATAAGCCTTCAAAAACGATGTAAATCGCTTGTTAAACTGACCTGCACCGACTTGCATTTAGAGAGTCATAATCCATAATCAAAAAAATGCGTACTTGTGGATATGTTGAAGAATCAGCAGAATGAAGTGGGCCCTGCTTATCAGGCCAAGCCGGGCCAATAGCTTCCACTAATTTGCGGCCCTTAAAAAAAAGGAAGCAGCATTGGAAGCGATTCAGCACAACTACACCGAAGACAGTATTAAATCATTAGACTGGCGGGAGCACATACGGCTGAGGCCGGGCATGTATATCGGTAAGCTGGGTGATGGGAGTGCAGCGGATGATGGGATATATGTGCTGCTGAAGGAAGTCATTGACAACTCGATAGACGAATACACCATGGGCTTTGGCCGGCGAATAGATGTGTTCATTAAAGATGGCAAGGTGAGTGTGCGCGATTTTGGCCGAGGCATCCCACTCGGCAAGCTGGTGGATGTGGTGAGCAAAATCAATACGGGCGCTAAATATGACAGCAAGGCTTTTCAGAAGAGTGTAGGCCTGAATGGGGTGGGCACTAAGGCTGTTAATGCCCTGAGTCATTCTTTTATGGTAGCGGCTTTTCGGGAAGGGAAAACCAAACGAGCTGAATTTGAGCGCGGGGTACTCACCAAAGAGTACAAGCTTGCTGCAAGCACAGAACAGGAAGGGACACTTATTGAGTTCACGCCTGACGAAACAGTTTTTCGCAATTATCATTTCACAAGCGAGTTTGTCGAAAATCAAATTTGGAATTATTGCTTCCT
>CAYRJR010000160.1:0-6816 GCA_964424655.1 uncultured Chitinophagaceae bacterium
TTCCTATTTGAAAACAGGAATTCGCCGGCGAATTCCTTAGGTTTATCTCAGAAACGCCCAATCGCATTTTAGGCGAAGCCGGCATTGTTCACCACCCAAAATCTGTTTTCTGATGAACAAAGCACTACGTTCTTTTCAGTCAAAAGCCTTAATCCTGTTCTTGTTGGCAGGTTGTTGGTTCGCCTCTGCTGCAATTGCAGGTCCTACCTATTATTTCCCTGGTTCGAATTACAACTACACAGGAGGCTCGAATAGTTACCCACTCAATTCTTCAACCCGGAACAAATGCCAGTGGTTGTACCTGAGCACGGATTTCAACTCACTCCCTTCCGGGCCGTTCATGATTTCTACTATTTACATTAAGCCTTCGAGTACACGCTCCAATCGGAGCATTTCGAACCTGACCATCAAACTCAAAAACAGTACGCTGAATACGCTGAGTAGTGGTTCCTGGGTGTCTGGGATGACAACCTGTTATGGCCCGACTACGACTACAATCAGTACCACTTCGGGCTCCTGGAAGGCATTCACGCTCAGTACGCCTTTCTATTATACAGGAGGCAATTTGATTTTGGAGATTTCACATACCGGTTCTTCCCCTCTTATTTCTATCAACCAATACAATGTCTCTGGGCGTAACGGACGGAAGTATGGCAGTACTTCAAGCAGCTCCTCTGTAGGGACAGACCGTGCCACAGCAGTGTTTGGTTTTGATGGGTATCCTGCTGCCTGTAGTGGGACGCCGGGTGTGCCCAGCATCACGACTGCACCGATGACAACTGCAAGCCCGATATGCAGTGGCAGTACAAAATCATTAAGTGCATTTGACCCTAATGCACCCCTCACCAACCTGAGCTATAGTTGGCAACATGCCAGTTCTTCTACCGGCCCCTGGACGAATGTGAGCACGGGCAGCGGTAGTACTACATTGAATTATACCACAGGTGCATTGACCGGATCTACCTGGTTCCGCGTGGGGGTCACCTGCAATGTCAGTAGCCTCACGACTTATTCTGCTCCTTATCTGGTGCGTGTTGGTGCCGCACAACCTGGGAATATCGCCGGTCGTTCATCTGCCTGCAACGGGGACACTGCAACATATAGTGTAGCAGCTATCCCGGGCCATACATATGCCTGGACGCTTCCCTCAGGCTGGACTGGCAGCTCTACGAGCAATGTCATCCATGTGGTGATGAATGGGACAGGGACTATTTCTGTAACGGCGACTGGTTGTGGTAGCACTTCCGTAGCCCGAACAAAAAATATTCTGGCTGGCACACCACCACTTGCTCCAACGGCCATTTCCGGGAAAATCAGTGTATGTGCCGGCGCCAGTTATACCTATAAAGCGGCTAAGGCTGCAACTGCACAATCTTATACCTGGACATTGCCCAATGGATGGACAGGCACTTCTGCAGTTGATTCCATCAATACACTGGTAGGTACTACTGGAGGGACCATTCAAGTGAAGGCTAATAATGGTTGCGGCAGCTCTTCAAATCAATCCCTGGCTGTTGCCGTGATTTCTGCTTTGGCCAATCCAGGCACCATTACCAGCAGTGCAGGAACAGGGCCTTATTGCTCCGGTCAGCTCTATAGTTTTAGCATCAACCCGGTGTTGGGTGCCACCTATTATATCTGGTCGCTCCCCAGTGGTTGGACGGGCACCAACACGGGCACTTCTATCCAAACCTATGCAGGTAACAGCGGGCAGATTTCGGTACATGCCTATGTATCATGTGCCACTTCTCCAGCCGCAACACTGAATACAACAGTGAACAGCTCTGTCAATCCCAGCGTCACACTTTCGCCCAATTCAATTCCGATTTGCAAAAACCAAATCACCACGTTTACGGCAACGCCCTCCAACGGAGGCAGTAATCCAATTTATCGCTGGCGCAAAAACGGAAGCCTGCTCATCGCTTCGGGAAGCACCTATGTAACGACCAGCCTTACTAATAGCGATGTGATTTCGGTTGAGATGATTAGCAATGCAGCCTGCCGAACGGCAGACACGGTAAACTCTGGAGGCTATAATGTAGCACTCACGCCAAGTGTGATGCCAGGCATCAGCATTAACTCAAACCCAATCATCAAAATCTGCGCAGGTACTGCACTGACATTTAAAACCAAGATTTATGGCCGTGGCCCCAACCCCGATTTTCAATGGTACAAGAATGGTGTAGCCATCAGTGGTGCGGATGATACTGCCTTTACCCCTACTATGATTGCAGATGGAGACAGCTTCCATGTGGAGCTGAATTCCGATGCAGCCTGTGCTTTGGACACACTCGTTGAGTCTAATCATGTGCGTGTGGAAGTGGCCCCCGCAGTGTCGCCTACACTCAGCATCAGTGCCTCCACCACGAATCCTCAGGAGCCGGTGACCTTTACCATTACCCAATCCGGTGGCGGCAGCAATCCGACTTACCAATGGATTCTGAACAGCATAGACATCCCAGGTGAAACAAACAGTAGCTACAGCAGCCCGGGACTCAGGCCCGGCGACCGTGTGTCTGTACGCATGCAAAGCAGTGAACTCTGTGCGAATCCTTCCCTGCTTCATTCAGATGAAATCATCATAGGCAGCCCAGCGGGTATCGCCGGTATGCAAGGCTGGAAGGGTACGATAGGTATTTTCCCTAATCCCAACTCTGGCCAATTCACCATTGCCGCTACCTGGCCGCCACAGTTTGCAGGCAAGCGGGTGCGTCTTGAAGTTTTCAACATATTCGGACAAAGAATTTTCGAGCAGGAAATTCAGCCTGCAGAGGCCTCTTGGAGCTATCCCATCCGCTTGCCGGGCATGTTGCCTGCCGGTCAATACATGCTGCGCATCGCTACGCTGGATGGTATGTCCGCACGCATTCCCATCATCCTTCAGCGATAAGTTTTCGGTTTGTTTATTGGAAAGGAAAGCCCGGCGTAGTGCCGGGTTTTTTTTAATAATGAAAAGTATGGTTGAAGACGATGTATGAACCAATTAGTGCGCATTTTTTTGCACCACCTCCATATGCCTGATGACAGCTTGCAGGGCTTCTTTATGTTGTGTTGCGGAAACATGTACCCGAGCTTCGGTGCGCACAACAGTATTCAGCATTTGATCCATAACAGGACCCCAAGGTCCTACGTGGTGCAGAACTCCATCAGATCCTATTACAATTCCGCCACCATCTGACATTACACTTGGTGAAACATAGACCCATACTTCCTGGCCTTGCGCATGAGGTGGTTTTACGTTAGGCTTTTTGGGTGTCTGGTAAAAGGCAAAGACTAATCCGCTTTCATTGACCTTAAGATTGTAGTCAATTGTTGCAGTGTCGGCGTTGGGATTTGCAATTTTTTCCCATTTCAAAAATGGTACTCCATCCACTTGCGTCAAAGAGCGCATGTCTTCAGCCGTCACAGAATTTACGACCCCATCATTGTTAGCCATAGCAGTCTTTGCTGTGTCAAGAATGGCATTGGAATAAACCTGCATGAAGTCACTATCGGAGAATTGACCAATATCCACATTAAAGGCATCCACCCATACTCCCGGTGTGCCAGGCCCGCTGCCGCCAACGGGTGCATATACTACTGTGATGACAATGTTGGAGCTGCCTGCCTTCACATCCTTCGTGCCTGAAGTTGTGTAGATATGGTTGTCATCTGCATTGCCCACAATAGACATAAATGCGAAGGGCAGATTGTTGCCATTATAGGGTAGCATCGGTGGCGCGAAAATTGGAAAATGTTCTCCCGGACTGGAATTGCCATTTGCCTGAGGAATGATGTGGGTTTGTGTACCGGCATGGTGATGACGATGCCCTGAAGTGTACACGATGTAATCAACAGTGTAGTTTATCATAACTAACAATTGAATGGTGACTCCTCTTATTAAGGATTACTCAAAAATAAAGGCATAATAATAAATCTTCAAAACTCGTGTTGTGAAGTAATTAATTAAGGATAAAAGTAGCTTTTTGTATTGAGTAGCTATGGCCCCGGTGAAATAGATATTGCTTGCCTTCGGCGATGAATGAGACAGAAAAGTGAAGCCTAAAAAAAGAAAAGGGAGCCGGCCTGGTAGCCGCTCCCAGGAGCAGGGACAAGTATTGCCCCAGTATCTTTTATCAATTACAGAGCAGCACCTCGCCCGTCATTTCTGCGGGAATATGCATCCCTAAGTAGCGTAGAATGCTGGGGGCTATGTCTCCTAATTTTCCGGGCTTAAGCTTGCCTTTAAAATCTTTTGAAATCAGGAACAGCGGTACCAGATTCATGCTGTGTGCTGTGTTGGGCGAGCCATCCGGGTTGATGAGGAAATCAGCATTGCCATGGTCGGCAGTGAGGAAAATGCCATAGCCTTGAGCCAATGCTTCTGGCACAATTCTGCTCACACATTCATCCACAGTCTCGGCGGCTTTCACTGCGGCTGACCAAACTCCTGTGTGCCCCACCATGTCCGTATTGGCAAAGTTGAGACAGATAAAATCGGGCTTGCTGTCCTTCAACTCGGGAAGAATCATTTCAGTGATTTTTCGTGCGCTCATTTCGGGCTTCAGGTCATAAGTGGCCACGTCTTTTGGTGAGTCGGCCATCAGCCTGCGTTCGCCTTCGAAGGGCACTTCTCTGCCGCCGGAAAAGAAGAAAGTGACATGTGGATATTTCTCAGTCTCTGCAATGCGGATTTGCGTTTTCCCAGCCTTGGAAAGCACTTCGCCAAGGGTATTACTGAGGTTATCGTTTTGGAAAATGACGGCTACATTTTTATAGCTGGCATCATATTCAGTCATGGTCACATAATGCAGCGCAAGTGGTTTCATCTCTTGCTCCGGAAAGGCTTCCTGCGTCAATGCGATAGTGATTTCGCGACAGCGATCGGTTCGGAAATTGAAGCAGATGACCACATCACCTTCCTGAATATTGGCCAGGGGCTTCCCTGCATTATCTGTATGAATAATCGGCTCAATGAATTCATCAGTCACCCCGGCTGAATAACTATCGAGGATGGCTGCCTTGAGGTCTGTAGTTTGTCTGCCGCGGCCATGCACCAGCGCATCATAAGCCAGCTTCACCCGGCCCCAGCGCTTGTCGCGGTCCATCGCATAATAGCGCCCGGTAACGGTAGCCAGCACGGCACCTGTAGCATCGGTTGCTTGTTGTAAATCCTCGATAAAGCCCAAACCGCTCTTCGGATCCACATCGCGGCCATCGGTGAACGCATGAACAGCTACGCGGGCTAAGCCTGCTTCCCGCGCCTGCACCAGCAATGCTTTGAGATGGCTGATATGCGAATGCACGCCACCATCAGACACCAGTCCAATAAAATGCAGGCAGCTTCCACGTTTTTTTGCTTCGCTAAATGCCCCCTGTAAAACCGGCGACTGAGCCATAGTCCCATTTTTGATAGCTACGTTGATGCGTTGCAATTCCTGATACACGATGCGCCCGGCACCCAGGTTCAGGTGGCCTACTTCGGAATTGCCCATTTGCCCTTCGGGAAGCCCAACTGCTTCGCCGCAGGTAACGAGCGTAGTATTGGGATATTGAACATTTAGGGAATCCACAAAGGGCGTGTTCGCAGCGCGGATGGCATCGGCTTCAGGCACCTGGCCCAGGCCCCAGCCGTCCATGATGAGCAGCATAGCTTTTTGAGACATGTCACGAAGGTAACATGAGCCTGGAGCCTACTTTTTTCAATCCTGATTTTTGGCTTCATTTTTGAAAGTAGCAGGCAAAAAAATTTTCAGAATTGATGCGGAAGAAAATTCTTTCAGGAGCCATCCTGACGCTCACTACCGGCCTGATGGCCTGCTATAGTCCGAAGTCGATAAGCCAGGTAAAACGACCGAACATAACGAACCCGAATGGCATCTATACTGCGACGCTCCCCTGCGCCGATTGCGAAGGCATCCAGACCGTGCTCAAGCTCAATAATGACGGAAGCTATGAGCGTGAAATGACCTATCTCGGCAAGCCTTCCCGCCCTTTCCGCGACAGCGGCACCGTGCAATTCGAAACCGAAAAAGGACTTCTTATACTTCAGGAAAAAGCCAATCCTGCAAGTCAGGATCGGTTCCGGTATCAAGGCAAAACACTGACTCAGTTAGATGGCGATGGGAAACCGGTAACCGGCCCACTAGCCAGTCACTTTGTTTTCTACAAACAAGCATCGCCGCTTCTGGAGCAATATTGGAAACTCATCGCCATTGATGGCCGCCCGGTTTCGCTACCTGCAAGTATGTTTCGTGAGCCACATATCATCATCAAAGCGTTTGACCATCGTGTGTCTGGCAATGCAAGCTGCAATTCCTTCTTCGGAAGCTATAAGCTCAGTGGCAGCCAGGGCATTTCCTTTTCGGGCATGGGCACCACAAAAATGGCTTGCCCGGATATGGCGCTTGAAGATCAGTTCCTACAGGTGCTGAATACAGTTTCTCACTTCCGCTTGCAAGGCGACACGCTGATGCTGTATCCGGCAACCGGTTCAGCAAGTCTTCAGTTTGTGGTTGCGGCCAAGCATTGATGTGGGTGAATTCGTTTCATTCGGAGGAGTAACTTTCCAGCAAAAGCTGGCCTTGTTTTTGTGAACTTTTGCAGCATGGCGAAAGCTTTGGATTCGAAATTTTCAATCGTGTTGTTGCTAAGAAAATTCATGCTGGCATTGTTGCTGTTAGGCCTGGTACCGGCAACTGCAGGCGCACAAGACAAGCAGCTTGATGCCATCGTTGCGGCTGTCAAATCCGGCAATGCTGCTTCTGTAGCCCGCTATTTCGGGCCTTCCGTGGATATGACGATTAGCAATACCAGCTCCACTTATAGCCGCACACA
>CAYRJR010000161.1:0-6790 GCA_964424655.1 uncultured Chitinophagaceae bacterium
ATGGAAAAAGCACTACGACCAAGCTGGTCTTTCATCTGCTCAAAGAAGCAGGCTTTGACGTGAGCATGGTTGGCAATATTGGCTACTCATTTGCACGCCAGCTCTGCGAACATCCCACCCAGTGGTATGTGTTGGAGATAAGTTCTTTTCAGCTCGACGATGTGGAGCGTTTTCGCCCCAATGTGGCCGTACTGCTCAACATCACCCCAGACCATTTAGACCGTTACAATTATGAGATGCAGCGCTATGTCGCTGCCAAGTTTCGCATTGCAGGAAGGCAGGAAGCGGAAGACCATTTCATCGTCAACGCCGATGACCCGGTGATTGCCGACTGGATTTCCTTACATCCTCTTCGTGCGATGAATATCCCCTTTAGCATGGACGAACAAAAGATACTTCAGAACGGAGCCTTCATGAAAGACGACATTATGCACCTGCGCTATCATGGAGAAGAAGACAAGCTTTCACTCTCAGATTTCAGCCTGCGCGGAAAGCACAATCAGTACAATGGTATGGCAGCAGGCATCACGGCAAGGGTTGCCGGTATTCGCAGTGCAAGAATCCGCGAATCATTCTCCGCGTTCGAAGGCCTGGAGCACAGGCTCGAATTTGTGGCAACCGTTCGCGGTGTGGAATTCATCAACGACAGCAAAGGCACCAACCTGAACTCGGTATGGTTTGCGTTGGAAAGCATGAAGCATCCCACGGTGCTCATCCTTGGTGGCCAAGACAAAGGCAATAATTACAACGAAATTTTGGGCCTGGTGCGCGAAAAGGTGAAAGCCATTGTGTGCCTCGGCGTAGATAACCGTCGTATTCATGAAGCCTTCGATGCTGAAGTAAATAAAATCACAGACACATCAAGTGCAAAGGAGGCAGTATCTGCTGCATTCAGCCTGGCCGAACGAGGCGATACCGTACTGCTCTCGCCAGGCTGCGCCTCATTCGACCTATTCCAAAATTTCGAAGACCGCGGACGTCAGTTTAAGGAGGCTGTCCTGAACCTCTGATTGAGAAACACAGAATTGAAAATGCCTGCACCAAGTAACATACAGACCAAGACGCAGTTCCTGAGCGCCCTGAAAGGGGATCGCATTATCTGGGCTGTGGTTGTCATGTTGGCTTGTGTTTCGGCCGTTGGTGTTTTCAGTTTCACCAGCTCGCTGGCCTACAAACTCGACCGCAATTCAGGTTACTATCTCGTCAAGCAACTTTCGGTACTGGCTGTAGGTATGACCATCATCTATCTCGTGCATCGGGTCAACTATACCAAGTTTGCTAGGCTTGCCACGCTCTTATTCTACCTCTCGCTCCCTTTATTACTCTACACGCTTTTTTTCGGTGCTGAGTTCAATAATGGTTCCCGTTGGATTCGCCTTCCGGTTGTCAACCTCACCTTTCAGACTTCTGACTTTGCTAAGCTGGCTTTGTTCATGTTTCTGGCCAAATCGCTATCGCAGCGCCAGGCCAGCATTAAGGAATTCAAAAAAGGTTTCCTGAATGTTCTTTGGCCGGTCGCCGCTACCTGCATGTTGATTGCTCCGGCAAACCTGTCCACTGCACTCATGTTGGGCGCTACCTGCTGCATCTTGTTCTTCATAGGGCGCGTACGCGTACGTCATATTGCCATGCTGGCTGTGGCGGGTATTCTGGCGATGGTATTACTCTTCACTGTGTCGAAGATTACAGGTTTGGGCCGCGCTGAAACCTGGGAACAACGTATCGAAGATTTCGTTGGCAGCAAGAAAGATGGGGGCAAGAAGACGGAAGTTTTCCAGGTGCAGCAGGCCAAGATTGCTATTGCCAATGGCGGATTCTTTGGTCGCGGACCCGGCCATAGCCTGCAGCGAGATTATCTGCCGGAAGCCTATTCCGATTTCATCTTCTCTTCCATCATTGAAGAATATGGCCTGTTGGGTGGTAGCATGCTCATCCTGCTTTACCTCATTTTCCTCTGGCGCAGCATCCTCATCTTCCGTCGTTGCCCTTATGCCTTCGGTGCTTTCCTGGCTGTGGGGCTGAGCGTGACACTCGTTTTTCAGGCCATGCTCAACATGGCTGTGAATGTGCATTTGGTGCCCGTTACCGGTCTCACGTTGCCTATGGTAAGCATGGGGGGGTCTTCCATCTGGTTCACCTCTATTGCTATCGGGATTATCCTCTCTGTAAGCCGATATGTGGACGATATGGAAGGTGTCGGAGGAACAATTGGAAAGCTTTCCCCTGGCAGTTCCAGGAAAAAGAATAGCCCTAAGAAAGTAGATGCCCCGGAAGAAGGAATGGATACAGATGAAGACTCTGAAGCAACAAGCACCCCAAAAGAAAAACGTTCACAATCTGCATTAGCCTGAATCTACAAACACCAACAATTTCCTGAATGCCCATTCGTGTAGTCATAGCAGGTGGAGGAACCGGAGGACACATCTTCCCGGCAATTGCCATCGCACAAGCGGTGAAGCGAATTATTGCCAACGCGGAGATATTGTTTGTCGGTGCTGAAGGAAAGATGGAGATGGAAAAAGTACCGCAGGCCGGTTTTGAAATCATAGGCCTGCCTATTTCCGGTTTCAACCGCAGCCAGCTCTGGAAAAACTTTAGCCTGCCCTTTAAGATGCTCGTCAGCTACCTGAAGGCCAGGCGCATTATGCGCCGGTTTAAGCCAGACATTGTGGTTGGCGTCGGCGGATATGCTTCTTTCCCTATGATGCGCGCGGCACAGGCACGCAAAAAGGTAACCCTCATTCAGGAACAAAATTCATTTGCCGGGAAGAGCAATAAAATACTTGCCAAAAAGGCCATCGTGATCTGTGTGGCTTATGAAAACATGGAGCGCTTTTTCCCTGCTGAAAAAATCAGACTCCTGGGAAATCCGGTGCGGAAGGCAATTGCAGAATCAAGCCTCAGTCAGGAAGCAGGCAGAGCATTCTTTGAAATAAAAAGTAGTGGTAAGGTGGTACTGGTGATTGGAGGCAGCCTCGGTGCTCATTCCATCAATGTCGCCGTGGGCGCGGGCTTGAAAGAAATAGTTGAAGAAGGGGTAACCCTGCTTTGGCAAACCGGTAAGCCCTATTTCGAGACGGCCAAACAGCAGGCCGAAGCATTCGGAGACCAGGTTATCGTCTGTGATTTCATTCATAAAATGGAAGCAGCATATGCAGCCGCTGACCTGATTATTTCCCGCGCCGGAGCACTAGCCATCTCGGAGCTGTGCATTGTTGGCAAGCCGGTCATTTTCGTCCCGTATCCCTATGCTGCGGAAGACCATCAGACCAGCAATGCTATGGCACTGGTGCAGCATAATGCTGCCGAGCTGGTTCGCGATGCCGATGCTGCAACAGAACTCATTCCCAAACTCAAAAAATTACTCCACAACGAAGCCGCGCAAAGCATCATGTCTGAAGCCATTCATCAGCGAGCTATCCGCGATGCCGACCAAAATATTGCTGAAGAAATCATCGCAACAGCGCTGGAAGGTCGCCCTTTTAATGCCCGATACATCACCCATGGCGAGTATTAATGACATCCAAAAAGCCTATTTCATAGGTATCGGCGGCATCGGCATGAGCGCCCTGGCTCGCTATTTCCTTCAACTCGGCAGGCAGGTGGGTGGCTACGACCGTACGGAAAGCGAGCTCACAAAAAAGCTGAGTGATGAAGGAGCTCACATTCATTTCAGTGATGATGTCAACCTGCTTTGGACCGATGCCGACCTCGTAGTCTATACCCCAGCCATTCCGAAGGATCATGCAGAGCTGAACTGGTATCGCACTCATGGTATTGAGCCAATCAAACGCAGCGAATTGCTGGGACGAATCACAGAAGGGCATTTTGCTATCACGGTTGCAGGCACTCATGGCAAGACTACCGTAACGACCCTGATCGCGCACTTGCTACGCCATTCTGGTTTTGGAGGCACGGCCTTCCTCGGCGGCATCGCGGCTAATTATGACTCCAACTTCTGGTTTGGCAGTGGTGATACCGTAATTGTAGAGGCTGATGAATATGACCGCTCATTCCTGAGCCTGCATCCCAATCTGGCCATCCTCACTTCGATGGATCCCGATCATCTCGACATCTATGGGACGCCCGAGGCAATGGAAGAAGCCTACATCCAGTACACACAACGAATTCATCCCGATGGGAAGCTGTTTGTCAAGCATGGTCTAAAGCGCGGCGCTGATTTGAATGCGCCATACCAGATGTCGTACAGTCTTCAAAACAGCGCAGCACAGGTATATGCAGATGATATCCGCCAGCATCAGGGTGGCTATGTCTTCGAGATAATTCATCCCAAAGTGGTGATGCAGGACATGCACCTGCCTATCGGTGGCATGCACAATGTGGAGAATGCTGTGGTGGCTGCTGCTGTAGCTTTTGAGATGGGCTTGTCGCCAGATGCTATCCGGGCAGGCTTCGGGGCGTTCCGGGGCGTGAAGCGCCGTTTCGAATACCTCCTCAATACGAAGCAGCATGTGTACATAGACGACTATGCACACCATCCTGCCGAGTTGGCCGCGCTCATCAGCAGCACCCGCCGCCTGTTCCCCGATCGCCGTTGTGTGATCGCGTTTCAGCCGCATCTTTTTTCCCGTACCCGCGACCTGGCTGCCGGCTTTGCCCACAGCCTCGACCTCGCCGATGAGGTCATCCTCCTGGACATCTATCCCGCACGTGAACTACCCATTGCCGGTGTTAGTGCAGCCAGCATTACTGAAAAAATGCAGAACCCCGCACACAGCATTTTGAGTAAGGAAGCCTTGCTGGAATGGGTCTCAGCCGCACAACCCGAATTGCTCATTACTGCCGGTGCGGGTGATATAGATCGGCTCTGCCAACCAATTAAAGAACGACTCCTCACTCACATTTCCGCTCAATAAAATCAATACCCTCAGCCGAAAAATTCTTTTCAAAAAAAAACACTTCAACCAGAGCACTCCCTCAAAGAATCATCATGGGCACCCGCCGAATTTCATTCCGTAAAATCCTGCAAACGCTGACTACACTCATTGCACTCAGCGGTTGTGCGCTGGCCTTAATCAGTGCCGGAAACAGGCAGGCTAACCGGCAAATTCAGGCGCTGGATTTAGTGGTTGAAAGCCCGGCAGGTGTTGCCTTTCTGAATCAGGCTATGGTGAAACGCATGCTCTTTAATGACCGGCATATAAGCCCCGACAGGCTTAGCCTCAGTGGGATTAATGAACGCAACATGGAATCTATCCTGCGCTCGAATCCATGGGTGGAATCAGCACAGGTCTATACCGATGCCCGTCAGATACTGCATGTACGCATCCGGCAACGGGTTCCGCTGCTGCGCATTTTCGAAACCGATGGCAACAGTTATTACCTCGATGGTGCCTTGCAGACTATGCCCATCTCTGGAAACTATGCACACTACGTGCCCATCATTACCGGTGTCCCGCACCTGAGCAATGATAGCGTGTCCCTTTCCCTGAAAGGGAAGATTGCCGGCCTGGTTCGATGCATTCGAAAGGACAGTTTCTGGCGCGCCCAGGTGTCACAAATTGATATGCGTGCTGATGGTGGATTTGACTTGATACCTGTGCTGGGCAGACAACGTATCATCCTCGGCGACACACTGCAAATGCAGGACAAGCTCAACAGACTGTTTGCCTTTTATCACCAGATACAAAACAAAGTGGGCTGGAATCAGTACAAGGTGCTCGACCTCCGCTTTGCAGGCCAGGTGGTGGCATCTCCCAAGCTCTCCTGGAAGATTCCCGTGGACCATGCTCTGAGCAATATCAACTGGCTTCAGGCCATTATGGAAAACGCTCCCAAACAAGATTTACCAGGCGGTGATGGTGCCGTGTATTCAGACTCAGATAGCATTCCGCCACCCGTACAGCCCGCAACTGCTAATCCAAAAAATCTTTAATTGGTCATCCTCATTCATTCCGCAAGCACATCATAGCCAAATCGAAAAACAGCAACGAGTCATGCAGCAACTACCTGATACCAACAATCCACAAAACCTGGAACAGCATCCTTTCCAATCAGAAAACCCGAACCCCATTGTGGTCGGCCTTGACATAGGCACTACGAAAGTGGTGGCTATTGCCGGCAGGAAAAATGCTTTTGGGAAACTCGAGATTCTGGGCTTTGGTAAAGCCGACAGCCAGGGGGTGAACCATGGCGTAGTGATGAATATCGAACAATGCATCAAGAGCATTCGCGAAGCGGTGCGCCTCTGCCTCGAAAGCCGCCCGGGACTTGAGGTGAGCGAGGTGTATGTAGGTATTGCCGGTCAGCACATCAAGAGCATCCAGACCCGCGGCGACCGGGTGCGCGAAAAACCGGAAGACATCATCTGCCAGGAAGATATCGAACTGCTCATCCGCGACCAGCGCCAGACTTACATCCCCGCCGGCGACCGCATCATTGAAATCATTCCGCAGGAATTCACAGTTGATCATGCTTCTTCAGTACTGAATCCTGTGGGCATGAGCGGCGTGAAGCTGAGTGCCAATTTTCACATCATCACCGGCGATAAAAGTGCCATCGGAAATATCAAGCGCTGTGTGGACATGGCAGGCCTGCAAACCCGGGATTTGGTGTTGCAACCTCTGGCTTCGGCTGCTGCCGTGATGAGCGAAGAAGACCTCGAAGCCGGTGTGGCTATCGTGGACATAGGAGGCGGCACTACCGACATGGCTGTGTTTTATGATGGCATGCTCAAGCACACGGCAGTGATTCCTTTTGCGGGTGTCAATATTTCAACCGACATCCGAACGGGCCTCGGTGTGCTGAAGGCTCAGGCAGAGCAATTGAA
>CAYRJR010000162.1:0-6788 GCA_964424655.1 uncultured Chitinophagaceae bacterium
TTCTTTCAGACGAGTTCTTAATGGAAGTTGAAGGAATGCAGCACAAAAATTTAGCCATTGAGTTGCTGAAAAAAATATTGAACAACGAACTAAAAGTAAGAGCCAAGACAAATCTTGTAAAGAGCAAGAAACTTTTAGAAATGTTGGAAGGTGCAATAAAACGCTATCAAAACAACTTGCTGACAACGGCTGAAATCATTCAGGAACTCATCAATATTGCCAAACAAATCAAAGAAGCAGACAAGGAAGGAGAAAAACTCGGACTAAATAATGATGAAGTTGCTTTTTACAATGCACTTGAAATAAACGACAGTGCAGTTCAGGTTTTAGGTGACGACACTTTGAAAGAAATTGCAAGAGAAATAGCGGACAAGGTAAGAGCAAACGCAACGATTGACTGGACAATAAGAGAAAGTGCAAGAGCAAAACTTATGGTGCTTGTAAGGCGGACACTAAACAAATATGGTTATCCACCAGACAAACAAGAAAAAGCAATACAAACAGTTTTACGACAAGCAGAATTATTAGCAGACACTTTAGTAAAATGAAAAAGCCAACGCAACAGTCACACACATTTGCAAGCCGCTACGAGCCAATGCACAGACCAAAGCTTGCAAAAGAGCGTGCCTTCCCCACCCAGAAAGAATTTCAAAATATTTTTTCCCTTGCTTTAAAAAAAATTAAAACACCCGACACTCAAGCCCTGACAATGCAGGCACCGACAACATACAGACACGACAATTGGACGACTGAAAAAGAAGCACATGCCCATAATAACTAAGGTTTCGTTGCGTCCGCAGGACGAACAATGAAACCTCTATTGGACGAAACCGTCACAAGCAGAATATTATTGGGTTAGCGGGGATTTTTTTGCTTGGGGGCAGTTCAGATTTTCGCTTGGCTAATAGCAATTCTCCTGGAGTATTGGCAACTGAAGCGATTTAGTAACACCGATTGCTGCGTTTCGATTATATAATGCTTATTGCAGGTTCCTCCAAACCAGCTTTATTCCCTTATCACTAAATCAATCAACAACACAGATAGCGTATAGCATTTCTCGAACCTTGAACTTTGCCGCGCATTACCTAAGATATCGGTTTCATGAAAGCTACCATACTCTATATCCAGGATGCCCTTTGTGGCTGGTGTTATTGTTTCTCTCCTGTAGTTGAGCAATTGCGTAGCAAATATGAAAGCAAAATCCCTTTTGAAGCCCTTTCCGGTGGGATGATACCCCTTGATTTTGCACGACCTATAGCTGAAAAAGCAAGCTACATCGCTGGTGCTATTGAGCAAGCTACTGCCTTAAGCGGCATTGCATTTGGAGCGGCTTACCTACAGCATATTCATCATCCGGAGACGAGTACCTGGCGCGAAGAGTCGCTCACACCCGCTACCGCATTATGCCTGCTGAAAGCCGCTGCCCCTCAGCAGTCTATCCAAATGGCGGCTGCTATTCACAAGCTGCACATGTGGTCAGGCAAAGACCTCTCCGATGGGGACAACTATCGTGAATTAGCACAGTCTCTGGGACTTGATCCAGCAGACTTCAAGCAACGACTGGCCAGCGAAGAATGGCAGGAAGAGGCCCGCTATGAATTTGCGCTCGTGAAGCAACTCGGGATTACCGGCTTCCCAGCCTTGCTGCTACAGACTGCTCCCGATAAGTTTTATCTCATCGCACGGGGCTACACACCCTTCGATGTGCTGGATGCAACCCTGCAACGGGTAATTCAAGAAGTGGCGCTTTGAATAAATCAACCTACAATACCAAAGGCCGCACCTTCTAATAAAGCTTCCATCTGGCCCGCTTTATCTTCAAAAAACTGCACACCGATACCCGCCATTAAGATGAGTCCTTCACCCTGTGGCAGGAGGCATTCCAGTGTTTTATTGATACTCACGCTGCTTTTCATCAGCATTCCGGTACTTGCTGAGGCGCTGCTGATTTTTTTATTTGGAAAATCAGCGGCAATACCCACCACTTTTATTTCGGCATGAGTAGCCTGAATCGGCCATTGCAGGTCGCGCTTAGGCTGTAGGTCAGGCATCGAAATCGTCAACATTCCATTAGCCCCGAGACTACCCCCACATGGCACCCAGAATGAACGACTCAATGGATGGTCTTTAACCCACTCAAAGGTTTTCATCGACCCGATGTTTTCTGCCAGAATCATACGTTCCCCCTTGGGATGTTTTTCATCAGCTCGGATGATATCACCCAGTAGCTTGCTGAGTCGGGCATGGGTCTCGCCGTCTCCGGCATAAGGACAATGTTTCTTGAAAGCATTACGGATCAACCCTGAGGCAGCGGCGGCGCGGCCAAATTCAGAACTGGCCTTGCGGGAACCTTCAAATGCAGCTTCGGTATTGACTCTTTCTTTGTTCAGGTTTCCTTTCCGGCGAACTAAATTGCCATGCTTGGTTTTGTAAAACACGAAGTCGCCGAAGGAGCCGATAAGTGGGAAATCGCCGGTTTGTTTGGGCATAAAAGAATACTAGACAACGAAAGTATCTAATGCTCCCCTAATACTCCCACTATAAGCCCATGATGTGGACAAGTTTTTCAGCCTGGAAAATCAGAAACCAAATCCTTAGGAAATATTCGGCCTGCTTATTTGCAACGGAAGCAAGTTCCGCTACGGATAAAATAAAGCCACCCAAGGAATGAGTGGCTTTTAAAAAAAGTCGGGACGACTAGATTCGAACTAGCGACCCCTTGCACCCCATGCAAGTGCGCTACCGGGCTGCGCTACGTCCCGAACTTGGGAGGGCAAAAGTAAGGCTTGCCTGCTATCTTCAATTCAGTTTGCCGGAAATAAGCCGCAAAAACTCGGAACGGGTGACGTGGTTCATAAACTCTCCGCTGAAGGCAGAGGTAGTGGTCACACTGTTTTGTTTTTGCACACCCCGCATCATCATACAAAGGTGTTGTGCTTCGATTACCACAGCAACGCCCAGTGGGTTCAGGCTGTTTTGAATGGCATCCAAAATTTGGTGGGTCAGACGCTCTTGAACTTGCAGGCGGCGGGAAAACACTTCCACTACACGTCCGATTTTCGACAGGCCGGTAATCCAGCCATTCGGGATATAGGCCACATGGGCTTTCCCAAAAAAAGGTAACATATGGTGTTCGCAAAGCGAATACAGTTCAATGTCTTTCACAATGACCATCTCGCTATAGCTCTCCTGAAAACGAGCACTTTCCAGAATGGCTTTTGCATCCATCTTATAACCTTGTGTGAGGTATTGCATGGCCTTGGCCACACGCTCAGGTGTCTTTATTAGCCCATCTCTATCAGGGTTTTCGCCCAGCCCTCCAATGACGGATTTGTAGCAGCTCATCATCTGCTGTAGCGTATCCTCACAGTATTCTTCGGTGCGTTTGTAAGACAAGTTTCTTTTGTTTTAAAGGTGGGATAATCAGGTTCGGTCTTCAGCCGTAATATTCTACATAAATCCGGGGTGTTTCAAAAAGCTTCACACAATGAAGGCTGGCGCCTGCAGCTTCAATAGCTGGGGCCAATTGATTCCAGATGCCGATGGCAAAATTTTCGGCAGTTGTAAACTGCCCTTGCATCCAGGGCACATCCAAGTTTAGGTTCTTGTGATCTACAGGCTCTTCAATCAGGTTTTCAATCAGGTCTGCAAGTGTCTTAGCGTTGAATACAAAGCCGGTGTCGGGATGCGGTTCGCCTTTCACAGTGACGTGTAATTCGTAGTTATGCCCATGCCAGTTTTCATTGGCGCATTTGCCAAAGACTTCCAGATTCTTTTGTGCATCCCATGCCGGGTTTATGAGCTTATGGGCTGCATTGAAATGGGCCACTCTACTTACATACACCATGAGACTATTCTTTTTCTGTGCTGCGCTTGTATGAAAAAAAATCAAGCCGGAAAGATGCGGCACTCTGCGAAATCACCGCGCCACTCCCGGCTTGAGCCTAGCTTCCAAAGATACCTTTAACACCTGCCCCTTTTCAAAATCGGGAACTTTACTTCCTCTATGAGGGTATTACTGACTGCCGCTACTGAGGCTGAGATTGCACCTACTTTTCAGGCTTTGAGTGCCCGGCACGAAAGTCCCGACAGCCTTTATCATATTGGTGTTTGCGTCACTGGAGTGGGCATGATGGCTACGGCTTATGAGCTGGGCAAAACCCTGGCTGCTAATCGCTGGGATTATGTGATTGGCGCAGGCATTGCCGGTAGCTATTCCCGCTCGCTCAGGCCTGGAGATTGTGTGATTGTAGAGTCTGAGCAGCTTGCCGACTTTGGTGCAGAAGATGGCGACGATTTTCTGGACATCTTTTCGCTTGGACAGCTCAAAGAGAATGAGCCGCCCTTTCATCAAGGCCTGTTGCGGAATCCCCTGGCGCATCCGCCATTTGCCATCCAGCATCTGCAGCGCGTGTCGGGCCTAACCGTTAATACCGTCTCTGGTTGCGAAGCCACCATCGCAAGACGCATGGCTCGGTGTGCTGCTTCAGTAGAAAGCATGGAAGGGGCGGCCCTGCATTATGTGTGCCTTCGCGAGAAAGTTCCATTCCTGCAACTGCGCAGCATATCCAATTATGTCACCCGACGCGACCGCAGCTCCTGGCGCATCACAGATGCCTTAGCTGCACTCAACGCCCAGCTTGCCGCATGGCTGCTGTAATTATTCAAGATCGCCTTTTTTCATAAGTTTTTCATGACGCTCAGCCTCGGCTTCTCTCCCTGCCCCAACGACACGTTCATTTTCGATGCCCTCGTTCATGGCAAGATAGACACACAGGGCCTCCAATTTGATTATGTGCTGGAAGATGTGGAAACCCTCAATCAATGGGCTATGGAGGGGCGGCTGCAACTGACGAAACTTTCTTACAATGCTTTTTTAAAAACAGTCTCGCGCTATGCTTTGCTGCATAGTGGAAGTGCTCTGGGCAAGGGCGTCGGACCACTGCTGATTCAAAAGGCGGGGCGGGTCATTCCGGATTTGAGCCAGGCACGCATTGCCATTCCGGGTATCAACACTACGGCCAACTTACTCTTCAGCCTGGCCTATCCGCAGGCAGTTCACAAGTCAGAAATTCTCTTTTCTGCTATTGAAGATGCTGTGCTGAATGATGAATTTGATGCAGGCTTAGTCATTCATGAAAGCCGATTTACCTATGCTGAAAAAGGGCTTGCCCTGATTCGGGATATGGGCGACTGGTGGGAGGAGACTGCCGGTGCAGCCATTCCTTTAGGAGGTATCGTAGCCCGCCGCGATTTGCCGGTTTCGGTCATTGCTCAGGTAGATAAGCTGATTGCCGATAGCCTTCGTTTCGCATGGAAAAATTATCCCGAGCTGGCACCGTTTGTAACCGAAAATGCCCAGGAGATGGATGAGCAGGTGATGCGTCAACACATCGGTCTTTATGTGAATGAATATTCTGAAGACCTGGGCAGGGGTGGAGAGCATGCGATACTTACACTGTTTCAGAAAGCCGTCGGGGCTGGGCTGATACCGCAGCAGGAATTGTCTGTCTTTTATTAACGATTGGGACTGGCTCCTGGCTGCTACTACTGCTTACGGGAAAAGTTGCATAGCGAAATCTCGCTGCAGTGTGCGACGCAACGGATGCCCGGCAATGAGATGCTGCTGATAAAAAAATCAGGCTCCCCATACCGGATGCAGGCGGGTAGAAAATTTTTATTAAAAATGCTTCTTGTTGTTGCCGGCCCTGTGCTGAGCTATAGCGCCAATTACCTTTGCGCCCCCATGAATTACGAATTACTGCGCCGCTTAGCCGGTGAATATGGAACCCCGCTTTACGTCTATGATGCCGACATCATCAGCCGCCAATGGCAGAAGTTGAATGATTCCTTTGCCGGCCATCCGACTCGTTTTTTCTATGCGGTGAAGGCCTTGTCCAATATTCAGATTCTGGGCTTACTGCACCCCTTGGGTGCCGGCCTGGATTGCGTCAGCATTAATGAAGTGAAGCTGGGGCTGCATGTGGGCTTTCTGCCGGAGCAAATCCTGTTTACGCCCAACAGCGTTTCTTTTTCTGAATTTCAGGAAGCCCGGGATTTGGGTGTGCATATCAACATTGATAACCTGTCCATCCTGGAGCAATTCGGTAATCATTTTGGAGGCAGTTATCCTATTTTGATTCGCATCAATCCGCATATCGAAGCGGGCGGCAACTACAAGATTTCTACAGGTCACATTGACTCCAAGTTTGGTATTTCCATCCATCAGCTAAGGCATGTGGAACGCATTGTAAAAGCCACCGGACTGCATATGCAGGGCCTGCACATGCACACGGGTTCCGAAATAAAAGACGTAGGTGTGTTCATGCAGGGCCTGGAGATTTTGCTGGGTGTTGCAGAGCGTTTTCCTCAGCTCGAATTTGTGGATCTGGGCTCTGGCTTCAAGGTGCCCTACCGTCCGGAGGATACCGGAACGGACGTAGCCGAGCTGGGCACACGTGTGGCTGCCCGTTTCAAAGAATTCGAAGAGGAGCAGGGCCGCTCACTTCAGGTATGGTTTGAGCCGGGTAAATATTTAGTGAGTGAGAGCGGCCATTTTTTGGTGTCAGTGAATGTGGTGAAGCATACCACAGCTACTGTGTTTGCCGGTGTGGATTCCGGATTCAACCACCTCATCCGTCCTATGTTTTATGAGGCCTATCACCACATCAGCAATATATCCAATCCTCAGGGGCCGGAGCGCATCTATACGGTGGTGGGCAACATCTGCGAGACTGACACATTCGCCTGGGATCGTATCATTCCCGAAATCCGGGAAGACGATATCC
>CAYRJR010000163.1:0-1761 GCA_964424655.1 uncultured Chitinophagaceae bacterium
TGGTAGCAGGGTATTTCAGCAGCACACTGAGGCTGCTTTGCTGCGCAGTGCGGTTAAAATATTCATTCCAAAAAACCCTTGAGATGTTGGCCGGGAAGCTGTGCCAGATGCCATTCAGGTAAGCTTCGTTGCCTGGCTGTAGCAGAAAATAATTGGAGCATACAAGTGGCGCTGCATGGAGAGTGATGTGCCCTTTCCCAATGGTAAAACGAATGAAATCCGGCTTGGCTTTCGCGGTGCCCAATATTTTCCCCGGAGTTTCAATCATGGCTTCATATCGTGCCCGAGTCAGATCGGCTTCTGAATAAGCTGCTTCATCCAAAGCATCCGTGTCGCTATCGGTGGCAGTTCTTTTTATAAAAAATGCACTGATGCTGCGTCCCTGGTAGCCAAAGTTGTCATTGGCATTACGCTTTAGTTTCAGAATGCCCTTTTCGCTGCTGCCGTCATATCCCGCGTTCAGTTTTT
Organism: uncultured Chitinophagaceae bacterium; assembly: GCA_964424655.1. Classification (GTDB taxonomy): domain Bacteria; phylum Bacteroidota; class Bacteroidia; order Chitinophagales; family Chitinophagaceae; genus UBA1952. The sequence continues at coordinate 469 of CAYRJR010000163.1, forward strand.
CCTGCTCATCATGAAACCGCTGTTTCGAAATGCCAAGTGCCTTCCCAATACGGTCATCTAAATTGGATGAGAGCAAAAAAACCTCATTGCCCGAAGCCGCGAATTGCAGGAGTGCACCCCATTCTTCTTTGCTGACGTGAAAGTCCAGCCCGGCCAAGATTAATAGACTGGCACTGTCGTCTGTACCATACAGGTGTGCATCTATGCTTGTGTAGCGAAATTTCTTCGATAAAATTTCCAGATGTGCATTTGGGAAATAATCCGGCAGGCTTTCATAAGCCAGTGACGAGCCGTAAGGCCCAGTGTCCTGATGCGACAGGGTCACACGCCAGTCAACAGCATCCCGGGATTTTGAAGCCCGACAGCCATGAAGCAGGAACACTGCAGACAATAGTAGTATGAGCCAATGTTTCATGCTGCTACGATGCCTTGCCTGATGTTTTGAAAATTTTCCAGAAATGCAGCCATCTGCTTTTCATCAGGTAAATACCCACCATACCAGGTCCATTCATATTGCCGGGTCAGGCTACGAAATTCAGTGGCTTGCGGCCTGTCTTTGAGTTCGGATAAATAGGTCTGGTTGGTTTTGTCCGGGCTAAAGGAAATCAGCCCCTGATGTTGCATCATTTGCAACAAGTGCAGGTAAGCAAATCGAATGGCAGCACGTTTATCGTCCGATTGTAAAGCCACTTCCATCTGCCCTTCCCAGTCACGCTCCAATAAGCTTTCTATGTTCAGTTCTTCGGGATTTTCATTGCTGATATGACGCTTTTCCCGGCGGGCAAACAGGGTATTTGCCTGGCCGGAAATCACACGCCAGACGATATAGCCCAAGATGATGAACAGGATAAGCCAGAGTATGTTTTTTCCAGTCACGGAATCCAGGAAATTGAACACCTGGTTCAGGAATTTTTCTAGGTTGCTTTCTTTTTCAGGCTCAGTTTCCTTCGGCGCATATTCCAGCTTGTTGCGATAATCATAGGCGTGTGCATTGCAGTGTGCTTGCCAGCGTTTTGGGGTAGGCACAGCCTCATTCATCAGGCTATTGTCTGACTCAGGAGCATATGTGCCGTCAATAGAAGTTGCTCCCTCAATGCCCAACCTGCTGCTGTCGAAAGTTGTGGAATCAAAAGGTGTCTGTGCCGAATTGATACCGGCAGAGCAAAGTATTGTCAGACATAACAGCCCTTTCTTCAGCAACCCTTTAATCATGTGTCATCTTTCTGCGATGCACCCTTACAGGGTACAGGATGAAATAGAAAATGGCGAAGGCCAAAGATGCCGTCAGGATAC
>CAYRJR010000163.1:1806-6767 GCA_964424655.1 uncultured Chitinophagaceae bacterium
TGATGAAAATTGGCATCTCTGTATGGCGGGTTATGTAGCCTTCAAAAAAGGCTGCTACCAGATAAACCGGAATCAGGCCGACCATAATCTTCACCCCATCTTTCGTGCCTTTAATGATAGACTGGCGTCGGCTGAATGTCTTGGGGAATAATATGGAATTGCCCAGAACAAGCCCGGCCATGCCTGAAATGACGATTGCCGATAATTCCAGAGTGCCATGTATGAATACGACCAGAATGCTCTGAAAGCCCAGCTCATGTGCAAAAAACAAGTGTTCAAACACACCCAGCATCAGCCCGTTACTCATCAGATAGTAGAGCGTTCCCACGGAGCAGAGGATACCCAGGATGAAACAGTTGAACGAGACGCCAATGTTGTTGCAAGCGATTTGCACGAACATGACGAATTCGTTTTGCTGCTTATACACGCCGAAAGGATCGCCGCTCGCGATGTTGCGCTCGGTCATGTCCACATAAGCATCACCCAGGATGGCACGGACAAACGTCTGATCCTGCATGGCTGAGAACACGCCCATCAGCACAAAGGCTATGAAAAAGCAAAAGGCAGCCAGTAGCCTGCGCCGGTTGCGATACATGATCAGCGGTAATTCTTCGACCCAAAATCCGATGAGCCGGCTGCTCTTTTCTTTTCGATTTTTATAGATAGAGCGATAGATGTTGGCTGCAAGCCCGTTGATGTAATGGGAAGTGTTGCCGGAAGGATAAAAGGTGCGGGCGTAAGAGAGGTCATCCACCAGATTGGTGAAACGGCGAGCCAGTTCGTCCGGGTCATCGGTAGGCTGCTCGTATGCCTGCCAACGGTCTTTGTTTTGCCGGATAAATTGCCCTTCTCTCATGCGATTTCTGAAGTCGCAATGTCGGGCAGAATGACCAAAGAAATTCCAGATAGTATCTCCTGAGAAACAGGTTTTGAATCCTGCCAAAAAGAAAAATCCCAGCCACCGGGTGGCTGGGAAAATCCATATAGTCTGATATGCCTTAGGAGCGGGCGGTATTATTTGGCACCGTCATTTTTACGCATGAACTCCAGTACGTCGCGGGCTTCCTGATCAGTCAGGTTTTGGTTGGGCATACGCACGAGGCAAATTTCCAGCATGGCCTGAGCCTTGGGGTCTTTATCCAGCATGGCATCCGTGTTGGTCACGAAGTTCATTATCCACTCAGGTTTGTGGCGTGTGGTCACCCCTTTCCAGCCTGGACCAACGAGCTTTTCATCGGTCAGTTTGTGGCAGGAAGCGCATTTCACTTCATATACTTTTTCGCCACTGGTAGCCATCGAAGCATTCAGCGGACCGATATCTACCTGTGTAAACTTGCCTTCCCCACGATTAGGGTCATAAGAAGGAGCAGCGGCTGTTTTGTTGGCATCTGCTGAGGCCTGGCGATCGGCAGCAGCCTGATCTGTGCTTTGTGTATTGCTGCCGCCGCAGGAGGCTAATACCATGGCTGCAAACATGCCCAGGATTAAAAGTTGTTTTTTCATGAAGATGAATTGATGATTTTGAGATGACAAATCAAGATAGGAAAAATGGCCAGTTTGATGATGAATGTCATTTTTAATGGCGACACCAATTTCCAATCTGGTTTAATACCCTGCTTGAAATTGCAGCTCCAAAATACTTCGACTTGTTCAGCTTTTCAGGGACAATTCTTGTTTTTTTGTTAGCCTCTATGGATGGGATCGGAGCTTGAAATGTTCTTCCTTTCTTCAGTTGTGGCAAAGTAGCCAACTCAAAATATTCGCTTCATCATGAAAGTGCTTCCTAACCACGTCACCTTTTTCAGAAACTGGGTACGCATTTGCCTGCTGAACCTGCTTGTCGTTGTGATTTTGGGAAGTACGATGCGTTATAAGATTGCCTTTGCCTTGCCCTGGCTGCCGCAGAAAAATGTGCTGAACGCACACTCCCATTTTGCTTTTGCCGGCTGGCTCTCCCAAATCCTGATGACGCTGATGGTACTATACCTCAGCCAGACCAGCCTCCGCCTGAACCTTCGTAAATACAATGCGCTGCTCTGGGCCAATATGGTTGCCTCCTGGGGTATGCTCTTCACCTTTCCCTGGGAAGGCTATGGCACTTTTTCTATCATCTTTTCCACTGCCACGGTGCTGGTGTCCTATGCTTTTGCCTGGGTGTTCTGGCGCGACCTGAACCGCATTCCCGAAGGCCATATCTCTAAGCTTTGGTTTAAGGCTTCTCTGGTCTGGGCGGTCATCTCATCTGTCGGGCCTTTTTCTCTGGCCTACCTCATGGCCAACCATGTCGTCAATCATGAGCATTGGTACCTCGGAGCGATATATTACTACTTGCATTTTCAGTACAATGGCTGGTTTTTTTTCGCCTGTGCCGGATTGTTATTTGGAAGTAACCGGAGCTGCAGCCGCAACGAACGCTGGATGTTCTGGCTGTTTGCCCTTTCCTGTGGCCCTGTTTATTTGCTTTCCATCCTTTGGGCGCACCTGCCCGTCGGCGCTTATGGCATCGCGATAGTGGCCACTGCCATGCAAACCATTGGTTGGGTAATGCTGCTGCTGGCTGCCTGGAAAGGTCGTATATCCCTGCTCCTTTCTCTGCGGCCCACCGTTCGTGTCCTGATGATTTTCGCTGCGGTATCGGGCAGCATCAAGATACTGCTCCAGGCAGGCTCACTTCACCCCAGACTGGCTAAGCTGGCCTTTGGTTTTCGCCCCATTGTGATTGGCTATCTGCATATGGTCTTCCTTGGGCTACTCAGCATTTTCATCGTGGCATTGTTGAAGCATCTAAACCTTTTTGCTGCGGGTGGCTGGCGCAAGCATGGCCTGATTACGTTCATAGCGGGCATCATCTTCCAGGAAATATTGCTCTTCGTGCAAGGCACTATGGCCCTCGTTTATATCACGGTGCCTTTCATCAATGAATCACTGTTCCTTTCCGCCATCGTGATGCTGAGCGGGGTGATTATGATGAATTTCGGCATGGCCAGCCGCAACGAAATGCAGCTTGCCGAGGCCTGATTTTTTTGAAAGCCTTTTCTGCACGGATTAACGGAGGTGCAGCAGCCGGGCCAGCTTCCATAGCCAATGACCATCGCGGTTGAGCACGAGGTACAATTCCCTTTGTGCCGAAAATGAGCGGAAGAATCGCTCTACGCCCCGATCCATGCTGCCCTCAAAATCGAAAAACTCATTACCTCGCTCCCGGGCTTGCCGGATGCAATGCCACAAGAGTGCACTCATCGCGCGATAGTTGTCGCATTGAGGAGACTTACCACCCATCAGGTAATAACTCTTCTTTGCATCCCACACATTCCAAACCGCAGCCTGCAGTTTTTCGCCCTCATAAGCCAGCCATAGCGTGCCGGTATCATGTTCCTGACAGGCGCTCATCAGGCGTTGCATCTGTCCAAGTGTGTATGGCTGCCGCACGCGCTTCTCATCAAGAATACTTTTTTGAAAGGCATACAGCTTGTCCAGAGCGGCCCGGTCTTCTTCAATCCGGAATTCCTTTTCGGCTGTCCGAAGATTGCGCCGCAGGCTCTCTTTGAAATGCCCAAACAAGACCTCTTCTGAGGCTTGCAGCGGCAGCAGGAAACTTTGTTGCACGCTGAGCTTTAAGCCGGCTCTCCGCAACAGCCCGGCCTGCCTGAAACCTGGCGGCAGAGATAGCTTCCAGAGGTCTGCATCGGGTAGGGCAGCAACCAGATTTTCGCAGACTTCATACTCATACGTATCGCGTCGCGATGCCGCAATGTCTGGCGGGAAGAAAACCTGTGGCCCGAGGTATGGCGTCAACCTGGGATTGCGCATCATGGACAGGCCAAAACGTTCGCTGCGCAGGTAAGGCCAGGCACCTGTTATGGTATCGCCCTTCATAGTGAGTGCCACATCCCAGTCGGAAGCCGCATCGCAGGTAGCATCCAGCCACCAGCTTTGGGCAAAAAGCGAAACAAGGGCAGGGGCCTTGCGGCAAATAGTGGAGTAAAGTTCTTTTTCAGTCACAGTCAGTTGCGTAGCACCAAAGCGACAAAGAAAGGCTGAACAAGTTGGAATCTAAGCAGCCCGGACAGTTTTTTTAAAAGCAGTTTTTTTGATTGCCTGCCAATAATATTTTCTTTATGTAGTCAGCTTTTGGAATGCTATCGGGCATCCGTTGCGTCGCACCCTTCGGCTGGATTTCGCTATGCGGCTTTGCCCTTATTGGGTAGTAAAGGCCTGATACTTTTCTCAACCAGTAAGGTGATTTTTGTTGCACGCCTGAACCCACAAAGGTTCCGTTAACAACCCGGTAACCCAACCCTTTTCACCAAAAGACAGTCTTATGTTCTGCCGACCTATTGTTGGCGATTCTTTATTCATTTCATTTTTTTAAAACCAAAAAGCCATGCGAGCAAACAATCCACTCCCGGCGCTGCACACAGCGCCACAGCAGGCTGCTCAGTTGCCTGCACACACACACACACACACACACACACACACACACACGGCTTAGGCGATTACGTGTGGCAGCCGTTTGCGCTATGATGACGGCGGCACTTGGGGCTGCGGTCCCGGCAGATGCGCAACTGGTGCCTTGCACCAATGCAGTGCCGCAGATGATGGCTACCGCCTTTGGGGCAACCCTTGTGAATGATGTGGTGGTCAACTGCGATATGCTACAAGCCGACGACCAGGGCAGCACGATAAAAACCATTGCCTACGGCAGGCGGGATTTTACGACCAACCCTTTGTATGGAACCGCTGAGGCCCACGTGTATTGCGAAGACTGGGCAGGAAACAGCCTTATCATTAACCTACCGACCGATGCCAGCAGGCCGGATGTGGTGCTGGCGGATGGGGGTATGGCCGATGGAAACCCGATATACAAAGTGGTAGTCGTGTATCAAATAAACTTCAACGCCTACCTGGATATTTGGGAACTGGACCATGCTGGCACGCCTTCTTTCAGTGCAACGAATGTG
>CAYRJR010000164.1:0-6762 GCA_964424655.1 uncultured Chitinophagaceae bacterium
CTGTAATCCGCTCTGCGTGCCGGGCCATGCCAGCAACAAGGTCAATCCTAAGTTCTCGGTCAGAATAAAGAACGGAACGCCGCCATATACGTACCGCTGGGTGGCCTTTGCCGATAATCACACGGGGCTGGATGATTACACCAGCGCTACGCCGTCCATCATTTCTTTTTCAGGAGACAGTATGGTGCATTATCTGCTCACCGTAACCGATGCAAGCCCTGTTGCGAGGAAAGAGGCCAATGCCCGGGTAAGATTTAAACTCAGAGGCGGCAATGACGACCTGGCGATGCGGGATTCTTACTTTGACCGGCTTGATGAGCCTAATTCCCAGGCAAAGCTTGATCCACGCAACTTCGACATTTGGACCAGCCCCGATCTCTGGAACCGCAGAAATGATACGTTTAGCGATGTGCATCAAAACCCTGAATACTATTCCGGCGGAGATTCAAATTGGATGTACGTGCGCATTCGTAATGTGGGATGCAATGTTTCTCCATTGAATAGCGCGCGGGTTAAAATGTATTGGACGCTCACCTCGCCAGGTGAAGTTTGGCCCAAAAACTGGATTAACCATTTTGTCAATATTGGCGGGAACAGTGTTCTGGCAGGTAGTGAAATAACGCCACCGGGAAGCCCGGGTTATGGCGGCATTGTGATCCCAATGCTACAACCGGGTGAGGACACCATTTTTCGTCAGGGGTGGAAGCCTCAAAACCCGATTCTATATGGCAACGATACGGTCGAGGTCTGCGGCCTGGCGCGCATTGAAACGAGTAATTCGGGATGGTATGGAATGGCGTTTAAGGAAGATACCGTCGGCACTATTTCCACCAATGTGCGCAACAACAATAACATCGTAACGCGCAACATGATTCTCCTGAATCTCGGTCGTACACACGCAAGAATTGTGAGGGGGCATCCCTTGATTGCAAACGCAAACGACGCCGGCCAATATTTCAGCCTGAAACTCTTTACCGATAACGACATCCATAAGGAATACGCCGGCAATCTTTCTGAATACCTCTATGCCAAAGTGAACTTAGACCCGACTCTGTTTGAGCGCTGGCAAATGGGCGGCAGCCATGGTGTATTCGGCGCGGTAGATTCTGTGCATCATACTATCATTTATGACCCCGCCACGCCCCTTCGCCTTGATAGCATCTATCTGGACAGCAATGAGTATTTCCCGCTCGAAATCAGTTTTGCCTTGCGCGACAGCGTTGCCATTGAATTTCCTGTCTTCACGCACATCTATTTGCAACAGACAACAGGGGCGGGAGATAGCGAACAGGTCTATGGTCAGGTCGGTTATGAATTGAACATTGAAGCCGATTCAACTTCCGGCGGTGGTAGCCAGCAAAGAATGCGTCCCGGAGCGGAATCGGAGAATCACTTCTTCGACATCTATCCGAATCCCGTTACAGGCTTGCTCAATGTGCAATACAAAGGCGAGGATGATGCAAGGGTGCAAATCACCGTCACGGATATTTCCGGTAGGATATTGGTTGAACGTTGCGACATCCCGATGCAACAAAATGCAGTATATACGCTAAGAACAGAGGCTCTAATTCCTGGCGTTTATCTGATTCGGCTAAAAGACAATCGTGGAAATACAGTGGCCCAAAAATTTGTGAAAGAATAGCACACCTATGTCCATTGCCAAAGGCAACCGCTTAATGTGCGCTCATGGCTTCCGCACTGAGTTTTCCTTTACGTTGTTTCGCCAACAGCATGATGGGAACGAATACGATAAACATCACGCCCAGCCAAAGGAAAACATCCATATAAGACATCACGGCGGATTGCTTCATAATGGAATAATCAATGGCTTTGAGTGCGCTGCTGTGGGCGATGTCCGGTGTCATGCCTTTTGAAAGGAATGCGGCTTCCAGGCCATGAAGTTTTTGCGTGAATACCGGGTTGGCGGCATTGATATGGGGCAGCATATCCACCCGGTGCACGAAGTTTTGCCGCGCGATGAGTGTGGTGATAACGGCTACACCAAAGGAACCGCCAAGCTGCCGCATCATCCCTGTAAAAGCAGCGCCCTCGCCAATTTCCTTCCCTTTCAGGGTGGACAAAGACAAGGTCGTAATGGGGATAAACAACATGCCCATACCGACACCCCGAACGATGAGCAGCCAGAAGAAATCGCCGGCGCTGGTGTCTGGCGTGATGATATAAAAACCCCAGATGGAATAAATCGCAAAGAGCAACATGCCGAGGGCAACGAGTAATTGTGCGGGTATGCCTTTGGTGAGCATACGGCCCACAAGGGGCATGAAAAATGCCGTCGTGATGGCAGAAGGAATCATCAGCTCACCCGCCTGCAAAGCCGTCCAGCCTAAGATGGTTTGTGTGTAAAGCGGGATGATGAAGGTGGAGCCATACAGCCCGAAGCCCAGGATGAAGGAGAGCGCCGTGCCAATCCGCAGATTCCCGTTTTTCAGTACCCGCAATTCCACAATCGGATGCTCCGCCACCAGCTCGCGCCAGATGAAAAACAGAAAGCCCAATACGGCAGTGATGCTGAGCAACACAATCAGTGGTGAGGCAAACCAGTCGTCTTCATGCCCGCGCTCCAGCACGTATTGCAGTGAGCCGACAAACACCGCCAGCAGGATGATGCCCGGAAAGTCAATATCCCTGCTGCTTTTCTTTTCAGAAAAACGAGGCGAACGCACGAATTCAAACACCAGCAAGGCTGCAATAATGCCGATGGGAATATTGATGTAAAAGATGTAGGGCCAGGAAAAATTGGTGGTGATATAGCCGCCTAAAGGAGGGCCTAAAGTGGGGCCGATAATCACGCCGAGCCCGTAGAAGGCCTGCGCCATACCGCGTTTTTCCGGAGGATAGCTTTCTGTGATGATGGTTTGCGAAGTCACGAGCAGCGCCCCTCCGCCAATACCCTGAATAAACCGGAAGGCCACCAATTCCCAGATGCCGGTTGCCTGCCCACAGAGGAAAGAGCATACCGTAAACAGAATGACAGATGCTCCGAAATAATTCCGACGACCAAACTGCTGCGACAACCAGCTCGTCATCGGTACCACAATCACATTGCCGATGGCATAGGCCGTGATGACCCAGCCTACTTCATTCAGCGTGGCGCCAAGGTTGCCTTTCATGTCTGCCAGTGCCACATTCACAATCGTCGTGTCCACGATTTCGAGCAGCGCACAGAAGATGGCCGTAAGGGTGATGATGACCCGGCGGCTGCCATACTCCACCAATGAATCGGATGGCGGAACTACGGCGACTGCCCTGGGTTTGGACGCGCCTGATGCGCGGAAACTAAGCGACATGTGATGTGGATTGCTGGGGCGGTGAATCGGGTATGGGATTGTTACAAAAAAATTCAGGAAGCGGCAGTCGGCGAGGTGGGGGCTATATATGCACGTCCACATCTACGTTCATGCCCGCCCGCAACTGAAGCAGCATCGGGTCATTCTTATCGTTGAATTCTATCCGCACGGGAATGCGCTGCACCACTTTCACGAAGTTCCCGCTGGCATTGTCCGGGGGCAGCAGTGCGAAGCTGGTGCCTGTTGCCGGCGAGAAGGAAGCAACGTGTGCCTTAAAATCATGGTTCGGAAATGCATCGGCATGAACGATGACTTCCTGCCCCACTTTCATCTTGCGAAGCTGTGTTTCTTTGAAATTGGCTACTATCCATAAAGCATCTTTTTCGACAACAGCGAAGAGCGTCTGGCCGGGCTGGACAAGCTGGCCGGGCTGGACATTCACCTTTGACATATAGCCATCCGAAGGAGCCGTGATGACGGTATAAGAAAGAATCAGACGGGCATTGTCCACTTCTGTTTCGCGCTGGCGAACGACAGCATCCGCGACGCTGATTCCACTGTTGCTGGCTTCACTTTGCGAGCTGGCGGCAACCCGTTGCCTCGTTGCGGCAGCTCGTTGTTCCTGCAGCACGGCAAGTTGTCGTTCGGCACTGAGCTTGGCAGCTTCTGCCTGCTCGAATTGCTGCTCGGTGATGCTGTGGTCTTTGATGAGGTTTGCGTAGCGTTTATAGTCCTGATTAGTGCGCCATACATTCACCCGCGCTGCTTCAATCTGTGCATCTGCGGTGCCCACCTGAGCCTGTGCCGTAGCAATATGTGCCATGGAGGTAGCGCTGCCGGCTCGTGCTACTTCAAGATTGCTGCGGGCGCCGGCTAATGCGGCCTCGGCTTGTTCCAATTTGATGAGTTGATCACGGTTGTCTAAGACCACGAGTGTGTCGCCTTTTTTCACCCGCTGGTTGTCGTTCACGCGCACTTCCGCGACATAGCCGCCCACGCGTGGAATGACGGGATTGATATTGGCTGCGGCCTGAGCGTCATCGGTTTCTTCATGGTGCAGGGCGTGCACATACTTCGTGATGCCGAAGCTGCCGCCAACGACCACGAGCAAGCCCAATACGATGAAGAATCGTTTATTGATTTTTCGTTTGGGCGGTTCGGCTTGCTGACCGTTGTTTGTGAAGCCTGTCTTTTCCTGAGTGCTGGTTTGGCTTTCCATGTATTGATTGCGTTGCTGGGATGAATGTTTTGTTTAGCGGGTCGTAGTTGAGTTGTCGAGCAGGCCTGCGACTTTCATGAGTTTTTTATAGGCAGCCACAGCATCGGCTTTGGCGAAGGCATGGTTGAGCCGCGCTTCGAGCTGGGCCATATCGGCATCTAAGAGTTCGGTAGTGGTTGCAAGGGCATTGGCGTTTTTGTTTTTTACGATGCGGTAGTTTTCTTCTGCTTGTGCAACGGCAGCTTCATACACATCAATTTTCTTTTCGCTGAGCATCCATGCTTCATAAGCTTGCGTCACCTGCAGGCGAATGCCGTCTTCCAACATTCCCTGGCTGGCCTCAGTCTCTGCCAATCGGGCTTTTGCACCGGCTACTTTGGTTCCTGCTTTCCAAAGGGAGGAAGGCGAATAGCTCAGCCCGATGCCGGCATTCAGAGCATCTTTTATCGTAACTAGATTGAGCACATGTGCACCAATGTATCCTCCCGTCAGTGGCCTTTTGCTGCCCGCACGCCGGCTTGCGCTGCCATCATGCGATTGCCTAATGCTGCCATATCCTTCCGGTTGGCCAGAGCCAGGCTTTCCCAGTCACTGAGTGGCTTCATTTCAGAATTCTTTTCAAAGCTGGTATCGGGTGCCAGTTGGGTTCCTTCCGGCAGGCCCAGCATCAGATTCATGTTCACACGGGCCACATGCAGGTTGTTCTGCGCATCCAGCAGGCTTAGTTCCACTTTCGAAGCTTGCAATTCTGACTTGAGTAAATCATTGCGCGCCAGCAGCCCGTTTTGCTCCAGGTTTTTCATGTCCCTGACCCGTTGCTTTGCCGTGTTCAGGTTTTCCTGCATCAATTGTTCGGCTGCCTTTGCTTTGTAGAGGTTGATATAGGCAAAGACCGTGTTCAGAATTACATCGGCGCGGTCTTTTGCTGCATCCAGGCTGGCGGCCTTTGCCAGATATTTTGCGCTTTCAATACCACTTTGAATTTTGAAACCGGTGAAGAGTGGCAGACTGGCATTGGCAATAGCATAAGCGGCTTCATTCACAGAAGGCATTCCGCTGCCCTGTTGCTCTGTTGTGCCGGATTGTCCGTTCTGGTCTTGCTTGCCCGTGTTGAGTTTTAAATCAATATCCGGTGCAGCCAGTCTGAGGTAGGCCGCCGTGAGTTTCAGGTCCGGCAGTCTGCGTTCGCGGGCTTCCTTTAGTCCGGCTTCAGCCTCGGCGATGTGGGCATCACTGACGCGCAGTTGTTTACTGGCAGAAAGACTCAGCGAAATGGCATCTTCCAGGGACAAATGCCTGAGCGAATCTGTGGTTTGGATTTCGTTTCGGGCCTGGCTGTTCCCTGCCCATAGCAGGAGCAGGGTCAGGAGTAGGAGGGCCTTATTTGCCTTCATATAATAGTGCGGCTTTTATCGTGCGTTTGAGGTGTTTTTTAAGGATGTCGCGTATCTCCTGGTCGTAGATCTCATCGCTCTTATCTCCTTTGGGATATGCGGCTTTCAGATAAGCGGAGCCTGTAGCTACCTGGTAAATAGTGCCGGTGATGCTGAGCATGAGCAAGGTCGTATCCACACCACGGGTAAAGATTTTCTGACGTTGCCCTTGTGAGATGAGTTGATGTACCAGCTCCAGGTTTTTCAACTTGGTCTCGGCGATGATGCTGGCCAGTTCTTCGTTGCCGGATGTAAGCTGGGCATTGAGCAACACACGGTGAAAGTCGCGGTACTTCAACATGCGCTCTACAATGCTTTCGATTAATGCATCCATTTTTTCGAGCGGCCCCATGTTCTTGTCGGCGAGCAGATGTTCCAGCATCACTCGGGATGACTCTATCCGATGATGAAAAACCGAAAGCAGCATCTTCTCTTTTGAACCGAAGTAATAGGCAATCATAGCTACGTTGACTCCTGCTTCATGAGCGATGTCGCGTACAGAACTGCCTACATATCCCTTAGTCGAAAAAAGCTTTTCGGCTGCTTCCAGTATCTGAATTTGTTTGGCTGAAAAATCGTCTCCCATAACGCCCGTTTCGATTGTGGGGCGCAAAGTTAAACGCTTGTTTAAAAATTAAACAAGCGTTTGATTGGAAATTTTTTTGGGATCCCACTACTGCCTCGGTAAGTGTCCTCACGAGCCTCTGCCCGGTAGCAGTTCTTCTGTCGTTGATTGCTTACTGTTTTACCACCATCATCACCCCGCGCCGGCCCTGCTGGTCGGTGAGTTGCAGCAGATAGG
>CAYRJR010000165.1:0-6648 GCA_964424655.1 uncultured Chitinophagaceae bacterium
CGGTGATGTTCAGACTGGAAGTAGGTGAAGTAGCACATGCAGCATAAGCCGTTACGCTCAGAGCACCGGAACTACCGGCAAAAACCTGAATGGACGTGTCCGTATTGGTGCCGCTCCAGCCAGTTGGTAAAGACCACACATAGCTCGAAGCGCCAGCCACCTTTCGGATGCTGTATCGGTAAGCCATTCCGGAACATGGGCTCAAATTGCCCGTAATGCTGCTGGGTGTATCCAGCGTACTAATCACACTAACTGCAAAGGAGCGGGGACTGGAACCACAGCCATTATTGGCTGTTACGGTAACGTTGCCGCTGCCTAATCCAGTTACGGCTGTCATGCTCTTCCCGCCATTTGCCGTACTGGAAATGCTCCAGCTTGCAGGCACATTCCAGGTGTAGGTTGTAGCCATGGGCGAGCCGGCAGTAGTATAGGTCTGGTTGGTGCTGCCGCAAGGAGAGTTGTTGCCCGAAATAACGCCTGGTGTTGCAGGTGCTGTGCCGGCCACGATAGACTTAGTCTGTGGTATGGAGGTTCCGCAAGCGTTCGTTGCAGTGACAGCGATTGTTCCTCCAGTTGCATTAGGCGTGATTTTGATTGAATTCGTTGTCGAGCTTCCGGTCCAGCCTGTGGGTAAGGTCCAGGTGTAGGTAGTGCCGGTAGCTGCAGGTACCGAATAAGTAGCTGTATCGCCTGGGCAGAAGCTGGAATTACCAATAATAGCACCCGGCTGCGGCGCCCCCACAAACACCTGATAAGGCGTGCTGGCAGCAGACATTCCAGAAGACACACACTGAATATTCAGCCGGTACCAGGTCGTCGTAGTCGGGCTGGGTGAATAACTCAGGGTGCCTCCTATAATGGTTGACACGGTACTCACTGTAGTCCAGGGGCCTGTAGATGAAGAAGCACTTTGCCATTGATAGCTAAACCCGCCAATCGTCGGGAAGTTGGGATCAGAAGCCGTAATCGTCTTGGAGCTACCGATGCAAATCGGGCTGGTTGCACTCATGGCTGTCGTAGAAATTGTAGGAGCCAGCGGCGTGCCGGTACAAGGCGTGGGTGGATCATGAATCACTGCTACGCTGTCAAAAAAGATATCATTCCTATAATTGGTCACCCCACGGAAGATGAAATAGTTCGTTGTACCGGTATAGGTTGTTGGGACATACAGGATGTAATTCGTCCAGTAGCTATTGGTCGAATATGAAGGGGTGCCGATCCACAATAATGTACTGTTAGAACCCGCCGAGCTTGGCGATGTGTTTACATAAATCTCCAGGCTGTCATCACCGGGATTGTAGTTCAGTTCCTGATAAATCCAGACGCTGAGCTTATAGGTGCCCGCAGCCGAAAAGTTCAAGGCAGGTGTCACGAGTTCGGTGGCACTCGGCGTGGTGATAGACCAGCTATTGTAGCCTGCCATACCACTGCCGCCATAAGAAGAGGGTAAAGGATTCCCCGGTGCACCACAGTTTGCTGAAAAGCCGCCCGAAGGCACCTGTTCCCAAGTGGTTGCCGAAGAGCAGGAGCCTCCATCGTTATAGCCCGTCCCGCTTGAGCTGACCGACCATCCTGATGGGGGCGTTGCCGTACGGGCAGTGACATTGAAACCCTCAGTCAGCAGGGTCGTCTGCGCTTGAAGCGCGGTTCCCAACAGCAGCAGTAGAGGAAGTAGAATTGCTTTTTTCATAGAAGAAATAGCTGTTTTTTCTCAATGGCTTTGGTGAAAGAAAAGGTTCGGACTCGCAGATATAAATTTAACTACTCGCAGTAGCAATCCCATGAACTACAGTTAGTGACTACAAAAAATATTCCCTGCAAGACCCAACCGGAATACTAAGACGGCAATTGCTCACAAAAGGTTTGCCTCCGGGCAAAATTTTTTTCGATTAACATGCCGGAAACATCTTCCGGCTCGCATCCCCAGCCTCAGAAATCAGACGGCTCCGGCACTATTCGTCAGAATAATCTTGCGCAACGCTACACGTCCATCACCGTACCCACTAAGCCTAATCCCTATTTTTGCGGCCTTTCAAAAGCAATCATGCAGTACAGAGAAATCGTAGCGATTACAGGCCTGGGCGGTCTTTATCATCTTTTGGGCAGCAAAAGCGATGGCGCTATCGTCCGCTCACTCGGTGATAATTCCACCAAATTCATCTCGAGCCGCCAGCACAACGTCACCCCGCTGGAAAGCATCGAGATCTATACCATCGGTGAAAATGCACGCCTGCACGAAGTGCTTCAAAAGATGAAAGACAGCTCACAGGTACGCCCCTCAGCCAACGCCACAACCCAGGAAATCCGCAGCTACTTCAGCCAAGTCTATCCCGAGATGGACATGGACCGCGTCTATGCCAGCGACATGAAGAAAATGCTGAAATGGTATGAGGTGCTCCAGGCTGCCGACCTCCTTGATTTCAGCGCCCTCAACCCCGCCGAAGTAGCTGAAGAAAACAAGTCCGAGGCTGCCCCAATAGCAGAAGCGGAAGCTGAGAAACCTGCAAAAAAAGCAAAGGCTAAAAAAGCCGAAACAACTGAGGCAGGCGAAGAAAAAGCACCCAAAAAAACCGCCCGCAAAAAAAGCGAAGACGAAGCTTCTGAAAAGCCCGCCAGGGCCAAAAAGAAAGCAGAATAAACCGGGCGAATGCTCAAAGAATTAAGGCTGTCTCTGCTCAGGAGGCAGCCTTTTTTTCGGAAGATTCTTTTTTTAGTCGGCTGCATCTCACTACCCGTCATCCGTTTCGCACACTTCGGCAGGATTTCGCTGCCAGGCTTTGCCCGTATGCAGCGGGTAGATGCTACTTCCACGTTTAGGGTACCATGCCTAATAGCAGCACTGGCCCCTCAGTGTGCGACGCAACGGATGCTGCATCAGGGCGCTGCTACCGACTACAAAAAATTCTTTCAGACAAAAAAAGAGGCCGCCTTTTTGGGGCAGCCTCTGAGGAATTACTTCGTTGAAGTTTTAGAAAATATTCTCTGGCTTCACCTTGATTTCTGCATGGCGACGTAGGCTCTCGGTGATAGACTGGTTGATCATATTCCTGAGCTGCATGTTCTGCATCTTCATTTGCATGGACAGGGCTTGCGGGTCAATCGGCTGAGCATCTTCGCTGCGCTGGGTAACGCTCAGGAAGAAAACCCCTTCGCCACCCTTAATGTAGGGGGAAAGCGTGTTGAGCTGGAACTTGGGATAGAACGTATAGCCAATCAGTTTAGGCTCGAAGCCGATGCCGGGTGCAAAGGAAGAATTGCCGCGAATAGAATCTGCATGATCCACGGTGAGGCCTGCCTGCTGGGCGATGGCATCCAGCGACTGAGCGCCCTTGTATTTATCACCAATCATTTTCGCTTTCTTTTCCACGCGTACCAGCCCTTCGATTTGTGGCTTCAGAGTAGCATCCAGCGGGCGTAATCCCGGCTCATTGATGGCAGACACGGTGGCAACAACATAGCGGTTTTCGAGGTGGATGGGGTCACTCACATCGCCCAGTTTGGCCGCGTAAGCCCAGCGAATAATATCGCGTGAGAGGCCCAGCCCGGGTATGACATAGTCCTGAGGGCGGACATCGTTGGCCAGTTTTTTATCCAATCCATTTTTCTTTACAGCCGCATCGAATGCTGCCTTATTGCGGTTCTGACCGGCAAATTCATTTGCCTTGGCAAACTGTGCCTGGTCGGCCTTCTGGCCAATATTCAGGCTCTTGGCCACTGTGGCTAACTGAACGGCAGGTTCAAAAGCTTTCTGGTCGGTGATGTGCACGATGTGCCAGCCAAACTGAGTGCGGAGTACGGTGTCTTCACCTACTTTTCCATCAAAGCAGAATTCGTTGAATTCAGGAACCATGGCACCATACCCGAAATAGCCCAGATCGCCACCCTTGGCCTTGCTACCCGGATCGTCTGAATATTTTACAGCCAGAGAATCGAAATTGGCTCCGTGGCGCAATGCAGTGAGTATGCTGTCGGCCCGCTGGTGTGCAAGTGTATCGCTGAGACCTTGCGGGTTTTGCTGGCTTTGGACAGCGATCAGGATATGCTTTGCCTTTACCGAATCAGGCATCTCTTTGCGGGCAGTGACCTTCACTAATTTATAGCTGCCGTTTTCAAAGAAAGGTCCGAAAACTGCACCCACAGCGCCACGGAGAATCGTGTCGGCCATGGGGCTCATGTAGCGAGCCTTGGTCACAAAGGACTTGTTGAAACGCTCTTCTGAATTTCGGTTTACGAAGGCTTCATTATTCGTTGCAGTAACGAAAGACTCACGCAATTTTTGGAGAACGCCCAGGGCGTTTGCAGTATCGCTCGCATCTGGTTTCACATCATAAGACACATATTCGATGTTGCGGGTCGGTGCCAGCAAAGTGAATTGTTCTTTATGGCGCTGCATATAGTCTTTCATCTCGGCATCACTCACCGGCACTTGAGCATCCGGCACAGTGGTGTAAGGCACCTTCACAAAACGAATATTGGCCAGTTCATGTTCTTCCTTTGCATGGAGCATCTGGATGGCTTTGGGCACATAGGCAGAACCGGCAATCATAGCCGTGTATTTCTGGAAACGTCGCGAGCGAATCAGGAAAGTCTTCAAAGACTCCCATTGCTGCCCCAGCTCTTGCAGCTTGGGTTCCGGAGACTTTTTGACTTCAGATTCAAACTCTTTCACGATGCGCGGATCCCATTGCTGAATCCCAAAAGCAATGCTGAAAAAATTCTGAATAGCAGGCTCCGGGTTGGCTCCTGAAATCATTTCTTTTTCCTCAGTTGGCGAGACGACAATACCCAGCTTATCGCACTCTTTTTCCATGATTTTTTCGTTCACCATCTGGTCGAACAATTGCTGGCGAAGCTGAGCCTGCTCTTCTTCGGACATTGGTTGGCCTTTGCGAAACAGCTCGGACAAAGCGATGTAGTCCTGAGACATCTTGGAGAACTCTCGTCCGTCAATGCCATTGCCATTCACTTTTGCGACATCGGCATCCTTGCCAAATAGCTTGTCGAAACCACCATTGAGGCCATCCATTAAAATGAAAGCCACCAGCGAAATCGCGATTGCGCCACCGGCCAGTTTAGCGTAGCGATCCCGAATTTTTTGAATTACCGCCATTTAATAAAGAGAGGGGATTGTGTGTGTTGCAGGGGTTTTTCTTGAAGGCGGCAAATTTATAGGAAATGATACTCAGTGTGGGTGTCGGGGCCAAAGGGATGAATTGAGGTGTACTCTGAGTCGTCACAGACTTCATAATTGCTGCTGTTTTTTATGTGCCTTTCATTCCTGGCTTCACTCAGTTTTATTCTGAACAAATTCACACTGAAGAGAGAGAAGAAATAAGCTCCAACTGTTGCGATATCGAATCTTTAATAATCCCTTCTTCATCGCTTGCTGGAAATGCATTTGCCATATGATAGTCTGCACTATGTCATAGCCAAACCAATTCTAAAGTCTCGGGAAAGTTTTGGTAAAAAAAAAGCAGACAAACTTGGAAGCATGCTGTGTGAAAGCATAATTTGCCTCTTCGAATTTAAAAACTGCGCAGGCACCCTTGTCTGCCTCTTTCAAAACGTCGCCTTTTATTGAACTGACTTCTATGAAAGCACAATTCCGCTTCCTATGCCTTAGCTTGGCGTTGCTTTGTTTCAGCGCGGCTTCTCAAGCACAACTTTCGGGCACTATTACGGTGCCGAGTACCACTTATCCAGACTTAGCTTCTGCCATTACTGCCCTGAATACTTCGGGGGTAGGAACGGGCGGTGCTACGATTGTCTTGTCTGCTGGTAATCCACAGACAGCACCCAGCGGTGGCTATAAGCTGGGAAGTGCTACACTTAACTCTTCTTTAAGTGCGAGTAATCCCCTCGTATTTAATGGCAACGGAAACACCATCACCGGCCCAACCGGAACGGGTAGTAATGACGGTATCTGGTGGCTCCTGGGTACGGACTACGTAACCATCAACAGCTTCAGTTTAGTGGATGTATCAACCACTACTACGACTACCTCTACCCCAGGTAATGAATGGGGCTTCATGCTCGGCAAGCGGAACACCTCTTCTCCTTATGATGGCTGCCAGCATGTGACCATCAACAACTGCTCGATTTCTCTGAACGGCTATCAAAGCTCTTCAACGGGTATTTATGTAGCTCACGCAAATGCTTCGAGCACCAGCCTTTCCAGCAGCAGCTATAGCCCCAGCGATGCGAACAGCTACAATAAGTTTACCGCCAACACGATCACGAATGTTTGTCGTGGTATTTATATCAATGGTAGCTCTTCCAGTGTAGCGAACTACGACAAGCAAAACCAAATCGGTGGAACCACAGCCGCTTCGGGCAATAATATTACTGTAGGAGGCAATTCTAGTACCAGCACCAAATATGGTATCTATATCTATTATGATAGCTTGACCTATGTTCAGAATAATGACTTTGCAATTTCTTCAGCTCAAACTGGGAACGCTACAACGTACGGTCTTTATTGGGGGACTGGTAAAGGCGGCCTGACCGTATCGAACAACTATTTCAATATGACTTCGCCCAATACCAGTGGTACGATTGGGGCGATTTATATGACCAGCTCCCGTTCAGATAATGGCGCGACTTACAATGTGACGTATAATGAAATTACCGGTAATGGCCTCTCAGTTA
>CAYRJR010000166.1:0-6558 GCA_964424655.1 uncultured Chitinophagaceae bacterium
GTGGTGGATTCGTCAGAGCATTCTTCAGGCTTTGGCAGAGCAGGGACGTTTAGTGCGCTTACCTCAAAACAAAATTGGTACCTACAACAAAGCCAACAAGGCGTATATCGCTTTTGAGCAGGAACATGAGCGCGAACCAAGCACCGAAGAACTGGCTGAAATCCTCGACATGAGCGAGACGGAAATCACCAACATCTTCACCTCCAACACCCGCCATACTTCTCTGGATGCTCCTGTCCACGAAGCCGAAGACGTGGCTATGGGCGACTTGCTGGAAGGTGCAAATGATACCGATGAGGACGTGATGAAGGATTCCCTTCGCAATGAAATCCGTCGCATACTCAACTCACTTTCCATGCGTGAGTCTGAGATTTTGTCCGCATACTTTGGCCTTGATGGTGACTCCGGCCCTACCATCGAAGAGATTGGAGAAAAGTATGACCTCACCAAGGAACGCATACGCCAGATTAAGGAACGTGCCATTAAGCGCCTCCAAAAAGCCCGCTTCAGCAACGCACTGAAAGTATATCTGGGATAACCTTTCGGATACCTCTTTCTGATTTATTAAAGCCGCCTCAGCATTTTGTTGAGGCGGCTTTGTTTTGGGAATTAGTCACAAGGCTACATCGCCGAACTCGGGCATGCTCCAGTGATTTTTCGAAGCAAAATGCTGATTGAAGTTGAAATAATATTTTTTCCTGCATTCCTATTTTTGAATGAAAGGTTTACTAATGCGCATTCTATTAATCAGCCTGTTACTGATGGGGCCTGTCGCTATTGCCCAGCCAGGCAAGTCAAATGTGGACACCAGGCCGGCCTTTATCCTTGGGCATATTGAGCAATTGGCTTCCGGCATCCTGCATGAAACAAGGACGCTGAACATTTATCTGCCACCTGAATACACAGAATCAGACTCGGCACGCTTTCCCGTAGTCTATTTGCTGGATGGCTCAGCCGATGAAGATTTCATCCACATCGTGGGGCTTTATCAATTCAGCAGCTTCTCCTGGGTGGGGCGTGTGAAGCCTTCAATCATTGTGGGCATTGCCAACACCAACCGGCAACACGATTTCACTTTTCCCAGCAACAGGCCCTCAGACCAAAAACTAATTCCAAAGGCGGGCGGCTCTGCCCAGTTCATTGCTTTTATAGAAAAAGAGCTTCAACCCTTCATAAACAAGAAATTCAAAACGAATGGCTCGAAGACCCTGATAGGCGAGTCTCTGGGAGGCTTACTGGCCACTGAAATTCTACTCAGTAAACCTGCTTTATTCAATCGCTATATCATCATCAGCCCGAGCCTTTGGTGGGACGATGGTGCCTTGCTGCATCGGCCTGCACAGGGGCTTAACAGTCACTATTCGCAACCTACTGAAGTCTATGTGGGTGTGGGCAAAGAAGGATTGACTCCGAGTGAGCCACCTCATGTGCAAGAGGTGGACGCGAATCTCCTGGTCGAAAAGCTGAAAGCAACTCAGGCAAAGCAATTGCGCATCGTGTTTGATTATTTACCGGACGAAACGCATGCTACGGTGGGGCATCAGGCCGCATTGAATGCACTCCGGCTGCTGGCAGAAAAACCTTGCACTGATAAGTATTGATCGAAGACTGAAACTGATTTTGTCTTTACTCAAAAATCATCTGCATTCAACTGAATAATGTCCGGCTTCTGGATGTAGTTGGTTCGGTAACGATAGCGCAAGTCGGAACTGATTAAAAACTTGAAGATAGGCTGGCCCTCCACGGGCCTGGGGAAGAAGCAGAGCTTTGCTTCAATGGTGCCGAAGATGAGATTGGCATTGTGCGTACGCAGACCTCCGCCGAAGCTGGTGTAAAAACTGGCTTTATCGAATGCTTCATGTTCGTCTCGCAACAATGCACCATCGGCATATAAAAAGGGTGCAAGGCGAAAACCTAAGGGCTTGAATCGTGTGAAGAAAGTGGCTTCAGATTGAAAAGAAATTCGCTCAAAACCCTGAGCACTGTCAGAGCCAAATTCACGAAGACCAAACGTGTTGTTCAGGCGCAGCGGAGCATAGGTTATGGGGTTGAATATCCGGGCATAGGTGAGCCTGAGATAAGGACGAATTTTCACATCGCTGCCCGAAAAAATGACACGCCCAAATCGGCTAAAACCCAGCATCAGCGCAGCATCATTGAATTGACTTCCCGATTTCATCGTGCCGGCATTCAGGTAGTATTGTGTGAACTGTCCCGAGGCTTTGGCCGTGTAATAATCTACTGTCAGACCGGCATAGGGGCGCAACAAATCATTTTGACGCCAGCCTCCCGCAGTCAGCGATACATTATAACCATAGGGCACATCTTCGGTGACACCAAAACCGTACAGATATTGGGTCTTGATAAACTCCTGCCTGAAGAAGGTCATCTGCGCCAGCAAAGCTTCTTTGTTGTTGTATATCGGGTCAAAGCGGGTTTCAAAATAGGCAGGTGCATTGCTGAAATGCTGCCGGAAATAGCGAAGAGAAAGGAATTTCCGGTCGCGCACGCCTGAGTCGCTGCGCATGATATGGTTCAGCGAGAGATTGTAGCCGCCCCATACATCCAAGATTTGATAAGCATAGTCATACCACTGGCTGTCGGGCAGAGAATAGATATTAATGGCCCGATTAGCACTCCACTGAAAGCCCCCTGCATAATGACTGTAAGGAGAAGGCAAAGGACGATCAATGAATACATAGCTGGAAGCTTCCGGCTCATAGCCTATGGCCGGGCCGAGGTCAATGTTGTTGTAGCCCGTGGTGAGTTGGGCAAAGCTGCCGCCCACATTATTCTTGCTGTATTCAAAGCCATAACCGAATGCCGGATCGCTGACCCGAGATAGCATGAGCGTAGATTGAATCTTCTGACCCATACCCAGGAAATTGCTTTCCGAAATCCGGGTCTTGAGCGTATTCGTCCCTTCATTATCGAGCACCACTTTCAGCGAAAACAAATCTTTCGTGAACACAAGCATATCCACTGAATCCGGGCTGCCGGGCACCGAACGCAGCAGGATACGGGCATCCTGAATGAAATCGAGGTTGCGCAGGAATCGCTCATTATCGGCCAGGATGTAGGGCTGCACTTTTTGCCCGGGCTTCAGAAACAGATTCTGGCGGATGACCCAGTCTTTGGTGTTTTGGTGCAGGGCATCGCCCAACCTGGTGCTCAGGTTGCTGATGCGTGATGTGGTATCACTAAAGCTGCGCTCAAAACCGAGGTTCATATACTGCACCCTGCGGATAATCTTCCCTTCAAAGGGCTTAAACATGTCTTCCGCGCGGGCATTGAGCAGCTCCAGTTCCGGGTCGTATCCACAGCTATCTGCCGGGCTGCTGTAAATAGAATTCCAGGCCTGCTGAAAAATATTGTGTACCCAGGTACTCCGTTTACCAGGCACCTTACAGGCCGTTGAGTCCGGCACAGGCTGCCGCTCTTGTGCTCCGAGCATCCCGGCAGGCATGAGCAGCCACAGCAAACAAATTGTACAGGCGATTCGCACGATGATTCTTCCCTTCTTTCCGGAATAATTGATTCAAAAGCCCATGCCGCAACCTCGGCGGGCCGTCAAAGCAAAGATGGATTCAGGAAGCCCTCCAGGGTTTAATTCAGTTATTATGGGGTAAAAATCTGAAACACTGCGGGATAAAAAAACCATTGCCAGGCCAACCAGAATCATTGGGCAGGGCGGCTCAGTGGCCGACTTTTGCAGCAATAATCCACTCATGAAAAAAATGAAGCCCGAAAGCCTGATGATGTCTTATGGCTATAAGCCCGAGCTGTCGGAAGGCGCTGTGAAATGCCCCATTTTTCAGACCTCCACATTCGTCTTTCGTAAAGCAGAAG
Organism: uncultured Chitinophagaceae bacterium; assembly: GCA_964424655.1. Classification (GTDB taxonomy): domain Bacteria; phylum Bacteroidota; class Bacteroidia; order Chitinophagales; family Chitinophagaceae; genus UBA1952. Next base: position 3,850 of record CAYRJR010000166.1, read on the forward strand.
ATGGCAAGGCATTTTTCGAAATCGCCTATGGGCATCGCCCCCAGCAACAGGGCGAAGAACAGGGCCTTATCTACAGCCGCATCAACAACCCGGACCTCGAAATCCTGGAAGGCCGCCTCTGCCTCTGGGATGAAGCCGAAGCTTGCGCCGTTTTTGAAAGCGGCATGGCTGCCATCACCACTGTATTACTCGAGTTTCTGAAACCCGGCGACCTACTCCTCCACAGCAGCCCGGTATATGGCGGCACAGACCACTTCATCAATAAGATCCTGCCCAAATTCGGCATCCATTCACTTTCGTTCCATCCGGGCGAAAGCAGGGAAAGTATCATCCAGCGCGTCCAGGACTCTGGCCTGGCAGCAAAGCTGGCCCTGGTCTATATCGAGACACCGGCCAACCCCACCAACACGCTCATTGACATCCGCAGCAGCAAAGAAATCGCCCTTCATTTTTCGAAAGACGGCGTGGATATTCCGCTGGCTGTGGACAACACCTACATGGGTCCGCTGTGGCAGCATCCCCTGCAGCACGGTGCCGACCTGGTACTCTATTCCGCTACGAAATATATCGGCGGCCACAGCGACGTCATCGCCGGCGCCTGCCTCGGCTCGCAGGCACTGGTGGGCCGCGTGAAAGTATTGCGCACCTTCCTGGGCAATATGGCCAGCCCCAACACCGGCTGGCTCCTGCTCCGTAGCCTCGAAACACTGAAGGCCCGCATGGATATCCAGTCCGCCAATGCAAATAAGATTGCCGACTTCCTAAACCAGCATCCCCGCGTGGAGAAGGTGTACTTCCCCGGCAACCTCAGCCCTGCCGATGCTGAGCAATTCGAGATTAGGAACCGTCAATGCCTGAGCAATGGCGGGATGATTTCATTCGATGTGAAGGGCACAGAAAAAGATGCTTTCGCTGTGCTCAATGCCCTCCGGCTGATTAAGCTGGCCGTGAGCCTCGGCAGCACCGAAAGCCTGGCCGAACACCCCGCCACCATGACCCACGTGGACGTGGACCCGGCAGAAAGAGCCCTCCTTTCTATCACAGAAAAGATGATTCGCCTTTCGGTGGGCGTGGAGCATTATGAAGACATCATCGAAGACCTGCGCCAGGCACTGGAGGCAAGCTGATGCGATGATTATTGAGTCGGCTGTATGTCGCTACCCGGCATCCGTTGCGTCGCACACTTCAGCAAGATTTCGCTATCCTGCTTTTCCCGGATTGGGCGAGCCTGCTTCTGCAACCACAACACCACACAGATGCCACATGAGTAGCTGATAGTAGCACTGGCCCCTCAGTGTGCGACGCAACGGATGCTGCATCAGGGCACGCAAGCTGACTTCAAAAAAAAAATCAAAACAAGCAGGACCACCTCTAATCAGGGTTATTCCCCTTTTCCGAAGACAGCAGTCTGATGTGCAATGCTCTCCAGATGCACCGCCTCCAGAAAGTGGTTGATGAACTCATCACTCAAGCCCAGTCGCGGGCCGCTCTCGAGGATGCGGGCAAGAATCTGATTCCAGCGGGCCGCCTGAAGTATGGCTATATCGTGCTCCTTTTTGTAAGCACCGATTTGTTCTGAGAGTTTCATGCGCTGGCTCAGTAGCTGAATGATTTCATCGTCGAGGCCGTCAATGCGCTGGCGCAATTGTTCCAGGGCAGCGTGGCAGGGCGCATCAGTGGTATCCTGCCTGCGCCAGGTGAGGCTTTGCAACAAGCGGCTGAGGCCTTGCGGCGTTAATTGCTGGGCGGCATCACTCCAGGCTTCTTCGGGTCTGGGGTGGCATTCAATCATCAGCCCATCGCAGCCCAGGTCGGCGGCGCGTTGTGCTACAGGCAACAGCGTGTCGCGGCGGCCACAGATATGCGAAGGGTCATTGAGAAATAATAATTTCGGATGCCGGCGTTTCATCTCGATGGCTAAGTGCCACATAGGTGCATGCCGGAATTCAGTGTTTGCGATAGAGGCAAAGCCACGGTGAATCAAACCGATTTTTTGAATGCCTGCTTTGGCAATACGCTCCACGGCGCCCGTCCATAAATCCACATCGGCATTGAGTGGGTTTTTTACGAAGACGGGCTGGTTTAGGCCACGCAGAGCATCTGCAATTTCTTGTACGGAGAAGGGATTGACGGTAGTTCTTGCACCAATCCACAGCACATCAATACCAGCCGTCAGCGCCTGTTCTACCTGGCTGGCACTGGCCACTTCCGTAGCGGTGGGCAATCCGGAAATCTTGCGGGCCTGCTGCATCCAGATCAGGCCGCGGGCACCCACCCCTTCGAAGCTGCCGGGGCGAGTGCGTGGCTTCCAGAGGCCCGCCCGGAAGAGATGAACCCTTCCGCTGGCTGCCAGTGCGGTGGCTGTTTCCACTACTTGTTCTTCTGACTCTGCGCTGCAAGGGCCGGCAACAATCAATGGTCTTTGCTGCCATAAAGCATCCATCATCGGCACATGAATATCGGCCTCTAACATAGGCTGCAAATTAAGCCCGGCATGATAAGCATCCGCTTTAAAAGGCATCCCTCAGGTGCAGGATTTCCAGAATGTTTTCGCCTTGCAGCAAGATGCTGATAACATCGAAGCGGGCCAGGGTGTATTCTGAATGTTGTTCCAAAAAGTCTTCGGCTGCAGCGCGGAGATGAGCCTGTTTGATGAGCGAAACGGCCTCTTCGGGAAATCCATAATTGATACCGCTGCGGGTTTTGATT
>CAYRJR010000167.1:0-6548 GCA_964424655.1 uncultured Chitinophagaceae bacterium
GAATAATGTGCTGGGCTTCCCGTTCATTTTTCGCGGAGCCTTGGACGTGCGCGCCAGCAGCATCAATGAGGCCATGAAATTAGCTGCTGTGAAAGCTCTGGCTTCCCTGGCTAAAGAGCCGGTACCCGAAATGGTGAACGTAGCCTACAATGAACGCAGCCTGCATTTTGGCAGAACCTACATCATCCCCAAGCCAGTTGATCCGAGACTGCTCACTGCCGTGTCTGCTGCTGTGGCTCGGGCAGCTATCGAGAGTGGTGTAGCCCGAAAGACAATCATCGATTGGGATGCTTATGAAAGTGAATTGCAAAGCAGACTTGGCCGTGAAGACAATCTGTTGCGCTATGTCATCAATAAAGCAAGGCAGGAACCGAAACGTGTGGTCTTTGCCGAAGCAGAAAATTTGAAAGTGCTCAAGGCGGCACAGATCGCGCGCGATGAAGGAATCGCCACACCTATCCTGCTCGGAAACGAAACCATTATCAGGAAAATCATTCATGAAAATGCCCTTCAGATGGATGATGTCCTCATCATTGATCCGCGCAGCGAAGCACAAACAACCAAGCGCGATGCCTATGGAGATTATTTTTTTGAAAAACGTCAGCGTAGAGGTTTCAATCTCTACGAATCCCGCAAAGCCATGCGCGACAGGGTGCACTTTGGTTGTATGATGGTGGAGACCGGCGAGGCAGATGCCCTCATCTCCGGACTCACCCGAAACTATCCTGACACTGTGCGCCCTGCACTTCAAATCATCGGGCTGGAAAAAGGTGTGAAGAAAGTCTCGGGCATGTACCTGATGCTCAGCCGTCGTGGACCCCTGTTTTTTGCCGATACCACGGTTACTTTCAATCCCACAGAAGAAGAGTTGGTTGAGATCACCCGAATGACTGCGCGTGAAGCACAAAGTTTCAATATCAAGCCACGGGTAGCCATGCTTTCTTATTCAAATTTCGGCTCCTCCGACTCGCCCGAAGCCATCACCGTTCGGAATGCTGTGGCTAAACTGCGCGAGCAATATCCCGACCTGATTGTAGATGGGGAACTCCAGGCTGGCGTGGCTTTCAACCAGGATTTGCTACGCGAAAATTATCCCTTTTCTGTCTTGGCAAAAGAGGCACCCAATGTGCTCATCTTCCCGAATCTTGCTGCCGGCAATATTGCTTATCACCTCCTGCAGGAAGTAGGCAGTGCGGAAGCTATTGGGCCTATTTTACTGGGTTTGCAAAAGCCAGTGCATGTGTTACAGCTTGGCTCTTCCGTACGCCAAATCGTCAACATGATTGCCATTGCTGTTGTGGATGCTCAGGAGAAAGCAGCACGCAAATCCTGAGTAGTTACGGCAACATCGCAGATAAGTCTTACTACCTGAAAATTCTTACCCAGAATTATGTCCCGGATTGCCATCATCGGAGCAGGTGCTGCGGGATGTTTTGCTGCCGCAAATATTCTTCCCGGACATGAAGTGCGTGTGTTTGAAAAAACGACCCGCCCTTTATCAAAAGTGAAAGTGTCGGGCGGTGGCCGATGCAATGTGACGCAAGCCTGCTTTGATGTTGAAGCCTTACTCCTGCAATATCCGCGTGGCCATGCTTTGCTGAAACGCAGTCTGCATCGCTTCGGCCCACAACAGACAATGGACTGGTTCGAGCAAAGAGGTGTGCCGCTGAAGAAAGAATCTGACGGACGCGTATTCCCGCAAAGCGATGATTCGCTAAGCATCATCGAATGCATTCTGGAAGCTCTCCAACACAATCAGGCAAAGATTTTTTACAACAAAGCCCTTTGTAGCCTAAGTCGGCAAGGCACTACATGGCTATTACAATTCAGCGATGGCACAGGCTGGCAATCTGATCAGGTGTTGCTGGCTTGTGGTGGCATTCAGAAGGCGAGTCAGGCATCCTGGCTTGAATCTTTGGGGCATCATCTTGAGCCGCCGGCACCTTCGCTTTTCACCTTCAACTTGCCCGGCAATCCCATCACTCAGCTCATGGGTGTCTCGGTGCCAGAAGTTGGGTTGAAACTTGCAGGCATCAAAGGGCAGCATTCCGGCCCACTACTGATCACGCATTGGGGGCTGAGCGGGCCTTGCGTGTTGCGTGCCTCGGCTTGGGCAGCCAGAGATTTGCAAGAGCAAGGCTACCAGGCACGCGTGATTATCAATTGGCTGAATGACCTGAAAGAAGAAGCGTTGCGCGCAGAATTTTCATCACTTCGCAAGACGAGGGGCAAGCATTTTCTAAAAGAAAAAAACCCTTTTGGTTTGCCACGAAGGCTCTGGGAATTTTTCCTGCAACGCGCGGGCCTGAATGAAGAAGTACGCTGGGCTGAATTGGCTGCTACCCCACAACAAAACATCATCACGTCGCTGATTGCAGACAGCTATGACATGCACGGCAAGACGACTTTCAAAGAAGAATTTGTGACCTGTGGAGGCGTCAGGCTACGGGAAATTGACCCACAACGCATGGAGAGCAGGATTGCACCAGGCTTGTTTTTCGCGGGTGAAATGATGGATGTGGATGGCGTGACAGGCGGCTACAATTTTCAACACGCCTGGAGTAGTGGTTGGATTGCCGCGCAGACGATGAACAATACATAAGTTTTCAGAATTCAACTCGAACGGCTTAGTTGTCACAAGCGAAGCAAACCACGAAAACCTCTGGATCCATAGTACGATTCAGCCGAGTTATGGTAAAGGAAAACATGATTGTAGCGTCGGTCGCAAAAGACGGCTCCGCCCAGACTCCGGATGGCTTCCGGTGTGTGCACCCAGCTTGATGTTTTCTGGTCTAATGCATGCAGCTCTTGTAGCATACGGTATTGGATTTCGTTCAGGATTTCAATGCCCATTTCCGAAGCAAGGCCCAATGCACTACCATCGGGTTTGTTTGCTTTTCTTGCCAGCAATGCGGCATCATCATAGCAGAGGCTCCGACGTCCAATCGGGCTCTCAGCAATGCAATCACAGTACACGGGTTCTTTGTCTGTTCCCTCTAAGAACACAACATCGGGTTCGCCTCCGCTTTCCTCCATCTGGTGCAAGGTCCAAAGCTTTTCAGGCTGTGTTAATAACCGGACTTCGACATGCCGCCAGGCAATGCCGGGATGCCTTTGTGCATGGTTTGCAAATCGCATTTTTAGCGTCTTCAGGAGTGTTGTAGTTTCTGAAGTGCTCAGTAGTTTGGGCCTGCTTTTCATGCGTTGATATTCGGGTTTGTATTGCTAATTGCTGTCAAATATGTAGTGCTTTTCCTCTGACTCTGTCATGAGCTTTGAGGATTTCATATTTAGGTATGTCGGAACGATTGGGGGGCTTGTCTGTTTGGGCATGATAGAATTTGAAATGATCCTTTCTCCAAGATTCAAGTAATGCTGAAAGGAGTACAAAAGAAGTGGCTGACCTGTTGAGGCAGCCACTATTCAGACATGGTTTTCTGATTTATTGCAGGATGAGTTTTTGAATCATTTCCTGAGTAGCACTGCGCAATTTGACGATATAGAGGCCCTTGGGCTGGCGCGATAGGTCTATGGTACAATGCGTTGCTTTGGGATTGGCTTCATACACCAGCGCTCCGACCAGGGAGTAAATGGCTACAGCATCTATGTTTTGGTTGAGTGTCGCAAGTTTGAAGATTCCGTTACCCGGGTTTGGAACAATTTCAAAAGAAGAAGACAGGTTGGCCTCGTTGATAGCGGAAGGCACTTGTTTTGCCTTGATGTTGATGGTGTAATCTTCCGTTTCGCCCCAATCCATTACGTCTAGGTCTGAATTGCTGGCGTTGCATGGCAGTTGGCTGGTGCTGGTCATGTTATGGTTGTCGTCTTCCACGATTCGGATGCGCATTCGGGTGTTGCCGGTTGCTGCAGTTACGGGGATTTGAACGGTTTTATTCACGACTGTATTATCGCCCAGGGTAAGCATATTTGTGCCCGTAGTCCCGGCTACTTTTTCATCGGCTTCGAATGTGTTGTTCCGGTTGAAATCAATCCAGACCCCGTAACCACATCCGCCAGATACTTTGAAGTTGAGGCTCAGGTTGTATGTAGAGTCTTTATAGAAATCCTTGACGGGAAGGTTGTTGTAAAAGACATAGTGCGGTGCCTGATACTGGCTATTTGAGGCATTAGAAAGGCTGCCAAAGCTGACGCTGTTAATATGGTCATCCACATAGAAGCCTTGCGCATCATCGAAACCGGCTGCGCAGTAAGGTGCCGGGTTGGTAGATTGTGCGATGGCGAATTGGCTGATAAAGAGCGTGCAGCCGAGAAGGAATAGTTTCCTCATGATGGTTTGGTTTTAGATAATTATATTGTGTTTTGTTGATAAACGCCTACTTAGTTTTTTTTCGGCGTCGTTGAGCCATAGAAGACGGCGTTATGAATCAAATGGTTGGTTGCGAAATGCTGCTTTAAGAAAAATTAAACATATTAATATAATGGTTTGAAATATAGTTTGGTAAGTTTTAATTTATCACTGGCTGAGTCTGATTGGACGTATAACATGCTCTTTTATGCCTCCAGGCATCTATTTTTCTGATGGTAGAGGTACTTTTGGAAAGAAATCCCCAACACCATTCTAGACAATAGCTAATAATGCATGTAACTCAAAATGATTAAGATTTTACACAAGTTTTTCACAGATGATCATCAACGGATTGAAGATTTGTTGAATAAATCCTGTATTCAAGCCGGAAGCTTCGAACCAAACTATTACCAACAGTTTCGCGGAGCCTTGTTGCGACATATCAAAATGGAAGAAAAAATCCTTTTCCCTGCAGCCAAACAGGCAGATGAGGTATTGATGAATCAGCTTATTCCTCGCTATAGGCTGGAACATGGCGCCCTCACTTCCCTGATGGTACTGCCACCTTCGGATGAGGTTGTGCTGGTGATTCGGCATGTGCTGGACAAGCACGACCTGGCAGAGGAAGAACCCGGTGGGCTGTATGACATCTGTGAGGGCCTGACCCTGAGCCAGACACAAGCTATTTTGGATCAATTGCTCGTTGCACCTGAGGTACCCACGCATCCGCCCAACCCGGCGGGATATGCTGTGGATGCAGCCCGCCGTGCATTGGCCAGAGCCGGTTATGATTTTGATGAAATTGTCCGCAGCCATTCAAAAGCTTCTTAGGCCTGATACCGCAATTCTGTTGCTTTTTATTATCCAAAAAAAATTGAGAGGCCGGAACATTCCGGCCTCTCTGATTTGCTAAGTATCGCTGAGGGCTATTTCGTCTTGATGACCCGAACCTTCCATTCGTCCGGGCCTTGAAGCAGATATTCCCAGCGGAACGGCTCCTTACTTTCTGCTTCCATTTGGTAGTAAAGTGGCTTGGGGTCGTGGTCGTTCAGGAAATCGAAAGCTTCGCCCGGCCTGATGTCTGCAAATGCTTTGTAGAACATTTCGTGGCGTTCGGCAGGTGGGAAAGGTCGCAAATCGTATTCATTGACTACTGAGAAGCCATCATCACCCAGGCCAGTCTGAGCCTTCTTGGTGATATGTACCACGTATTCATCGGGGCCTTGTTTCTTATAGACCCAGGCGTGTTGCCCTTCGAATTTCATGACGAAAATGCCGTGAATCTCTTTGGGATCTTCAGCGGCGATAATCTCCATCGTGTCACCTTCCTGCATCATGCCATAGCGGTGAAAGACGATTTGCTTCCATTCGCGGGCATCTGCCTTGCGCAAGTCGAGGAGGGTTGAGATGTCCGTAAACTCACGGCCCTGAGAGGCTTCGGTACGGGTCACCCGGACGGTCCATTCGCGGCCACCCCGGTTGAGGTATTCCCATCCTACAACATCACCATAAATGGAGCGGAACTCATAATAGAGTGGGATGGGGTCGTGGTCGTTGATGAAGATGAAATGTTCGCCAACGGGCAACTCTTTAAAGAGCTGGATGAGCGTTTTATGTCGTTCGATGGGCACCAAAGTGCGCATATCTAAGGCTTCGGCTGTATGGGATATGGTTTCCATTATGGGCGCGAAGGTACAGAAGCGGATAGGCGGGTCTTTTATTTTTGGGAAAAATTAGGGCCTGAAATGCAGCAGTTATAATCTCAGGAAAAGCCACTTTCAATTCCTTTCGGTGCAATTAAGACCTGCGCAAGCCGCGCGCAAATGAGGCAATGACGGGTAGCGGCGGCAGCATCAATGAGGTAGTGACTGCTAAAAAGATAAGTACCGTGGAAGCGGGTAAATCCATCTGCAAACAGTTAATAACCAGCATCGTCAGATTCGTGATTTTCTACGCCCCTTCAATGGAGTATCCACCAAATACCAGCCTGAGTGCCACAACTGCATTGATTTGGGTCGGAAAATTACCTGCGACGAAGTCTTAATTAGAACTTGGCTGTAAAAACAAAAAAGGTCAACAAATTGCTGACCTTTTTACTTGAGTGCCCCAGACGGGAATCGAACCCGTACGGACATTGCTGCCCACAGGATTTTAAGTCCTGCGTGTCTACCTATTCCACCACCTGGGCGATAGTGTCTGAACCATCAAAAAAGACCTCTCATAACAGAGAAATCTTATTTGA
>CAYRJR010000168.1:0-6496 GCA_964424655.1 uncultured Chitinophagaceae bacterium
GGCACGAAGGAGCAGAATGGAGCTGGAAAAAGGATAATAGGTACGCGCAATATCACAGGCCAGCAGGGCTTGTTCTTCGTTGCTGTTTTGGAAAAAATATTCAATGATGCGCTCAAACTCTTCTTCAGTCATCATGCCTCCTCTGCCCATCTTAATCTGCTCATACAAGGCCAGCAGGTTTTCCATTTCTTCAAAATCTTCATCTAAGAAATCATCATCTTCTTCGAACATTTCGCTGGGGTGTTAGTTCCTCATAAAGATACACCTCCGTGCTACCCTTCCCGGATGAGAAAGATGCCTATGCACAGCTTATTAACAGAGCATGGGAAACAGTTGCAGGAGCGGCTTCCTTCTTTTTTCAAAACCCTATCTTGTCAGGCTGTCTGCTGCATTTTCAGCTTTGTTTTTTCATATAAATATTTGCCTCTTTCTCTACGCTGCGACATGAATTATCCTTGCTTCATTTCAATCAAATCCTCATCATGAAACAGGTATCAAAATCTCCATCCGGCATTTCAAGAAGGCGATTTATGGGGTTTGCTGCTCTTGGCCTACTGACTGTTGGCAGTTGCCGTCGCGAGGCAGATCAGCCCCTGCCCGATGGACGCATCAATTTAGGTTCAGGCGATACAGGGGCGCTCAATTTCGCCTATGCAATGGAGCAAATCGAAACTGCCTTTTTTAAGCAACTCAGTAATTCCTTTTACACGGGCATCAAAGCATCGGAACAGGTCATGCTCCTGGAAATTCAGGGGCATGACCAGGCACATGCTTCGCTGCTTCAGGCCGCCCTTGGCCCTGACGCTATTGGCAAGCTGAACATGGATTTTTCCGGGATAGACTTCAGCAACCGGGATGGTGCCCTATCCGCTGCACGCAGCATCAAAGACCTGATGGTAAGTGCCTATAATGGTCTGGCTGTGTACTTCAGTGATGCCACCCGCCTGGGTTTCATCGGCAAGATTGCTTCGGTAGAAGCCCGGCATGCAGCCATGATTCGTGAGCTGTTACAGCCACTTTCATTCGCCGACACATCCATCCTCAACCCCATCTCCAGAATTGATGAAGCACGCAGCCCTCAGGATGTACTGACCCTGGCACACCCCTATATCAGAGAAACATTGAATGCCGACCAACTCCGGATTGCCTGAAAATATAATACGCTATTGCCATGAAATTTTCCAACATACTGGATACACTGGCTCAGGCCGATGTAGCTAATCAGAATCAGACCACAGACCGGCGTAGCCTAATCCGAAATTGGGCGCCCAGGGTGGCTATGTCCGCACTGCCTTTGCTTTCGCTCGTAATACCTCTGAAGACAGAGGCACACCCGGCAGAGGATGCTGCTGATTTATTAAAAATGCTGCTCGCACACACCCGCCTGGAATCTTCTTTCCTGGAGCTGGCCCTCAGGCAGGCCCGGCTTTTCCCGGCCTCATTACCACAAGACCGAGCCTGCATCCAACTGATTTCTGAAAACAAAAAAGCACATCTGAGTTTTGTGGCTTTGATGATGCAATCGGCTGGCAGCGATGATTCCGGAGTCCCCCGCCAATTTGATTATACCGGAGGACGTGGACGTACTACAGGGCCTTTTGCAGATGTGATGGAAGATTATCTCAGCTTTCTTTCGCTGGCGCAAATGCTCAGTGATTTTGGTGTGCGGGCCATTAAGGGAGCCATCCTTTCTCTTACAGGAAACCCTGAAATCTTGCAAGGCTTCCTACAACTTCAGTCAGCAGAGGCCCGACATGCTGCCAGGTTGCGTCAATTGCGCAGCGAACATGGCCTGGCAGACATTAGGCCCTGGATTACTCAGGCTGCAAGTGATGTTCCTTATGAAATGGCACTGGATGCCTATGCCGGCGAAGACAACATCCTTCAAGGCGGGTTCGATTTGGTGAAGCTTACCGGCCTGAGTAGCGACAGTATTACAGAAGCTTTTGATGAACCCTTAGGCCACGATGCCGTGTGGGCTATTTTGGGGAATTTCGTTCAGGCTTAAGGCTTGCCCTAAGCACCGAACACCCTTCTTTCAATGCACGCTATTTCTTCGCAGCAATTGCATCTGGCGTTGCAACATTTCTTCGGCTATTCTGCCTTCAGGCCCGGACAGGAAGCTATCATTTCGCATGTCCTTTCAGGGAACGATGCCCTGGTGCTGATGCCTACAGGCGGGGGTAAGAGTATTTGCTTCCAGCTTCCCGCACTGATGATGGAAGGCCTCACAATTGTAGTCTCACCGCTGATTGCGCTGATAAAGGATCAGGTAGATGCCCTCTTGCAAAACGGTATTGCGGCAGCATATTTCAACTCCAGCCAGTCGGCAGCAGAGCAGCAGGGTGTGTGGACACAAATCAGGAATGGCCACCTGAAGTTGCTCTACGTAGCTCCGGAACGGCTTTTGGGCGAAAGGCGTTTTATAGAACAATTGGGACAGATAAATGTGTCACTTATTGCAATTGATGAAGCACACTGCATCTCACAATGGGGCCATGATTTCCGGCCTGAATACCTGGGTCTTGGTGAGCTGAAAAGAAGCCTCCCGGATACGCCGCTGATGGCCCTTACCGCTACCGCTGACCAGCACACCAAAAAGGACATACTGGAGAAGCTTCACCTGGAAAATTGTCGGGTGTTTGAGCATTCATTCAACCGACCGAATATTTTCTATCAGGTCTTGCCCAAGGAGGATCATCAGGCGCAAATCATCCGATACCTGCATGAACACCCCGAGGACAGCGGCATCATTTATTGCCTGTCGCGCAACCGCGCAGAGGGCCTTTCAGAAACCCTGCGTCTGTCCGGAATAAAAGCAGCCTGCTACCATGCCGGACTTATTGCCAAAGAGCGAAGCCTCTGCCAGGAAGCTTTTCAACGCGATAATCTGCGGGTGGTCGTGGCAACGATTGCCTTCGGGATGGGCATTGACAAGAGCAATGTGCGTTTCGTAATCCATGCCGACCTCCCAAAAAATATGGAAGGCTATTATCAGGAAACAGGACGTGCCGGGCGCGATGGCCTCTCCGGTCAGGCTATCCTTTTTTATTCAAAAAGTGATGTGATGAAGCTGCGCCATTTCTGCTACATCGCCGACAATCCTACCCAGACACAACTCCTGAATCGCAAGCTGGAGGCCATGCGCCATTATTGCGAGCTGAAAATCTGCCGTCGTAAAACGATCCTCAGTTATTTCGGCGAAGCAGCCCCAGACTTTTGTGGCTATTGTGATGTTTGCTGCAGAAAGATTGCCGGGAAAGATGCCACCATTGCAGCGCAAAAATTCCTTTCCGCTGTCGTTCGCCTGAAGAGCCTGAAAGACATGAATGGTGTTGCGTCCCTGCTCTGCGGCGATGTAGCGAACCTAAGTACTGCAGAACAGGCCCTGCCTACGTTTGGTGTCGGCACTGAGTATGATCATCAGGGCTGGCTTCAAATCGGGCATGAACTAATGAGGCAGGGTTTTCTCTTACCTTCCAGAATAGCGGAACATGGCGTGGGCATCAGTGAAAAAAGCCGTGCCGTGTTGTCAGGTCAGGTGCAGGTAATGATTCCTGAAAACATAGGTCGTACCGGAAAGAAAGTCCAGGTACAGAAATCAGCGGAAATGTCCGAACCGGAACATCCTGAACTATTCCGATTGCTGAAAGCCAAAAGGAAGGAATTAGCGGACAAACAAAACCTACCCGCCTTTGTCGTTTTTTCAGATGCAACGCTCAGAGAACTGGTCCGTTTTCTTCCTAAAAACAATGAAGAATTGCTGCGCATATCTGGCTTTGGAGAAGTGAAACTGGCCCGATATGGGGCAGCCTTCCTGGCTCTGCTGAACGAATATTGCAGCAGGCATGGGCTTAGCTCCCGAATTGATGAATTAAAGCACCCACATAAGCCTGAAGCTTCTCTGCAAATATTGAAAAATGAGCGTTCAGGGCTTAAGCCAACCCATGAGCGCACTTTGTCTTTGCTGCATGAAGGCTACTCGATTTCGGAGCTTTCCCAAATGCGCAGTCTTAGTATTAGTACCATTCAGGAACACCTGGCAGCACTCGTGAAAGCCGGGGAATTGCCGGTTCGAAAATTTGTGCGTCAGGCACATCAAACTTTGATTGAAGAAGCAATAGCAAAACATGGCATGCTCAGAATGAAATTGATTAAAGAATCTTTACCCGATGCCGTGAGCTATGACGAAATCAGGCTGACCATTGCGCATGTGCAGCGGATGCAGGAAGCTTAGCATTGCCTGTATTTAAGAATACAAACCGCCATTCACAGAAATCACCTGTCCGGTGATGTATGCCGCATCTTTCGAGGCTAAGAAACCAACCAGTGCTGCCACTTCTTCCGGTTCGCCGAAGCGTTGCGCGGGTATCAATTTGGCCAGCTCTTTTTCATTAAGGTCGCCGGTCATGTCGGTGCGGATAAAGCCCGGTGCGATGGCGTTTACGGTGATGTTGCGCTTCGCGATTTCCTGTGCCAGCGCCTTGGTGGCGCCTATCATGCCGGCCTTAGCGGCAGAGTAGTTCACCTGCCCGGGCATGCCCTTCAGTCCGGACAGCGACACCACATTGATGATACGGCCGTAGCGCGCCAGCAGCATGGGATTCAGCACAGCCTTGGTAACGGCATACATGCCCCCAAGCGAGGTGTTGAGCACGCTGCCCCATTGCTCATCGGTCATGCTCATGAGCAAGGTGTCCTGACGAATGCCGGCATTGTTGACCAGCACCCCAACGTGCGCCTCCGGATGGGTCGCCTGCCAGCCACCCAGCACCGTCTGAACAGCCGTGGCATCGGCCACATCGAAACACAGGGCTTCAGCCTCCACACCCTGAGCCTTCACCAGCGCGAGGGCCTCCTCGGCTGCGGCCTGATTGCCCTTGTAGTTGATGAGTAGGTGATAGCCCATGGAGGCGAGCTTCACGCAGATGGCACGGCCTATACCGCGGGAGCCACCGGTGACGAGTGCATAAGTCATCAGACGAAATTTTTTTAAGAATTACCAGCCCAACAGCTTCTTCATCTTTTCTCCCACTTCAGTCTCCATCAGCCAGCCCTTGATGGCCGTCATTCTTTGGGTAGCGGGATAATCTTCGGAGAACGGCGGAGCCAGGCGGCTCAGCTCCTCCCAAATCCATTGCGTAGCCGGCGACAGCTTTTCATGAACGCCCCTCATGCCAATAGCCTGCACGATGGTCAGGCCATGTACCGCCATCACCTCGAAGGTGTTTTCAATCACCCGGGCACAAGCCGAGGCGGCATTGGTACCCATGCTCACGATGTCCTGATTATCGTTGTTGTTCGGTATGCTGTGGATATAGAGTGGGGTACTCAGGGCCTGGTTTTCGGCCACGTTGCTCACGGCAGGATACTGCATGCCCTGCACGCCGAAGTTTAGTCCCAGTCTGCCCGCATTGGCAAAGGGAGGAAGCTTCTTGTTGAGGGCGGGGTTTAGGAGGAAATTCAACTGTCTTTCGGCGAGCATGGAGAGCTTCGTGATGGCAATCTTGAGCTTGTCCATCTCCAGTGCGATGTAGTCTCCGTGGAAGTTGCCGCCATGCAGGATGTTCTGGCTGCGGTAGTCAATCACAGGGTTATCGTTCACGCTGTTCAGCTCGCGCTCTATCACTTTGGCGGCATTGTCCACCGTATCGTACACCGGCCCTAAAATTTGCGGCACGCAGCGCAGGCTGTAGTATTCCTGCACTTTGTCTTCCAGCACATCCTCGGTCACCTTCTTTTCGTAGAGATGCTCATGCCGCTTCCGCATCAGACCGCTCTTGCGCGTGATACCCCGCATGGCGGCGGCCACGGTCTGCTGACCGGGGTGGCGTTTCACATTGTTGAGACCTTCAGAGAAATGGTCGTCGTAGGCTTCCATCAGCTCGTTCACCATCAGAGAAAACAGATGCCGGTCATGCAACTGGTGCCATTGAGCAGGCCGAGGCCTTCGCGCAAATGAATTTTTAGTGGTGACAAGCCCAGCGTGGCAAAGACTTCAGCCGCGGGTTTCACCTGCCCCTGATGCCACATCTCGCCTTCACCAATCAGCCCCAGTGCCAGGTGGGCAAGCTGCACCAAATCACCAGAGGCACCCACGCCGCCATGCGCATAGATGCAGGGATAGGCTTCGGCATTGATGAGCGCCACCATCACTTCTATGGCCTGGGGATGCACGCCGCTGTATGCCAGCAGCATGGTATTGAGTCGTGCCAGCAGGGTAGCCCGCATCTGAGGGGGCGTCAGCAATGCACCGATACCGGAAGCATGGCTGCGGATGAGGTTGTATTGAAGCGCCTCACGGTCTTCGTCGGGAATGCGATACTGCGCCATAGGCCCGAAGCCTGTGTTGATGCCGTAGATGAGCTTGTCCTGTGAAAAGCTTTTCAGGAAGTCGAACGAGCGGTGGACTTCGGCCATTGTGTCGTTGTGCACCGCGATGGGGTGGCCTTCAACAACGATATTGTTCAGGGCTTCGAGGCTAAGGCTGCCAGTG
>CAYRJR010000169.1:0-5607 GCA_964424655.1 uncultured Chitinophagaceae bacterium
TTTCGTTTCAGTTCTTGAAAGCAAATCACAATAAGCATTATTCCGTTGTGAGAACATCTACTGCGGCCATTCAGCAATGAGTGGTCGCTTTTATTTAGCCCCACGCCACTTTTTCCCCTCATATTTTCAGGGTTTGACCCGGCAGATTTCCCAAACGCCATATTGCGGTTAAGAATCTTACAAACATTCCAGCTAATTCTGTAACACTGCCCCGGGATGCTTGCCTGAGCTTTGCCTCATGAACCCGGAACAAAATGAAACATACAGCCTGCCCCTGCTGGATGTGGACAGTGAACATTGTGCCCTGATTGTAGATAAGGAGCTGGCCAAAGTGCCCGGCATTCAGGGCCATAAGGTGGAGCTGAACAACCACCGCGCCCTCATCACAGCCGCTGATGCCGAGGTGATTCCCCAAGCCATCGCCGCTATCCGCGACTTGGGCTATGGTGTGCAGACGATTAAAAAGACATTCCCCGTCACGGGCATGAGCTGTGCTTCCTGTGCAGCCAGTGTGGGCCATACCCTTCAGGTACAGCCGGGTGTCGTGCAGGCTGCTGTAAACTATGCCGCAGCCACAGCCCATATCGAATACCTGCCCGAGCTGGTGCAGGCAGATACGCTGAAACAAATCATTCAATCTGTCGGTTACGACCTCATCATCGAAGACGCGGAAAGTGCCACAGAGCTGGTCGAAAACCTGCAGGCTTCACAGGCCCGCAGGCTCAGACATCGGACCATTTGGTCTATTGCTTTCTCCGCACCTCTGGTCATAATCGGCATGTTCTTCATGAATATGCCATTTGCCAACTACATCATGTGGGCGCTGGCGACGCCGGTGGTATTGGTCTTCGGCAGGCAGTTTTTTATCAATGCCTGGAAGCAGGCCAGGCACCGCAGCACCAATATGGACACGCTTGTGGCTATGAGTACTGGCATCGCCTATCTCTTTTCGGTATTCAACACACTCTTCCCCGAATTCTGGTATCAGAGAGGGCTGCATGCACATGTCTATTTTGAAGCAGCAGCCGTAGTCATCGCCTTTATCCTTCTGGGCAAGATGCTGGAAGAACGCGCCAAGAGCAACACATCTTCAGCCATCAAAAAGCTGATGGGTCTGCAGCCCAAAACGGTAACCATCGTACATGAAGGAGGCCATCAGATGGAGATCCCCATTGCTCAAGTGAAACCCGGTAATACCCTGCTGGTGAAACCCGGAGCCAAGATTGCCGTGGATGGCGAGGTAGTGTCAGGAAGCTCATTCGTAGATGAAAGCATGCTGAGTGGCGAACCGGTTCCTGTTGAAAAGTCGAATGGCTCAAAAGTGTTTTCCGGCACCATCAATCAGCAGGGCAGCTTGCTTTTTAAGGCGGAAAAAGTGGGGGCAGATACTTTGCTGGCGCAGATTATCCGAGCGGTGCAGGATGCCCAGGGCAGCAGGGCACCGGTGCAGAAGCTGGTAGATAAAATCGCAGGCATCTTCGTTCCGGTGGTGATTGGCATTGCCGTGTTGAGCCTAATCTTCTGGTTGGTTTTGGGAGCTGAAAATGGTCTCACGCAAGGCTTGCTGGCTTTCGTGACTGTGCTGGTCATTGCCTGCCCATGCGCCCTGGGCCTCGCCACACCGACGGCAATTATGGTGGGTGTGGGGCGGGGTGCAGAGCTGGGCATCCTCATTAAGGATGCAGAAAGCCTGGAGCGTAGCTACAAAGTCAACAGCATCATCTTAGACAAGACGGGTACCATCACAGAAGGCAAGCCTAAGGTGACAGGAATACTTTGGCGGCAGGATGTGCCTTTTGAAAACCTGGCTCCCGTTCTTCTTAGCCTCGAGGCTCATTCAGAACATCCCCTGGCGACTGCGGTGAGCCATTACTTGGAGCAGCAGGGCACTGCCCGGATTGCCATAGATGATTTTCACAGCACCACTGCCCGTGGCGTTTCGGGTTCTTATCAGGGAAGGAAATTCTTTGTCGGCAGCGAAGCTTTCATGCAGGAACAAGGCATTGCTATGAACGAAAACCTGCAAACTCAGGCGAACGTTTGGCTACAGCAGGCGGCTACGGTCATTTGGTTTGCGGAGGATAAAGAGCGCCTCGCTGTCCTTGCCATTGCCGATGCAGTCAGGCCTCATGCCGTCGAAGCCATCCGGCAGTTGAAGGCAATGAACATTCAGCCGTATATGCTCACCGGCGATAATTCGGCTACGGCACAGGCTGTCGCAAAGCAGGCAGGTATTGACCATTTTCAGGCGGCCTTATTGCCTGCCGATAAAGCAGCAATTATCCAGTCACTTCAAAATAAGGGTCAGGTGGTTGCGATGGTGGGTGATGGTATCAATGATGGCCCGGCTTTGGCGCAGGCGGATGTCAGTATTGCACTGGGCAAAGGCACCGACATCGCTATGGACGTAGCCCGCATGACACTGATGTCTTCAGATTTGCGGAGTATTCCCATAGCCATTTCACTATCCCGGAAGACCGTGCGCAGCATCCGCCAGAATTTGTTTTGGGCATTTATCTACAACGTGATCGGTATCCCTATTGCCGCCGGCCTGCTGTATCCTATCAATGGCTTTTTGCTGAATCCCATGATTGCCGGCGCGGCTATGGCCCTGAGTAGCGTGAGTGTGGTGAGCAACAGCCTACGCCTGAAATGGGCAAGGCTTTGAGCCGCCTTTTCTTTGCTCCTAATATCCACTAACACAACCGCCATCAGGCGAAATCTTTTCAACGAAAACAATAACAAACATGGAAACACTCAAGTTTAAGACGACCATCAACTGTGCAGGCTGCGTCAAAGCCGTAACCCCTGGCTTGGATAAGCTGATCGGCATTCAATCCTGGGAAGTGGATACGAATCAGCCTGACAAAGTGCTCACGGTAGCTGTGGATGGCATTGATGCCACTGTCGTCAAGGCCGCAGTTGAAAAGGCAGGCTTCCAGGCGGATCTCATTGCTTCCTGAGCCAGCCCGTGGTGCTATCAGTCCCGTTGGAGCGGTGGGTTTATGGGGTGTTTTTTTTAGTCAGCTTATGTGCCCTGATGCAGCATCCGTTGCGTCGCACATTGAGGGGCCAGTGCTGCCATGAAGCTTTTCCCTTAGGATGTGATTCAGGTGAGCGGTGCTGCCGGGTGCAATCTTTCCTGCCTTGCCGGAGTGTATGCACTGCTGATAGTCCCTTGAAAAATCCGGGCAAAGCCGCACAGCGAAATTTTGCTGAAGAGTGCGACGCAACGGATGCCGGGCAACGAGATGAAGCCGACTACAAAATCTTTCGAATACACAAAAGCGAACAGCGCCTTTTCGAGGCGCTGTTCTGATGTTTGAAAACTTGTTGCCAGGGCGGTTAATAATCCGAGGCACCGCTGACGGAAGGATAGTTTGCCCGCATGTTGGAGTCGAGCAATACGGGTGATGTGCCGATGACGCCATCAATATTTTTCTTCCAGCGCAGGGCGGCACCGAGTGTGTCCAGCGAGTAGATGAACTTGTCGTTGCTACCCACATAGACCTTAGCATTTGCAACCAGCGGAGAGGAGCTGATGGCGCCGTTTGTCGTGAATTTCCAGCGCAGTGCACCGGTGATGATGTGGATGGCATAGAGGGAATAATCGTTGCTGCCCACATAAATCACCTGATTGTAAGCAAAGGGCGAGGAGACGATACGGTCTGTCGTCTTGTAAGTCCAGCGCGGCAAGCCACTGCCTGTGTCAATGCAATAGACCACCTTGTCATAAGATCCGAAGACGACATTGCCGCCGTAAGAAATGGGCGAGGACTCAATAGGCCCGCCGGTAGCATAATGCCAATGTTCGGTGCCATCATTCGCATTTAGCGAATACATGCTACCGTCCTTAGCGCCGATATAAATCTGGTTGAGCATCCGGACGGGTGAAGAGGTGAAAGAAGTAGCGGTGCCTGGGTCAAAATTCCAGCTTTGGTTGCCCCAGTTTTTGGAGATAGCATAGACCTTACCGTCCGTGCTGCCGAAGACTAAGTTGGTGTCCACGATGGTGGGCGAAGAAGTGATGGCATTACCTGTGGGGAATGACCAGGAGATGGTGTCCGCGGCCACATTCCAGCAGTAAAGCTGCCCATTATCGCTGCCTAAGTAGAGCGAATTATCACTGCCAATTGGAGAGGAATGGAATCCGGAGCCTATGTGGAAACTGTTCAGCTCAGTGCCATTATCGGGGTCAAGGCGATGCAGATAGCCATCTGTGGTGGTCACATAAAGTTTCCCATTAAATAGGTAAGGGGTGCTTCTGACAGCCGCGCCCACAGCGGCTTCCCATTTTTTGTCGCCGGTGTTTGGGTTAAGTGCATACACAATGCCATTGTCGCTGCTGATGAAAAGAGAAGCTGTGCTGGGATGTGTCAGTGAGAGGTCTTTGCTGAAGTCGCTCTTGCAGGATGAGAATGCAAAAACGCCGAGCGTTAATGCGAAGAAACAGGAGTAGCGTGTGAGCATATGGTTGGGAATGGTTGTCGTGCGGCTGGCGCACTGCCTCGCAAAATAAGCCAATCCGCTCTTAGACTGCAAGGTGTGTGGCATATAAAAAGCCGGCCCCTGTTGGAACCGGCTTTTTGATGCGAGGCAACAGCCTCAGGAAGCGGGCGCAACGGCAAGGTCTGCGCGACGCCCTTTATGCCTTTTTATCTGATTGACGAGGCTGTCGAAAGCAAAGTCGAAGGATTCTTCAAAGGTTTTCGACTGATGCTTCACGAAGAAGGAATGCCGGGGTACCCGCACCTTGATTTCAGCAATCTTGTCTTTGAGCGTGTGGGCTACATTGTCGAGGACGAGGTACACTTCTGCGTCCACAATCCGGTCATGAAAGGTGCGGAGCTTGTCCATCTTTTGGCTGATACGTTCGGTCAACTTCGCGTCGGCATCAAAATGCACCGTCTGAATCTGTACGTTCATACTTGTTCGGTTTGGTGAGAAAATTAGGGTGAGGTAGGGGGTTAGGTCATAGGCTTTAGGTGGTCTCGGAGAGGGAAGATACAGCCGGAGTTGACAGAAAAAAACTGTTTACAGATACTTAAGAAACTGACAGGAATTTTATGCCACGAAAGCAATCAGAAGCGGGTTTTTACAACCAGTATTTGTAATGATATCTGCCTGCGCACCCGGATGGGCCTTGACTGCTTTACACTTATTTCCAAGATGCCGTCGTCGGTATTTTTTTGAAAGCCGAGCCGCATTTTTTTAAAAAAATCTTTCGCAGGCTACCAGCTTGCATCTGAATTGCCGGCCCGGGAAAAGTCAATCCCACTCAATTGAATGCCCAGCCGAATACCTTCATAGCTCTGACGATTCTGATCCCAGCCCCGCACAAAATCTACCCGCAAAGGCCGTATTATTTTGTAGCCGATATGATCCAGTGAGACGAAGACTTCATTGTAATAAAGCTGCTCATTGGCGTAGAAGCTATTGGCGCCAAGCACGAAGTACCACTGTGCCTGTCGCAAGCCGGGTATTTTATTGGAGATTAATCCGAGTAGGTTGTACGATACATGTGCTGCTACATAAGCATCGGCATCGTTAGCGAAACGGTATATCGGCATCACCTGAAAGCTGCGCAGGTAGGGCATGGTCAGATTG
>CAYRJR010000169.1:5617-6458 GCA_964424655.1 uncultured Chitinophagaceae bacterium
ATGGATAACTGAGGTCAGGAAGCCCCAGCCAGCTTTTATTGAGGAAGCCACCCCCTGAAATCATGTAGTCGAGCGAGCCCAGGCGACGTAATGAAAGTTGGCCACTGATGCCTGCCTTCCAGGTATCAAAATTCACATCGCTGCCCAGCAGGCCCGGAATCCCTTTTTCGTATTGAAGTTGAAACACGGGTGCGTTGCTGCCCGTTGGCTGTCGGTAATCGGGGTAATCCACATATCGAATGCCCGGCTGCCAGGAAATGACCGCCCGCAGCAGCAAGGCATCATGCTTGCCGGTATGCCAACCATTGAGTGATTTGGGCAGGTTGTCTGTATAAAATCTCGTGTTGGTTTTTGCCCAGCTATAATCGCTGCTATTGGACAAAGGCATGCGGTGCTCGAATCGGGTTTGGATCCGCCATTGCAGGCCATTCCCCTGATTCCTTCGGAAAGACAAATCGGCTATGCGGCGCTCATCAATCTTGAGTGGATTGTAATGGAAAAACAGGGTGCTGAGTGTGTTGTAAAATGGGGATACAGGATTGTGCCGGTCGTACTGAAAGACATATTGCCCGCCTGTTGCAGCCAGCGACCAGCTCCTCGTTTTCCAGTTATTGTCTTCCCGGGTGTAGCGCCAACTTGCGATGCCGTTGAGATGTGTGTTGGCAAATCCATAGCGGATAGCCGCACGCAGGCTGAACCTCCTGCCAGTGTCCAGTTGTCGGCTCCAGGAAAGCTCCGGTGCTAGATTGAGCCCCTCCACACTATTGAAGTTGACCCCGCCAATCAGCGAAGAAATATGCACCTGATTGCGGCTTCCCGAATCGCTGAAATCAATGCCGCC
>CAYRJR010000170.1:0-6380 GCA_964424655.1 uncultured Chitinophagaceae bacterium
CATGAGAAATGACACGTTGAACTCTGTTGTTTTGCTGAAGAATTTCAGCAGTAATTTCTATTTATATAGCAGCAGGATTAACGGTGAGACTTTGATAGCCGATGCAAGCAGCAAGATTGGTGATTTCTACTTCGATGATAACTTTTTCAATGGGAGATTCAGTCTGATACATAGCTCCAGCAACATCGCTTACGATGGATACGGCGGCAGCGGCTATGGCAACAGAGTCAGTGGCAGGGACAGCATCGTAAACCTGAGCGGTGCCGGTAATATCTCTATGTGCTATTCACACAGTCATATAGCAGACAGCTCCTTCATCCTAAATTCGGCAGGCGGTGTAAGCTTCTCTATAAGTAACCCGGTTTATTTCAGTGGCGCAACGAATGGCTCTGTACGTAACTATGGTTCACAAGCACTTTCATTGCCCTTGCTGACACTCACCAAGACCGGGAATGCGACCATGAATCTGGAAGCGCCGCTCAGCATCACGAGTACACTCACTTTAACCTCCGGCTTCATCAGTAGTCACCCAGCCACTCCATTGACCTTCACCTCCGGTGCTGGATATTCTGGCGGCAGTACTACCAGCCACGTGACAGGCTTCGTTGCTAAAGTGGGCAACACTGCCTTCACATTCCCAATTGGAAATGGCACGTATTACGCCCCTTGCGGCATCACAGCGCCCAGTGCATCAACAGACACCTTCAGCGCTCAATACATGCTGCACAATCCGGGTAATGATGGCTATGATTCTACTCAAAAGGTATCTACCCTCAACCACCTTTCCCGCTGCGAATACTGGCTCATCAACCGAGGAAGCTCCAGTTCTTCCAACGTCAAAGTCACGCTTGGTTTCACGCAGCACAGCGGCGTCAACAACCTAAGCGACCTGACCATCGCACACTGGTATGCAGGCGGCAGCGGCACCAAATGGTATGATGAAGGGAACGGAAGCACAACCGGTACTGTGACGAACGGCACCATCACGAGCAATAATACCATCAGCAGTTTCAGTCCTTTTACCCTGGCTTCTACCACCAACAACAATCCATTACCGGTTACACTGATTGATTTCAACGTCGCTGCCAGCGGTCACTCCGCCATCATTACCTGGCGCTCAGGCTTAGAACTCGGCGATGAAACCTTCCTCGTGCAACGCAGCACGGATGGCGAACACTTCATCACTCTGGGCACACAAGCCGCAATGGGCACCGGACACAACTACAGCTTTGTTGACCCGATGCCGGCAGATGGACTCAACTACTATCGCTTAGCCATCGAAGAACCAGGCAAGCCGCTTGATTATAGTGCAATCAAACTGCTCCGCTTCGGACAGTCTGGCCAGGCAACTGATATCCTACTCTATCCTAACCCGGCTACCGAATCCATCTTCGTGGATGGCCTGGCTCAACATGCAGGCGCCACCCTGAGCATCCGCAACATCACCGGCCAACTGCTCTATCAAGAGATATTGGGTACCGAACCAAGAGTAGAAATATCGCTTCACAACCTTCCGGCAGGTGCATACCAGTTGCAACTTGATGACGCTAACGGTACTTTCTATCGCGACCGTTTCCTGCGTCGGTAACTGTAGTGCTTGAGTGTTGGTTTGCACAAAAGCGGCTGCCTGTTTTGTACAGGCAGCCGCTGCTTTTTAGAAGCGATACAAAGAAAAAAGTTGATTGAACGACGGCTTACAAAGCGGCCTCAAAGCGACGGGATACTTCTGCCCAGTTTACTACATTCCAAACTGCAGCGAGATAGTCGCCACGCTTGTTTTGATATTTCAGATAGTAGGCATGCTCCCATACGTCAATACCGAAAATGGGTGTGCCTTTGACTTCCGCTACATCCATCAAAGGGTTGTCCTGATTGGGTGTGGAGCAAACTTCCAGCTTGCCATCCTTCACAATCAGCCAAGTCCAGCCGGAACCAAAGCGAGCGGCACCTGCTGCGTTGATTTTTTCTTTCATCGCATCCAAAGAGCCAAAGGCAGCCTGAATTGCTTCCGCCAGCTTACCGGATGCTTGTCCACCATCAGGCCCCAGTACAGACCAAAACAGGGAGTGATTCCAATGCCCACCACCATTGTTGCGGACACCAGCAGGGTATTTTGAAATAGAGGCCATCAGCTCGTCCAAAGGCTTGTCTTCAGCACCAGAGCCGGCGAGGGCTTTATTGAGATTATCCACATAAGCCTGATGGTGCTTATCGTGGTGGATTTGCATGGTCTGAGCATCAATGTGCGGCTCAAGTGCCCCAAAGGCATAAGGCAAAGCAGGAAGTGAATGTGCCATTTTAAAGTATTGATTTTAGAAAGTGATTTACTGTAGAAGAACTCCGAAAATCCAAATGTCATCCGGGCCGGACAAAAGTAAGGGCTTAGCATTTGGCCGAATTTTCAATTCAGAGATGTGCACTTCACTGTATTTGATATAACCGGTATCCGGCATGAATCTCATTTAAAAAATAGCTCCAAAATCATGTCTGCTTCCAATAAGCTCCGTTACAAAATGGAACACTTTCCTATGGCTTTGAAGACTGGAAAAAACATTCTGCCGTAGTTTGCCTGCTTCTAAGATTTTAAGGCACCCGCCCATCTTTCCCTCATGAGCATTTTTATTAAAAAACCACTTGGCCAACTGCTCGAAGAAGCAGCCGACAATGAGAAAGGTCTCAAAAAAACCCTGACCGCACCAGCCTTAGTAGCGCTGGGCATTGGTGCCATTATCGGTGCCGGCCTGTTTTCGCTCACTGGTCTTGCAGCCGCAGATTATGCCGGCCCGGCTATCATTATTTCTTTCATCATCGCTGCTTTCGGTTGTGCTTTTGCCGGGTTGTGCTATGCTGAGTTTGCCTCCATGATTCCAATTGCAGGAAGTGCCTACACATATTCTTATGCTACGATGGGCGAGTTCATCGCCTGGATTATCGGCTGGGATTTGGTGCTGGAATATGCCGTGGGTGCGGCGACGGTCGCTTCAAGCTGGTCTGGCTATCTGGGAAAGTTGTTTGAAAGTTTTGGGGTGAACCTGCCTGCTCACTTGCTGATGACGCCTTTCGACACCACCACCCTGGCAGATGGCTCCATGGTGCATGGATTCATCAATCTGCCTGCTGTATTCATTGTGGTGATCATGTCGCTGGTGCTAATCCGTGGCACAAGTGAATCAGCTTGGGTCAACAACATCATCGTGCTGCTCAAGGTGAGCATCGTCATCATTTTTATCATCATCGGATTTCAGTTTATCAAGCCTGAAAACCTGCAGCCTTTCATACCGAAAAACACGGGCGAGTTTGGCGCATTTGGTATTTCCGGAATCGTGCGGGCCGCGGCTGTGGTCTTCTTTGCCTATATCGGTTTCGATGCGGTGAGTACCGCAGCTCAGGAAACGAAAAATCCCAAGAAAGCAATGCCCATTGGTATCCTGGGCTCCCTGCTCATCTGCACAGTGCTCTACATCATTTTCGCCTATGTAATGACAGGCGTGGTCAAGTACACAGATTTCACCTCGGGCAGTGGTGCCAGCCATCTCGCACCGGTAGCCATCGCCATCGAACATATGGGCCATCCCGATGCGGCGGGTCATATTGTTCCGGCTTATCCCTGGCTCAACACCTCCATTATCATTGCCATTTTGCTGGGCTATTCATCTGTGATTCTGGTGATGCTTCTGGGCCAGAGCCGCGTGTTCTACACGATGAGCAAAGACGGCCTTCTGAACCCACTCTTCAGCAAAACCCATCCAAAGTTTCGCACACCTTATCGTTCCAACCTCTTCTTCATGGTTTTCGTGAGCTTGTTTGCCGCATTTGTTCCGGGCCGTGTGGTAGGCGAAATGACTTCTATCGGCACACTCTTCGCGTTTATTCTGGTCTGCATCGGTGTGATTGTGATGCGTCGCAATATGCCGGATGCCCCACGGGCCTTCCGTACGCCACTGGTGCCTCTGGTGCCCATTCTCGGTGTAGCCACTTGCCTGTTTATGATGGTCTTTCTGCCACTCGACACCTGGATACGCCTCGTTGTCTGGATGATGATTGGCTTCGATGTGTATCTGTTTTATGGCATGAAGCATGGCAACCTGAGCGGCGGAAAACATGATGGCAAAGCCTACAAACTTGTTTCGCTTTGCGGCATCGGTCTGGTGCTGGTGCTCATCTTCGTGGCGGCGCTGCATCATCATTTTTCAGAAGGTGGTGATGCAGGACTCGTCTGGTTCTCTATCGGTCTGGCTGTGCTGCATCTGATATTGTTTTCGGTGCAATTCGCGAAGGCAAGGGGACGTATTTCTTAAGCCAATATTCACTTCAGTCAATACTCGCAAAGCCAATATCCAAAAGGCTCCGCATGGAACTATGTTCCTGCTCAATTGATTTTTTTGTAATCGGCTTCATCGCCCTGATGAAGCTTTTGCGGCGATAGCACCTTGCAAGGCTATTGCTGCTATTGAGCTGTTCACATAGCATCTGGTATGTGAGATTCTTCTGAGATATAATTATTCAATCCAGCCAGAAAAAAGCACAATCCCTAACCCCACAAAGACCATTGCAACCATTGGCTTCAATTGGGAAATCCACAGACCATCCAGGCCATGCCCTATGATTTGCAAGGCCACAAACTTTGGCATTTCGGCTTCCGAAAATGCAAGTCTGCTAATCTGAAATCCTGATTCCGATGCATCAACTTGCCGAAGGCCATACATCTATCGCCATGAGTTAGCTACAGGGCATCTCCGGGCCACTGGCACACTTCAAAACCTGAGCCTGTTCATCATTGGGAATCATCTGGCTGCGGGCTATGTTTGCGGGCTTTTTGGCAGCATCCGTCCTACATTTGCGCGGCTTTCGGACTCGTGACCTGAAGGAGAAAAACGCTTTCCACCGGTGCATGACTGAACCCATGCTCTGTGAAAAGCTGAATAGCGAAATCCAGAAGAACGGAGCGTCGCAACGGATGCTTCATAGCATTCCGAAAGCTGAAAAAATAAAAATCTCAGAATAAACCTGGGTAATTGCACCCATCACGAACCAACAAGAATCAATATCTCATGGCTTACGATCTCATCGTTATTGGCAGCGGCCCGGGTGGCTATGTGGCTGCCATCCGCGCATCTCAGCTTGGCTTCAAGACTGCGATTGTTGAAAAAGAATCTCTCGGCGGCATTTGCCTGAACTGGGGCTGTATCCCGACGAAGGCACTAATCAAAAGTGCTTCAGTGCTGGAATACATGCAGCACGCGAAAGACTATGGCCTGAATGTGGAAGGCTTCTCGGCTGACTTCCCGGCGGTGATTAAGCGTAGCCGCGGCGTGGCCGACAAGATGAGCAAGGGTGTACAGTTCCTGATGCGCAAAAACAAGATTGATGTAATCAACGGCTACGGGCGACTGAAGGCGAAAGGTCAGATTGAAGTGACGGGAGCTGATGGCAAAGCCACAGCCTACGAAGCGAAGCATATTATCATCGCAACGGGCGGGCGCAGCCGTGAGCTGCCGAACCTGCCGATGGATGGCAAGAAGGTGTTTGGCTATCGCGAAGCGATGGTACTGCCCCAGCAGCCGAAGAGCATGATTGTGGTGGGCTCAGGTGCCATTGGCGTTGAGTTTGCCTACGTGTATCATTCGATGGGCACACAGGTGACTATTGTGGAGTTCATGCCGCGTATCGTGCCGGTAGAAGATGAGGATATCTCGAAAGAGCTGGAGAAAATCTACAAGAAGAAAGGTATCAACATCATGACTTCTTCCTCGGTTGAAAGCGTGGACACAAAGGGTGCCGGCGTGAAGGCTACGGTGAAGAAAGCCGATGGCAGCACGGAAGTCCTGGAGGCGGAAGTGCTACTGAGTGCTGTTGGCGTGGTGGCCAATGTTGAAAATATCGGTCTTGAAACAGTAGGCATCAAGATGGAGAAGGGTAAGATTATCGTGGACTCATACGGCAAGACTAACGTGGACAGCTTCTATGCCATTGGTGATTGCACGCCCGGACAAGCGCTGGCTCACGTAGCGAGCAAGGAAGCCATTGTGTGCGTAGAAGCCATTGCACATGCGGAAGGGAAATACAACCACAAGCCAGAACCGGTGGATTATGGCAATGTACCCGGCTGCACCTATTGCTCCCCAGAGATTGCATCAGTAGGCCTCACGGAAAAGCAGGCCCGTGATGCAGGACATGAAATCAAGGTTGGCAAGTTCCCCTTCTCGGCTTCGGGCAAGGCGAGTGCTGCCGGTGCTACGGAAGGCTTTGTGAAGGTGATCTTCGATGCTCAATATGGCGAATGGCTGGGCACACACATGATTGGTGCTAACGTGACTGAGATGATTGCGGAAACAGTGGTGGGCCGTAAGCTGGAAACAACCTACCAGGAAGTGCTGGAT
>CAYRJR010000171.1:0-6348 GCA_964424655.1 uncultured Chitinophagaceae bacterium
CTCTAAAATCTTTGTGCTGGTTATTGCCGCATCAGCTTGGTGATTGTGCGTTGTCCGTTGCGAAAAATTTCCAGGAAATAAACCCCTTTAGCAGTTTGTGTAAGCGGTTCGATTATGGCAAAGGCTCCCTTGCGATTTATGGAGATGCCCAGTTGCCTGCCCATCGCATCAAACAACCTTACTTCAAGCTGCATATCGGGATTGACGGGGCTAAGATTGATGTAGGTTTCAAAGGGATTGGGAAAGACCTGCATGCTTCTTCCGCTTGTGTCCGGGATATATCTGCTGAGTAGATTTTGAGCCTTTCGAAAGTCCGGTATTCCATAGCCCAGCTTGGCGGTTGCACTTGGATACAAACTGGCTATCTGAGCAATGGTCTCCCGAAAAAATGCCGGCGGTAAGGTTGGAAATTCCTGCATCAGGCAAGCCGCATAGCCCGCTGCCTGTGGTGCCGAAAAGGAGGTGCCACTGGAGTTACCTGTACTGTTGCTGCCCATCAATACTGCTGCCGGTGCGCCTTGAAGGCATACCTCTGGTTTCACATGCCCCAGCGCATTGGGGCCAGGTGAAGAAAAGCCGGCTGCCGCTCCGGATGGCGTGACAGCACCAACAGTCAGGGCGCTGTCAGCATCGCCAGGAGCAGTCAGATAATCCCATGAATTGCCTCCTTCATTACCTGCGGAAGACACATACAACATACCCTTAGCAGTAGCCATGTTGACGGCATGGCTAATCATTGTGGAATGGCCATCCAGCGCAGATTTATCGAACGAGTAATAGTAAGGTGAGGTGAAAATATTGTAGGCCAGTGAAGCAGAAATAATGTCTGCACCGAGGCTATCCGCACGCTCCATACCGGCCACAAGGTTGTCCAATTCATACAACGCATCTGTGAAGTTCACATCATCAGTCAGGTACAGTGCGAAGGAAGCATCCGGTGCAGTGCCTACATAGTTTCCGGGTTTAAGACCTGCGATGGTGGACAGGCAATAGCTGCCATGCACATCGTCTTCATACACAAAGCTGGTGTCGCGAACAAAATTGTAGGTCTCTAGCAGTCGGCCTTGAGCACGCATAGAATCGAAACCGGATTGTATGTCGGCATCCAGAAAACCGGCATCGAGCAGGGCAATGATTTTTCCTTTTCCCCGATAGCCCTGGTCGTGTAGCGTGTCGCCATGCACCAGGAGGGTTTGTGGGAAACTGGCTCCGTAATAGGCGAGGCTGCCGGATTGTTTGGCATTGGAAAAAATACCGTTTGCCTCCTTCGCTTGTTCCGATTTTGTGATGCCTGAATCCGGCTTAAGCTGGTGCAGACCATTGCTGAAATACCCGACCCAGGCCACTTCCTTCACCCATGACTTCGCACGTAGCATCGGCATGGAAGTGCTGTCGGGAACTAATATCACACCTTGATTCAGCCAGCGCGAGCAGTTGTGCAATTTCCCGCCACTAATGCTCAGTACGCTGTCCATATACAGCGGCGATACCGGCCTGTCGGTGCTATCCAGAGTGATAGAAAAGTTGGCCCTCCTTGCCAGTGAACGAGCGCTGAGCCATTGCGAGGCTTCGGTTAGTTCCGGTGCTCCTTTTTTATCGCGGAATGAAATGCGATAGGCATACTGTGGTGTTTGTGCTCCTGCGATATTGAAGAGGAGCATCAGACAACCCGTGAAGAGCAAGCGCAGATTAGGAATCATGTAATACACGAAGATGCGGGCAAAGCGCTTGTGGCATTAACGTCGGAGGGCCTTATAGATTGTATGCAGGCGAAGATTAGCGAAACAGATGAAACACCTGCGTGTGCAGTACCTTATGAAGTGTGTGATTTTTTTGATTGCCGGCAAAAGTGCCCTGATGCAGCATCCGTTGCGTCGCACACTGAGGAGCCAGTGCTACTATGCAGCTTTGCTCAGGGTTCCACAACATGGCCTCAGTACTTTATGCTCCCTCTTCCGTGAAAAGCACAGCAACGAAATCTTGCCGAAGTGTGCGACGCAACGGAAGCCGGGTAAAGAAATTTTGCTGACAAAAAAAAACTGCCACAGGATGCTGCGGCAGTTTTGATGAAGTCTTTTGGATACATGCGCCCTATTATCCGCCATACTGGATGGCGCGCATCACCACGCTGTAGCCCTTACGGCAGGCGGTGCTTGGGTCAGCCGGATCATAAGTCCAGTAAGTGATTTCTCGATACACCATGCCCACTGCATACGCGTAAACTTCACGGAAGTAATTGCGTTCTGCATAGGCATTCGGCATCGTTTCCGGGTTATTCACAGAGTCATCAATAGCATTGACGGTGACGGTGCTCCCGAAGCTTAGGCGACCATTGTTGTAGGGCTGCAGGTAATTGCTGTAGCGATATATCCAGCCGCTGTATTGAGCCAGACCCGGGTCAGTAGTATCAATAGCCCGGTTGCCAATCCATTGTTTGTTGTTGCTGATTGGGAAAACCAATTTTTCAAAACGCAGATTCTGCATCACCAACTGAATATCAGAAGTGGTAGGTGTCACGTACATAACCTGACTGGCTGCCCAGGCACTATCTGAATTGTCGCGTTGCTCCACGTCTATGCGGTAGGAAGCTCTGCCGCTGTTGTCGGTGAATGTGTCGGCTACGAGGTAGCGCATTTGCAAGTGTCGCGTACGCTTGCTGCAGTCGAAATTGTTCCAGACAACAGAATCCACATCATAGACGACGTAGCGGCCCACCTGAAGCGGGTAGAATCCGCGGGTAGGTTCGTTATACACTAGGTTGTCATTGTCAGACTTATTGCAGGAAGTGCCTGCGATTGCCAGAACAGCCAGCAGCAGAAGGGGTATGAGCCTTTTAATCATGAGTTCGTAGCGAATGCGTTGCGAGGCGTAAATGTAATTGTAAACCTGAAAAAATAGGTTCGACTGACCGTATGAAATTCGTGCTTTCGCCGGTTATGGCCAATCATGGAATGGTTAAGGCCGCAGAGTCTATTGAATGATGCCGCCACCAATCACGTCATCTCCCTCATAAAAAACGGCGCTTTGGCCAGGGGCAATGCCGCTAACGGCATGTGCAAAATCCACACGGATACGACCGTCGTCAAGGCTCAGGATGCTTTCGGCTCCAGGGTCGCGGTAGCGGATGCGAGTTACGGCATTCATGCCATCCTGAATAGCAGGATACTTAATCATATTCAGCCCGGATACCCACATCACGCCGGCCTGAAGATCTTCTGCTTCTCCCAGTACTACAGTGTTGGTTTCCGGGATGATTTTGGTAACGAAGACCGGCCTGCCTAAGGCAATGTCCAGACCCTTACGCTGACCTACAGTATAGAAAGGATAGCCCCGGTGTTTACCAACTACGGTTCCATCGTGGAGCACATAATCGCCGCCTTCCACACGAGCTTCCAGGCCCGGGTCACGGCGTTTCAGGAAGCCTCTGTAATCATTGTCTGGCACGAAACAGATTTCGTAGCTCTCGGATTTTTTGGAAAGTTCTACATAGCCCATATCCGCTGCGAGCTGCCGCACCTCGGTCTTGAGCATATTACCTAATGGATAGATGCTGCGCGAAAGACAATCCTGATTGAGGCCCCAAAGCACATAGCTCTGGTCTTTGGTGAGGTCATGTGCTTTCGAAAGCACATAACGCCCATCGGCCTGACGCACCTTCACATAATGGCCAGTGGCAATAAACTCACAATCCATTGCATTGGCGCGTTTCAGCAATGCCGTCCATTTGATATGCGTATTGCAGAGCACACAAGGGTTGGGCGTGCGTCCGGCTAAATATTCATCCACAAAATTGTTCACCACGAAGTCTCCAAACTCATCACGGATGTCGAGCACATAATGCGGAAAGCCATGCTCCACGGCAGCCTGCCGGGCATCATTGAAGGAATCCAGATTGCAACAGCCTGTTTCCTTTTTACCCGTTGTGCCTACGCTACTGGCGTAATCCCAGGTCTTCATCGTGATACCTACCACCTCGTAGCCTTGCTCATGCAGCATGAGGGCACTGACTGTGCTGTCAATACCGCCACTCATGGCAACTAATACCTTTCCATGCTTACTCATTGTGCTCCGCTGCCTGAATGTTCAGGGATAAGTGCAAAACTGACTTAAAGCTGCGAAGCTCGGCATAGAAAAAGCTGCTGCCAGCATTACCGAAGGGTCAAGCTGAAATTTTTAGGCTTATTCAAGGAAAATCAAACTACGTATCATGCCTTTTCCCAAAAGGGAATGAAGCAACTTGCAATAGGATTATTATTAAAAAATGGCAACAGCCATGACTTCACAAACCCTCTGCTACGCTTCCGGCGCCTCAACTCAGTTTCATTTTGCTGCCTCGCTGCTAGACATCATTCGTTTAGCGCCTCCCGAAAGGTGTATTCTAATCACCGATGAAAATTTGATTCGACTATATGGCGACTCACTTGCGGCATATCGCCAGGTCAGTTTCCCTCCCGGTGAGGCGTTTAAGAGTTTAGCTACGCTGGAAATACTTACCGAAAAATTGCTGGCACTCGGTGCCGACCGACACACTACGTTACTGGGCTTTGGTGGAGGCTTAGTCAGCGATATGGTGGGTTTTCTCGCATCCTGTTTCATGCGTGGTATCCCATTTTGTTTTGTACCTACCACCTTGCTTAGTCAGGTGGATGCTGCAGTGGGGGGTAAGAATGGCCTGAATGTTGGCTTGCATAAGAACATGTTGGGTGTGGTGAAACAGCCGAGTCAGATTTTTTTTTCCAGCGAATGGCTGGGGAGCTTGCCAGAGCAGCATTGGCAGGCAGGATTCGCCGAAATCATCAAGTATGGCTACATCGCCGATAGCCGTATCCTGAGCCTGCTACAAGGCACTACCCTGTTGCGTTTTCAACGGCAATCAGATGAGTTGGAATCGTTGATTCAAAACTGTGTTTTTATCAAAAACAAAATTGTGCTGGCCGATGAACATGAGGCAGGCATGCGGCGTATTCTCAATTTCGGACATACTGCGGGTCACGCATTGGAGCGCTTGTATAATCTTCCGCATGGTTACTCAGTGGGCCTGGGTATGCGTGTAGCGGTCCGGCTCTCAGAAATCTATCTTGGTTTACCAGCAAATCATGCGGCGCAATTGCAGCAACTCTTAGAAAAATTTGGCTTGCCAACCCACTTGCCACTTGATGAAAATTCTGTCATGGAAATCTTGCTACACGACAAGAAACGTAGCGATACAGGTATTGACTATGTGTTGCTGGAAAAGCCTGGAATACCAGTGTTGAAAAACCTGAAGGCTATACAAATCCAGGAAGCTTTATCTGTGTTGGGCTGAGGTAAAATGACATTTCGGATTCGAAGATTCTCCCGATGTCAACTGGAGCCGACTTGCATTAAGCTCAAAAAAAAAGCCAGCCTGAGAACAGGCCAGCCCCTATAAACCCTGCCGCAATACTAAAGCGCGATTTTGTGCTTTGCAAGTGGTAGCCCAAAGAATTTTATCAACAATTTTTCAAGTAATTGATTTTTTGACAGATGATGTTGTGGACGCAGCCTCAAAATGTTAAGACATACTTTTGCGCCTCACCAATTTTTTTAGGTGTTTATGCAGTTTCTGGATTTTGAGAAGCATTTGGAAGAGCTCTACGCACAAATCAATAAAATGCGTGAGATGGGGGAAAAGAATAAGATGGATGTAAGTGCTTCTATCCGCGAATTGGAACTTACCATTGAGAAGACCCGCGATGAATTATACGGAAACCTGACGCCCTGGCAACGGGTGCAGCTCAGTCGTCATCCTGAACGCCCCTACACCCTGTTTTATATAGATCAGATGTGCAGTGGTTTTACTGAATTGTTTGGCGACCGGCAGGTGGCAGATGATAAGGCTATGGTGGGCGGTATGGCTACTATTGATGACCAGCCAGTGATGATTATTGGCCAGCAAAAAGGGGTCAATACCAAGCAGCGCCAGTATCGCAACTTCGGCATGGCCAACCCGGAGGGCTACCGGAAGGCACTGCGTCTGATGAAGCTCGCCGAGAAATTCAATCGCCCCATTGTTACGCTTATTGACACGCCGGGTGCCTATCCAGGCCTCGAGGCAGAGGAACGCGGGCAAGGTGAGGCCATAGCTCGAAATCTCTTCGAAATGGTGAACCTGCGGGTGCCGGTTATCTGCATCATCATTGGCGAAGGAGCTTCCGGCGGTGCATTGGGTATTGGTATGGGCGACCGGGTTGCGATGCTTGAAAACACCTGGTACACGGTCATCTCGCCCGAAAACTGCTCCACGATCCTCTGGCGTAGCTGGGATTACAAGGTGCAGGCCGCAGAGCAATTACATCTTACCTCCACAGACATGAGCAAGTTTGGCCT
>CAYRJR010000172.1:0-6242 GCA_964424655.1 uncultured Chitinophagaceae bacterium
TTACCGGACGGAGTCTATACACAACGTGCAAATTTTAGATGTCTAATTGGTATTACACTGAATCAAATTTTCAGATGCTGGATATACATTTCATGGGAAATGCAGAGCAACGAAATCTGGCTGAAGTGTGCGACGCAACGGATGTCTGGCTTTGAAATATTGCTGATAAAAAAAACGTCTTTCAAGCATGTGCCCTGATAAGAAAAGAGGCTCCCTTTTGGGAACCTCTTACTTGTTTTTGTACGAAAATATCGAAGGTGCAGCCTTGCCGATTAGCGCAGGAAAAGCATCTCACGATACTTGGGCAATGGCCAGAGCTTGTCTTCCACAATCAGCTCCAGCTTGTCGGAGTGGTAGCGAATCTCATCAAAGTAGCTGCGCACATCGTTGCAGTAGGCTTCGGCGCGGGCCTGCATGTCTTCCATCACATTGGCCTGTTTCCGGGCTTCGATCATGGCTTCCACTTTGTCGTTGATTTGCTGAATATGGCCGGAGATAACGCCCACAAGGTTTTTCTGCGCCCGTGAGCTTTCTTCGGGCAGGCCGATATTTTTCAGTCCGGCAATGTTGGCGATGAGTTTATTCTGATACTCGATGGCCGCAGGCAGCACGTGGTTGGTGGCCAGATAGCCCAGGATTCGGGCTTCGATTTGCACCTTCTTCACATACTCTTCAAGCATGATTTCATGCCGGGCTTCCAACTCTCTTTCTGAATAGATGCTGTTTGAGAAAAACAGGTCTTTGGCATCCTCAGTCACATAGGCTTTCAGGGCTTCGGGTGTGGTCTTGAAGTTGGAAAGACCGCGTTTTTCGGCTTCGTTGGCCCAATCTTCGCTATAGTTATCGCCTTCGAATCGAATCTTCTTTGAAGCAGCGATAAATGAACGTAGTGTATGCAGGATGGCTATTTCTTTTTTCTCGCCTCTTTCTACCAGGGCATCAACTTCTTTTTTGAAATCCTTCAAAGCCTGGGCAACGATGGTGTTGAGCACGGTCATCGGGCCGGCGCAATTGGCTGAAGAGCCTACAGCACGGAACTCAAATTTGTTGCCTGTAAAAGCGAATGGTGATGTGCGGTTGCGGTCTGTATTATCCATCAGCAGCTCAGGAATCTGCTTGTGGATGTCGAGCTTCAGGATGGCTTCATCCTGCTCGTCAAACTTTTCTTTTACACGAACCTCCACTTCATCCAGCACATTGCTGAGGTAAGAACCCAGGTAGGCTGAGATGATGGCCGGCGGTGCTTCATTGGCTCCGAGGCGATGATCATTTCCGGCACTGGCGATGGAGGCGCGCAGCAGATCTGCATGGTCGTGCACAGCCTTAATTGTGTTCACAAAAAAGGTCAGGAACATGAGGTTGGTGCGGGGGGTCTTGCCGGGGGCCAGCAGGTTCACACCCGTGTCTGTAGCCATGCTCCAGTTGTTGTGTTTGCCGCTGCCATTCACACCTGCGAAGGGTTTTTCATGCAGCAATACGCGCAACTTATGCCGCTTGGCCACCTTAGTCATCACGTCCATCAGCAGGCTGTTGTGGTCCACTGCGATGTTGATTTCTTCGAAAATGGGGGCACATTCAAACTGACCCGGTGCTACCTCATTGTGCCGGGTCCGCAGGGGGATGCCCAGCTTGTAAGACTCTTGTTCGAAGTCTTGCATAAAGGCAAAAACTCGCTCGGGGATGGAACCGAAATAATGGTCTTCGAGCTGCTGGCCCTTGGCTGGAGAATGCCCGATGAGTGTGCGGCCACACATCACCAGGTCTGCACGGCCATTGGCCAGAGCCTCGTCAATCACAAAATATTCCTGTTCCCAGCCCAGCGTTGCAGTCACTTTGGTGACGTTCTTATCGAAATACTGGCACACATCCACAGCAGCCTTGTTGAGGGCAGCAATGGATTTGAGTAGTGGTGCTTTGTGGTCGAGGCTTTCACCGCTGTAAGCGATGAAAATGGTTGGGATACAAAGTGTCTTTCCAAAGCCGGTTTCCATGATGAAGGCCGGAGAGCTGGGATCCCAAGCCGTGTAGCCACGGGCTTCGAAAGTGGCCCGAATACCACCATTGGGGAATGAGCTGGCATCAGGCTCTTGCTGAATCAGTGCATCACCGTCGAAGATTTCAATAGCAGTACCATCGCTTTTGATGGTGAAAAAGGAATCGTGTTTTTCGGCAGTGGTGCCGGTCAGTGGTTGAAACCAGTGGCTGAAATGGGTTACTCCTTTTTCTTCTGCCCAGGCTTTCATGCCCGAAGCAATTTGGTCGGCCATACGACGGTCCAGCTTTTGGGCATTTTTGATGGAGGCCATGAGGCTCTTGTAAGCCTCATCAGACAGCCATTCGCGCATGGCCTTGGTGTTGAAAACATGGCTGGCAAACAGGCTAGACACCTTTTTGCCATTGTAGTGGGAGATTTTTTTTTCTCCGTTTTGCAGGTCGTGGAGTGCAGGAAATCGGACGGACATTTTGGATGGATATGAGGATGGAATTGGATTCAGAATGCTTTGCAGGGCTATTTGTTGGGTATCGGATAAGCAAACATTCCGTATAAAAATTTTTGCAAAGAAAGGTTTTTTTTGAAAAATCTTGAAAATTCATAGGCCATTCGCAAAATAATATCACATCAATCGAATCATAATCCGATTGTGTTTTTTTAAAAATTCTAAGCTATCATGTTGAAAATAAGCGCCTAAATTGACAAATCCAGAATGTTTCTCTGGAAGAAGCACTAAGCCAACCTTCAGATATTTTTCTATTTCCTGTGTAGCAGGCAGGCACAGGCAAAATCTTTTTCAATCCAGGCAGGCAGGGAAAATGGACGTTGGTTCACTTGCACCTCAAGGGAAAAACGGTGTATGGGAAATCTTTGTGCTGAATCTGGGGCTACGCCAACTATTTCCTGAATGGGCAAATGCTCGATAAAATCAACACCCCTGCGGCCATTCCATTTGTAAGCAGCCTCTTTGGCGCACCAGGCTAGTGTCAGCATACGGCCATCGGCCTGGGAAGCCTGTTGATTATTTCCCTGAATATGATAAGCTCCCTGGTCCATTGCCCGTAGCAGGTCTTGCTCTGCATCCGAAAGGAACATGTGGGAAAGCTCATCCATGCGTTCACGCCACACCTGGATATCAATACCACATTCGTCCTGCTCAGAGACTACTGCCGCCACATAGGGAAAGGAGTGGGAGATACTAAAAAAATATTGATTTTCAGGCAGCCGCGGCTTATCATGTTCGTCAGGCGAAATATGATGCAGTGGGAAATCTTCGCGCAGCCGTTGCAGCAGCCAACGCCCACAGAGGTGCTCCAGCCTTTTGCGCGGGTGGCGGATGTTTGAGCCCAGGCCGGTATTTTCCTGAAAAAATGCTTCGTCTTCTTCAATATGCCAGATAGCAGCCAAGGCATTGACACCAGGTTCCCATTCGTGGTATAGCGGCATTCCTGCAAGGTAGCAACAGTACTTTTTCAAGTACCATAAAACTCAATACACGCCCCGGCATTCTTATGCCCAATGTTGTTGTTGAGGCTGCTTCAGGCCATTTGAGTGAAGGCCTGAAGACACATGCAGGGTTTGTATTTTCAATGAGATGTCATCGGCAGCTTCTTCCAGCAGTTCTATGGCTTTGGCATGAAATGCTTGTTTATCAGTAGCTGCCAGTACAAACACTCCAGCGATGCGCCCTTGCCGGCTCAGTGGCACCATGATGAGCGATGAGAATCCTTTCTGTTGCGCGACATACTGCCAGTATTCTCCGGGCATTTCTTCCTGAATATCGTTACACACAAAGCTTTGGCCGGTCTGGAGCACCTGGTTGTAGGGTGATAGTTCTAAGTTGCTGAGCACCATTTGCGGGTCCACATCCTGCTCGGCCACACCACTGCTTTGCATCAGGCGCAGGCGATTGTTGCTACCCTCAAACATGCTGATATAGGCCATGCGGAAATTGCCAAACTCAGTAGCCGTGTAGCAAAGGTTACTGAAGAGCTTTCGTTCATCGCCCGCAGAAAGGATGGCCCGGTTAAACTGCCGGATGCAGGCATAAAGCCGGTTGATGCTCAGCAGCTCCTGCTCCATTTCGGTTCTGTCACTCACATCGCGACAGCTCAGCACATAAGCCTCAATAGCTTCATTCTGCACCAGATTGGTGACCCCGCCTTCTATCCAGATATAATGGCCTGATTTGTGGCGGATACGCAGATGAACTTCCACACGGGTGTCGGGCTTTTTGAGCACTTTTTTAAAGAGATAAAAAAACTGCCTGCGGTCGTCTTCGTGAATGTATTCGAACAACTTGTGTCCATCCACATCGCTGAAGCCGGTAAGTTGATGCGCGGAAGGGCTGAGGTACACCAGTTCACCTTTTTCATCAAAGAGAAAGACGAAATCGTGCATGCATTTCAGCAAGGTCTGGTAATAGTTGCCGGTACGCTCCAATGCCTGATATACTTCCTGCATATCTTTTTCCAACTGGATGCTTTCTGTCTTATCGCCAATCAGGAAAGGGAGCTGGCTAAGGTGTTCTCTAAACAGATAGCCACTGATACCCGCTGACTGCAGGTCGTCCACAGGCGTGTCCACAGCAACGGAACTGAGGGTTAATACGGGTGCCTTGAAAGCCCGCGCATAAATAAGTGTCTGTGAAAGCGGGAGATCGGATGGCGGCGCACAGTAGTCAAACAGCAAAATATCCACTGCACCTGGTTGCAGCAGCGCGAGGAATTGCTCTTTACTGCGTGCTACGGCCAGGTCGTGGCGCGCCCGGGTACGGCTCAGTACATCGGTGAGTGTATCCTGTAGTTTTTCCGTCCCGATATATAAAAGTTTCATTTCTGTGCATTTTATGCTCCGTAAGATTACGCAGCTAAACAGCGATAGGCGAAAAAAAAGCCCTCTTTTACAGGAGCTTAACCCAACAGCGACTATTGCTGTTTATTAAAAATATAAAACCTCAAATTGGCCAGTGTGGAGCCTGATAAACTGAGTTCGGGTTAAGCGGCAATCCATAATTTCTGCTGTTTGTTGAAAGCGGCGGCTTTCAACAATAATGTCTTTGTATTTGCTTTAGCAGATGTTTCAACTCCAGAATAGTAGTGGTGAAGAAATAGGCTTCTACTCTGGAAGCTGTTGGCATTAGAAGGGTAAAATAATCAGCAAATGAGTTCATTGCCGGCCAAAAGACGTGGCAACGGCGGGGAGTGGAAACACCAACAAAGGCGAAATACCGAATTTATTGTTGGAGGCTTTTCTGCTGTTGGGGATTGTGGCGAAGGCACTTTTATATTAGTAAATCACCAGCTTACCCCTTTGCTTCCCTGCTCCGCAGTCCACTTCGTAGAAATAGACACCCGCAGCTTTGCCGCCGAGGTCTATCACCGTTTGTCCACTGCCTGGTTCCGCGCGGTACACCACCTTGCCCGTCAGGTCGGTAAGCTCAATGCGATGGATAGTAGCGGGTGATGAAAACTTTACGATGCCTGAAGATGGATTGGGATACACGCTTACCGCCGCCGTTTGAAGGCTTGCATGCTCAATGCCGGTAGGAAGTGGCGTTTGGTTCAGCTTTAAGATGAAGCCGGAAAAAGAACCACTAGTTGAAAGCAGAAATGTGTCCGGGCCGGGATCAAAATCCTTATTGAACCCCGAGAAAACACCTGTGACGTAAACGCTGTCCTTATAATCCAAGCCTATCCAGCCGGGTGCTTGTGCC
Source organism: uncultured Chitinophagaceae bacterium (assembly GCA_964424655.1). Classification (GTDB taxonomy): domain Bacteria; phylum Bacteroidota; class Bacteroidia; order Chitinophagales; family Chitinophagaceae; genus UBA1952. Next base: position 5,709 of record CAYRJR010000172.1, read on the forward strand.
TCCCAGCCTGCACCCCATACAAAATTGCCGGAGCTATCCAGCTTCTGCACAATGCAGCCACCGGGAGCAATGGCTGTAGTATAAACATTGCCCGAATCGTCTGTTGTAATAGCTCTGGCTTCATAAAGACCTGCGGAAGAACCTGCCATTTTCGCCCAGGCAAAATCACCGTTGTTGCGGAGCTTAAGAGTAAATATGCTGCGAGTAGAAGCTGAAGTAAGGTTGTATACGCTGGGGCCAGGATCGAAATCTACCGTACCGCCAAAGCCGCCCGTGACCAGCACATTGCCAAAGCGATCGACAGCCCCCCCCCATGCCGCATCCTCAAGTGTATTGCCAAAGCTGTGTGCCCAGCCGAAATTACCGGCAGAGTCATACTTGGCAACGAAAATATCAGTAGCGCCACTATTAGGCACTCCTGGCACACAGGTTAAAGTATAAACGCCGGGGCCGGGATCAAAGTCGGCGGTTCCCAGAAATCTACCTGATATGAAGACGTTGGAAGCACTATCAAAAGCTAAAGACCATGATGAT
>CAYRJR010000173.1:0-2263 GCA_964424655.1 uncultured Chitinophagaceae bacterium
TGTGGATTTGCGGGGCCGGCCCAAAGGCATCTACCTGCTGCGGGTGCAGTCGGGCGCTGCACAGGCGCTGCAAAGAGTGGTGGTGGAATGAGTGAAACTGTAATTTTCTCAAACAGGCTGCTCATTCGGGCGGCCTGTTTTTATGCGGCATATGCCGGCACGGCTTCTGGGGAAGTCAAAAGGATGGGAAGCCGACACTGACATGTATGCAAGCTGGCAGGGAATCCGTGCTACTCAATAATTGAAATGAATAGCAAGAACAGTAGGGACGAATTTGATCCGGGTAACTCAGGCACTATTATGCAATTTTTCTCGGTGTTAAGCGGTCAGACTACGTAATTTCGCGCTTCATTTTTTGGAACCATGAACGCCAGCGTCAAAATCTTCTCCGGTAATGCTTCGCGGCATTTAGCTGAAAACATTGCCCGCTCCTTCGGCAAAAAGCTGGGCGATTGCCAGATTCAGAAGTTTTCGGATGGGGAGTTTCAGCCGGTGTTTCAGGAAAGTATCCGTGGCGATTATGTCTTTTTAGTGCAGAGCACAAATGCACCGAGTGACAACCTGATGGAACTGCTGCTGATGATTGATGCTGCCCGCAGAGCTTCTGCCGGTTATATCACTGCTGTAATTCCTTATTATGGTTTTGCCCGCCAGGACCGGAAAGACAAGCCCCGCGTAGCTATTGGTTCCAAGCTGGTGGCTAATCTACTGACAGAAGCAGGCGCAGACCGGGTGATGACAATGGACCTGCATGCCCCGCAGATTCAGGGCTTTTTCGATATTCCGGTGGACCACTTGGATGCTTCGGCCATCTTCATCCCTTATATAGAAAACCTGCAAATTGAGAACCTCACCTTTGCTTCACCGGATGTAGGATCCACCAATCGGGTGCGCGAGGTTGCTTCTTATTTCGGTGCCGATATGGTGATTTGTGACAAGCAACGCAAGCGGGCCAATGAAGTGGCGAGTATGACTGTGATTGGCGATGTGAGCGGCCGCGATATTGTACTCATTGATGATATCTGCGACACAGCAGGCACACTGACCAAAAGCGCAGCATTGCTGATGGAACGAGGTGCCCGCACAGTTAGAGCCTTCTGCACACACCCGGTGCTCAGTGGCAAGGCTTACGAAAACATTGAAAACAGCGTGTTGGAAAAGCTGGTGGTTTGCGACACAATCCCTTTGAAACAGCAATGCAGCAAAATCGAAGTATTGCCCACCGCCGAACTATTTTCCATTGCCATTCGCAACACATTTGAAGGGAAATCAATCAGCTCCCTATTCATACACGCCAACCGTAAAGCCAAGCAAACGGCCTAAATATTTTTTTCTAGAAACCAGACTGTCTATACAACAAAACCTGTCGGGCAGAGCATTCAGACTCGGGCTCGTTTTCCTCCACTAAAACATTCAAACCGCCCATTCAGCTTCGGTCGTTGCAGGTGCCCGCTCGCTGCCTGAAAGGCATAAACAACCAGACATACGCCATGAATAGCGTAAAAATTGAAGGAACAATCAGAAGCGAATTCGGTAAAGGCGCAACCCGCCGGCTTCGTGCTGAAGGACAAGTACCCTGTGTGATCTACGGGGGCAAACAAGAAGTGCATTTCTCAGCTCCACTGCTGGCATTCCGCCCGTTGGTGTACACGCCTGCATTCCAGCTTGCTGAGATTTCTGTGAATGGTGCCAGCTATCGTTGCATCCTCAAGGACAAGCAATTCGATGTAGTTAGTGATACACTGGCACACGTGGACTTCCTGGAGCTGGTGGATGACCGGAAGGTTACTGCCAACCTGCCCCTGAAATATGTGGGTCAGCCTGCAGGTGTGAAAGCAGGTGGTCGTCTTGAAACCAAGATGAAAACCCTGAAAGTGCGCACCTATCCCAAGCATCTGGTGGAGGCCATCGAAGTGGATATCACCAACCTGGAGCTAAATGGAAACATGCGCGTGGAAGACGTAAAAGCCGAGAATATGGAGGTGATGAATTCCCCTCGTATTCCCATCGCTTCGGTCGTAATGACGCGCCAGCTCAAACAAGAGGCTACTGAAGAAGCTAAGACAGCCGTTAAGAAATAATTGGGACTGCGGAATAACCGCACCTATCAATTGCACCGCTTGCAAGGCACCTCCTTGCAGGCGGTTTTTTCTTTTTGGAGAAAATGAATAGTGAGAAGGCCCAAACGCCCATTCTTCACACTTGAATAAGGGGTATTGCGCACCAGAATTACCAATGTGTTCGAGTTTTCAACAGAGGAACT
>CAYRJR010000173.1:2273-6221 GCA_964424655.1 uncultured Chitinophagaceae bacterium
CATTTTTCCACATCTCCGTATCGTTCACAAGTCAATAATTTCGACTTAATCCATTGATATACATAACAGTTATGGCTGTTTTTAGTACGTGAACAAAAATCGTAGTGGCAAATAGTAGGAAAAAGTGGGGGAAAGTGTTTCTTTGTAGTAATTCAAGAGCGAATCATCATGTCTTCCTTCATCGGCGAATACGAAGTGTCTATTGACGCTAAGGGCCGTTTTCTGTTGCCCGCAGGCTTGCGGCGGCAGTTGCCGGAAGGCCAGGGCGAGCGTTTTGTCCTGAACCGGGGCTTTGAAAATTGCCTGGTGATGTACACGATGGATGTATGGGATATGATCGCGGGGAAAATCAACAAACTCAACGACTTCAATCCCAAAGAACGAACCCTGAAACGTTTGTTTCTGAATGGTGCACATATCGTAGAGCTGGATGCGGCAGGGCGAATGAATCTGCCCAAAAATCTGATGGAATACGCTGGGTTGAATAAAGAAATGGTACTCGCGGCACAAGGCAACAAGATGGAGCTCTGGGACAAGACCACGCACCAAAACTATATGAATGAAAATGTCGGCTCACTAAGTGAGTTGGCCAATGAGGTAGGAGGCGGTGAGGCATTCAATCCGTTTGCTTAAAGCAGATACGATGGATGCCCCCACATTTTACCACACCACAGTTCTTTTAAAGGAAGCAGTGGATGCCCTCGCTGTAAAGTCGGATGGCATCTACGCAGACGCAACATTTGGTGGGGGGGGGCATAGCCGGGAGATTCTTTCCCGGCTGGGCGCTCAGGGTAAACTCTTTGCCTTCGACCACGATGCAGATGCCTGGCGCAACAAGCCTGAAGATGCCAGACTCATACCGGTTATGGAAAATTTCCGCTACCTGAAGCGCTTTTTACGCCTACATGCAGCAGCCGGTGAGATGGATGGTATTCTGGCGGATTTGGGTGTCAGCTCCTGGCAGTTCGATACACCGGGACGTGGTTTCTCCATCCGTTTCGATGGCCCACTGGACATGCGCATGGATGAACGCCTCGATAAAACCGCAGCCACCGTATTGCAGCAATACAGCGAAGCAGACTTGCATCTCCTCTTCGAGCAATATGGAGAGGTGCGGAATGCGAAGCAGTTGGCCCGCCAAATCGTAACGACCCGGAGCAGTACAAAGCTGAATAGCATTCAGGCGCTGAAGGCAGTTATCCAATCCGTTATGCGGGGTAAGCCCGAACGTTATCTCGCTCAGGTTTTTCAGGCCTTGCGCATCGAAGTGAATGATGAACTGGGTGCCTTACGGGAGCTACTGGAGCAGGCCACGGATTGTCTGAAGCCGGGCGGAAGGCTCAGCATCATCACCTTCCATTCACTGGAAGACCGCATCGTGAAAACGTACATGAAAACGGGGCATTGGGAAGAGGCGCGTAATGAGTTTGGCCAGGTGACAACTACTGCGAGGTTGAAGCCGCTGACGCCAAAACCAATTGAGCCGGGAGCAGAAGAAATCAAACGCAACCCCAGGGCCCGCAGTGCCCGTCTCAGGGTAGCCGTGAAGACAGAAACAGTGTAACTACAGATAGACGCAGAGACATGAAAGGGAGAAAGAAAGAACGGGACATCAAAACAGTCGTTGAAAGCGGTAACCTGTTCCCGTCTGAGGAAGGATTGAGCTTGTTTCAGCGCATACGTGCTGAGCTGAGGTGGCTGCGCGGAAAGCTTTCATACACCCGTCTGCTGGCTCATGTTCCTTACATCACTTTTCTGGCGCTAATAGCCATTATCTACATCGCAAATGGACATCGGGCCGTTGAGGTGCAGCGTGAATTGAATGCTCAGCAAAAAGAGCTAAAGGAGTTGCGTTGGCGATACATGGATGCTAAAACCCGCCTCATGAATGTGACGATGGAGAGCAAAATGATTGTCAGCGGTGCGCGTCTTGGACTGCTGCCCTTAACCCTGCCTGCCTATTCCATCATTGTCCCGCCTGTGCCCGGCTATAACGAATCAAACCCCTAAGCCAAGTCAGCTCAGAAAGTCATTTTCTCTAAAAAGAACAAACAATAACAATACCCATTACCCTTCTTCCAAACAAAGCTCAGTGAACGTCAAGCGAGACATACGATTCCGTGTTTACCTGTCCTTTTTGGGTATCTGTCTGTTTGGGGCTGCCATTATCCTCAAGGCAGCCAATATTCAGTTGAGAGAAGGGAAAGAATTGCGCCAGCTTGCCGCTGAAGTGCATTTACGCACCCAGACGATTCCCGCAGAACGAGGCAACATCTACACCGAACAAGGAGAACTACTTTGTTCTTCCATCCCTCAATTCGATATCCATCTTGATCCTACGGTCGTTCGTCGCGATACCTTCTTCAAATACTTAGATACGCTTTCACGGGGCATTGCCGGTATTCTCGGGAAGGAAACGCCTGCTTTCTATAAAAAGGAATTAGCACAAGCTTACGCGGATAGTAACCACTATTTCGAGCTATGCAAAAAGATAGAGTATCATGAATATCTAGCCCTGCGCGAGCTGCCGATTTTCAAACTCGGTAAGCGCCGTGGCGGATTTATTGTTGAAACGAAAATCAAACGCATTCGTCCGAATGAAAGCCTCGCCGCACGCACCATCGGATTATGGCGTGAAAATGCGCCCAGCGTTGGCTTGGAAGGCACTTTCGATTCATTGTTGAAAGGTGTGAACGGGAGCATGGTAGTACAAAAAATGACTGGCGGTGTGTATATGCCTGTCGAAGGCACCGAGCTGGAACCTCGCAATGGCTTTGACATCGTCACTACGATAGACCTGAATATCCAGAATGTGGCAGAAAGCGCCATGATGAGTGTGCTGGAAAAATATCAATGCCTGTACGGTTGTGTGATTGTGATGGAAGTAAAAACGGGTAAGATTCGGGCACTCGTTAACCTGGGCCGCGATTCTGCCAGCGGTAAATATTTTGAGAAACAGAACTATGCACTCACACCCGCCGAGCCAGGCTCTACGTTCAAGGTAGCTACGCTATTATCCTTGCTAAATGACGGGCTGATTAATGTGGAGGACAATGTGGATTGCGAGGGTGGTGCAATCCGTTTTGGTAACCGGGTGATGCGAGACTCGCACCTGGGGCTCCATGTGCTCAAGATTAAAGATGCCTACGCGCATTCTTCCAATGCGGCGATGGCCAAACTGGCCTGGAATGCATACTACAAGAATCCAGAAAAATTCATCCACCACTTAGAAGCGCTACACATTGATAAGCGCACTGGCATTGACATTCAGGGTGAGCCTCGTCCTTTCCTGGCTAAGCCTGGAGACAAAGTGTGGAGCAATACTTCACTGCCCTGGTTAGCCACCGGATATGGGGTTATCATCACGCCGCTGCGCACAGCAATGCTCTACAATGGCGTAGCCAATGGCGGGCGCATGATGAAGCCTTATCTCGTCAGTGCTATCCGTCGTTATGGTCAGGAAACAGAGCATTTCGAACCAGAGGCAGAGGTGGAAAAAATGGGCGATTCCAGCGTGATTGCCCAGCTTCAAAAGTGCACGGCTGAAGTAGTAATCAGCGGCACCGGACGCGCCATTCGCAGCCCTTACTATGACATATCCGGAAAGACCGGTACAGCTCAGGTGGCCGATCGAATTGAAGGGAAGTGGTATCCCTATTCTGCCGGAATCTATCAGGGCTCTTTCGTGGGTTACTTCCCCAGCGAAAAGCCCAAATACACCATTTGTGTGGTGGTGCGTACCCGGCCACATGCAGGCACTTATTATGGAGGCTCTCTGGCTGCACCGGTGTTCAGAATGATTAGCGATAAAATTTTCGCCAGCGATATGGGTGCCTGGACTGCCGGCATTGACAGCGTAGTGAAAAAAGGCGACCGAAGCATTACCGGAAAAGCGGCTACTGCTGCTGTATATCATGAGTTGTCGAAGGCTTTAGGCATCCATGCAGG
>CAYRJR010000174.1:0-6163 GCA_964424655.1 uncultured Chitinophagaceae bacterium
GATACAAAATGGTATGGCAATCCCGCAGTCAATATGGGACCCATTTAATCAACAGCAATGGTCAAGTTTCTCGACTTACAACAGATTAATGAATCCTATCGCCAACGCTTACACGAAGCGCTGGATGCCGTGTTGGATTCCGGTTGGTTCATCATGGGCAAGTCCCTCGAAAAATTCGAGCAGGACTTTGCAGCTTTCTGTGGCACGAAGCATTGCATCGGGGTAGGCAATGGCCTGGATGCGCTGATCCTTTGTCTTGATGCCTGGCGCGAACTGGGTATGTTGGAATATGGGGATGAAGTGCTGGTTCCGGCAAATACATACATCGCGAGCATCCTGGCTATTTCACGCGCCGGAATGAAACCTGTGTTGGTGGAGCCTGATGAAAAGACTTTCCTGATCAGCCCAGCCGAAGCGGAGCGCCATATTTCTGATCGGACAAAAGCTATTCTTCCCGTACATCTCTATGGACAACTTTGCGACATGGATGCGTTGAAATTGCTGGCGCAAAAGCATGGCTTACTCATCCTCGAAGATGCAGCCCAAAGCCACGGCGCAAGCTGGAACGGAAAACGCTGCGGTTCTCTGGGCAATGCTGCGGGCTTCTCTTTTTATCCTGGGAAAAACTTAGGAGCTCTTGGCGATGCGGGTGCTATCACCACCAATGATGATGCCCTTGCCTCTACTTTACGTGCCCTGCGCAATTATGGCTCGCACAAAAAATATTACAACCTCTTCAAGGGCTTCAACAGTCGCTTAGATGAGCTTCAGGCGGCGTTCCTTTCACAAAAATTACCCGACCTGGATGCAGGGAACAATCATCGCCGCAACATCGCAAAGCTGTATCATCAACATATCCACAATCCGCTGGTGACCTTGCCCGAAATGCCTGCTGATGAAACCAGACATGTGTGGCATTTATTCGTGCTGCGCACGAAAGAACGACAACGTCTCGCCGATTTTCTGCAAGAACAAGGCATCCAGACTATGATTCATTATCCCGTATCACCCACGCATCAGGAGGCTTACTACGAGCTGGCTCAGATGAAACTGCCACTCACGGATGTCATTCATGCCGAAGTGCTCAGCCTGCCTATTTCCAACATCATGACCGAAGCCGAAGCCATGCAGGTGACAACGGCCATCAACCAATTCCGATAGTGCTGATGATGTCTGAAAAACTTCTTTCCGTCATTCTGCTTTCCTACTATAGCCAGGAACGAATCCACGTATGCTACCAAAAGCTGACTGAGACGCTCGGTGCTGCCGGAATCCCCTTTGAGCTGGTGGTGATGGATGATGGCTCGAAGGATAATTCCTACGAAACTGCATTGGCATTAGAGCGCAGTCAAAATAATGTGCGTGCCTTTCAGCTCAGCCGGAATTTCACCAGCCACTATTCCATTTTTGCAGGCTTGTCGGTATGCCAGGGCGCCTGTGCCGTGCCGATTCCGGATGATGAACAGCAGCCTTACGAGACCCTCGTGCGCATGTACCGACTTTGGGAGAGCGGCGAGAAAATCATTATCCCGCATCGTGCCAACCGGAATGATCCGGCAATGAGCAAATTTTTTTCCGGCCTCTTTTATCGGCTGATGAACCGCCTGAGCGACCTCAATTTTCCTGCTGGCGGCGCCGATATTTTTTTCATAGACCGTGAGGTGATTGACATCCTCAACACGCACATCCATCCTATCAACACGTCTTCCATTTCTGAAGTGTTGCGCCTTGGTTTCTCACCTTGCTTCTTGGCTTATGACAGGCCGCTGGGCAGCCAGGGGCGCAAGAGTCGCTGGACTTTCAAAAAGAAATGGAGGCTGGCAAAGGATTTCTTTTTTTCTTCCTCTTCCTTTCCCATCCGCCTCATCACGCACATGGGAATATTCTTCTCGTTTATTGCGCTGCTGATGGTACTCGCCTTCCTCATCATCAAATTGATGAGCATGGATCAGAGCTTTCCCTTTTTCAATGCCAGTGTCCAGGGTTGGACTTCACTCATCATCGCCATTACCTTCTTTTCCGGCCTCATCCTGCTTAGCCTCGGTGTGTTGGCAGAATATATCTACCGCATCTACGAAGAAGTGAAGGCTCGACCGGGCTTTATCATCAGGAAGAAATCAGGCGACAACAATCGCTGATGCCTTTAGCGAAGATGCTGCCGGAAAAATTCAATCATGGCTTTCCAGCTTGCTGTGTCGGCAGTGGCATTGTATTCGATAGGCATGTGCAGGCGCTTGCCCGTTTCTGTTGATGCCGGATTGCTGAAGGCATGGGTTGCCCCCGGATAGGTGTTGAAAGAATAAGCCACACCCAGCGAGTCCATCGTCTTACGCCAGGCAGTCACATCAGCCGGCCCAACAAATTGATCGGCGCCGCCCTGGCACACCAGGATTGGAATATTAGTGGGGCCTGCTGTGCCTTTCAGCCCACCATGTATGCTCACCACGGCACGAACCGGCAGATGCATCTTAGCCGCCAGCAAGCTCATGCTGCCGCCAAAGCAATAGCCTATAATGGCAACCCGGTTTTTGTCTGCCTGGGGGAATCTGCTCAATACCTGTATAGCTGCCATCAGCCTACTTTTCACCAGGCTTGTGTCTCCATAAAATTGCTTCGATAATTGCCCGGCTTCTTGTGGGTCTTCTGTCTTGCGCCCCGCACCATACATATCTACCGCCAGTGCGAAATAGCCTTGTGCAGCTAATTGCTTCGCTCGCGAAACCGGATAATCATTCAGCCCCCACCATTCCGGGATTACCAGTACGACCGGATGTGGCGAAGTCCAGCTACTGTCAAACGCTGCTATGGAATGGCAACTTATATCCCCGGCTTCGTAGCTCATTACCTGGGTCACAATTTTTTTATTTGAGACACTCCCGGTTTGTGCCGCACTGCTTGGACTATTGGCGCTGCAGGCGGAAAAAAGGGCAGCAGAAAGTAGCAGAGCCATGTTTCTTTTCATACTTCAAAGTTGAGGCAACCTGCATTTTACCAAGAAGGCTCAGCCTTTCCAGCGACGCAGCACGAGTGACGAATTCGTACCCCCAAAGCCGAATGAATTGCTCAGGAAAGTGTCGAACCCCTGATCCAGCCGCTCTGCCAGAACCTTGATTTTCGCGCTGTGCTCATCCGGGTTTTCGAAGTTGATATTGGGTGCCATAAAGTCGCCTTCCATCATCAGCATGGAATAGACAATCTCGCTGGCACCTGCCATCCAGCATTCATGTCCCGTCATGCTTTTCGTAGAACTCACCGGTGTCTTCCCGCCAAACACTTCAAAGATTGCCTCCGCTTCGGAGAGGTCGCCTGCAGGTGTAGAAGTGGCGTGTGCATTGATGTATTCAATCTCCTGTGCGGATACGCCTGCATCATTAAGTGCCCGATAAATACTGCGCGTTTGCCCTTCAGCGCTTGGGTTCGAGATATGCTGCCCATTCGATGAAAAGCCATAACCCAACACCTCCGCAAGGATGTTTGCCCCCCGTGCCTGCGCAGATTCCAGGCTTTCCAGAATCACTGTGGCAGCACCACCGCCAGGCACCAATCCATCGCGGTCGCGGTCGAAAGGACGCGAGGCGGCAGTAGGTGCCGATTCACGGGTCGAGAAGGTGCCGAGTGCATCGAAGTTGGGCATCGAATAGATATTCAACTCCTGAGCGCCGCCGCAAAAAACACATTCCTGCATGCCCTGGCGGATGAACAGGTATCCCAACCCGATAGCATGGGAGCCGGAAGCACAAGCCGCAGAAATTGAGAAGTTGATTCCCCTCAGGCGGAAGATCGTCGCCAGGTTCATCGTCACCGTGCTGTTCAGCACCTGAAACACCGAACCCGAACCCACCAGCATCGTATCCTTCTTTTCCCGAATCAGGTCCATGCCTTCAATCACCGGCTGCGCACAACTATCGTTGCCATAAATGATACCTGCTTCATATTTCGCCAGCCAGTCATCATCAATGCCCGCCTGCATCATTGCCTCGCGCGTAGCCATGTACGCATACTCCGCATGTTCAGGCATCATCATCCGGGCACGCCGATCGAGCAGGCCCTTGAGCTGTGGTCGTGGCACAAAACCTGTGAGGCCCGAGCGGTAGCCAAAAGCTTTGCGTGCCGGGTCGAGCACGATGCCCGATCGCCCTTCATGCAACGATTGCATCACCTCCGCCCGGCCTATGCCCAGCGATGAATAGATGCCCATTCCGGTAATAACAACACGATTCAAAACTCAATCATGATTTAAGTGAAATAAGGAATCCCGAAAGCTACAAACTCAGCTCATAAAGAGATTTTTTGTTTGTCGGCTTCATCACGCTTCCAATCATCCGTTGCGTCGCACACTTCGGCAAGATTTCGCTTTTGAGCTTTGCTCATAGCATTTGTTTTCAGGAAATGCCTTGTGCAAAATTCCGCCCTGCCTCCGGATACAATTCGGGGATTCAACCCAAGCATCGAAAATTGTTCACTGATTCCCGCCATCAGGGCATTGGCTCACTGGCTGCCAGCTTGAATTTGCGGGTGACACTGGTGTTTTCACCGGATACCGGTGTGCCATTCTTATCCAATAAAGTCAGCGTTACACTGCAGTCACCAGTGCCCAGTCCTTCAATAAACTTAGGTGCCCATTGGTCTAATGTGAACGATGCAGCTCGTCCATTGCTGGTGTTGCTGATGTCTGCTTTCACTTTATAGTCTGCGCCCAGTGTAGCCAGTGTGGGATAGAAATCGAGCATCACATTCGCGGTGTCTTTGCCCAGATAATTCCCCTTGGGACGGCTATAAAAAAGCATCGGTGATTTAGATTCTGGAAGCTTCTCAAGCTTGCCTGAAGCATCAATACGGAAGTGTGCCAGCACTGCAGCATTTTTAGACTTCACACTTTCGTGATAGGAGCGCGAGAGGAAACACAGCAGGTAATGCTCACTGTTGACAGGCAGCGTCAGTTCATACTTTGGTTCATACAGTGCCACATAAGGCTTGTTGTCTAAGATGAAATGGATATGCTGTCCATCCGCTGAATTACTGCATTCCTTACCCGCAGCATCGCTGGTCTGTGCTTTCAGCTCATAGTTCTTTACATCGAAATTGACGCTCAGCTTCACGGAGTCGGCGCCCTGCTTGCTGGCCTGCATTCCAGAGATGCCCAGGCTCGCATTGGCATACTCAGGTGAAGCAGGGAAATCTTTCAGCGTGATGGCCACCTTTTGTGTACTGGAGTCATTCTTTACGGTTTCAGACTGGGTGTTGCCATTGTTGCAGGAAGCTGCCAGTAGCGCGGCTGCCAGCAGGCCAAAAGTGAAATTGCGCATGATAAACATTGTTTTTGTAAAGCTACAGGCAAGCACTCTTTTCAGAAAAATTTAAGCATGCTCCATACCGTCGGCGGCTACATTTGCCAGTGTCCAACAAGCACCGGAGGCCTTGTTTTTTCAGGCTTGATGCGGTACTTGCCCCACTTCAATTCAGAGATTTCATCACCGAACCCTTTGCTTCAAGCACTGTGACTACTGCCGAAATTCTTGCCCGTGTCCGCCGGATCGAAATCAAGACCAGAGGCCTCAGCAACCACATCTTCGCCGGTGAATACCATACTGCATTCAAAGGCCGTGGTATGTCGTTCAGTGAAGTGCGCGAATATGCCGTAGGCGATGATGTCCGCAACATTGACTGGAACGTTACAGCCCGCTCCAATACCCCACATGTCAAAGTATTTGAAGAGGAACGAGAGCTGACCGTCATGCTGCTTGTGGATATCAGCCGGTCCTCTTTATTCGGTACGACCAGCCGCAGCAAGCGCGACACCATAACTGAGATAGGAGCCGTCCTGGCCTTCTCTGCCGCCACTAACAACGATAAGGTGGGTGCCATCTTCTTTTCTGATAAGATTGAACATTTCATCCCTCCAAAAAAAGGACGCAGCCATATCCTGCGTATCATCCGGCAACTGATTGCTCTCGAGCCCGCCCTTCCCAGCCGTGGCCCGAATGAAGAAAAATCAGGTGGAACCCGCCTGTCCGTAGCACTCGAATATTTGAATAATGTGCTCAAAAAGCGCAGCATCACATTCATCCTTTCCGACCTGGTGTCATCGCCTTATGAGCAGCCTTTGCAGCTCGCTGCCAGAAGACATGATGTAGTCGGTATTCAGGTCTTTGATCAGGCCGAC
>CAYRJR010000175.1:0-5985 GCA_964424655.1 uncultured Chitinophagaceae bacterium
GTCACCGATGCGGAGCACAAGGTGGTGCTTATGACCCTCACCGCCGCGCAGATGGAAAGGGCTGAATTTGCATTGAGGGCGCTGAAACTCCACTCCAGGGCTCACCAAACTTGGATACTGAGGTCGGCCACGGGGATGAAAATTTCATTGGCGTAGGTGCCGCCGCCCAGTGGCTGCTTGTACTTCTGCAAGTAAAACTTCACGGGCTGGCCGTCGGTGCCGTCCGGCTCCTTTTCCTGAAATTGGAAATAGCCGTCAAAATTGCTGGGGTCGTCGCTATAGACGCGCAGGCCCTCCATCACGGTTTCCACGCCTTTGAAATACGACTGCATGGCAGTGTTGTCCGTGAATCCTGAGCTGGCAAAAGTGTTTGCGCCACCTGTTGCGCTCACAGTGGCCTGGTGTGCACCACTCTTTACGGTGATCACCTCTGGCGATGCGGTGTTGTTGGTGTAAGTCACCATCAGCTCTTTAGTGCCTTTGATGCTGTTCATCACGTCCGTGGTGGTGACGATGGTCCGGCGGTCGGTGCCGATGGCTGCGCCTTGAATGTTTGAGGCCATGTTGCAGGTTTTTTTTTGAAATGATTTTTGCGCTTTCGCTTGGAAGCACAAAACAGCCAAAACCATTGCGCACAAAGAAGAATAAGGCCAATAATGGCCATTAAGAAAAGAGCCGCCCGGGGATGGAGCGGCTCTTGGCTGGGTTCGGTCATTTATGCCTCATTCAGCAGGCGGTAGAGCTTGCGGGCCTCCCCAATGGCCTGCCACAGGGGATAGGCGGCAGTGTCGGGCTGGTTGTACACCAGGAAATGCAGCACCTGGGCGAAGGGGTAGCGCTCAAAGTAGCGGGAAATTCGCAACAAAGTCTCTAGTGCCAATAATTTCGATGGGCGCGGCGGGCCAGTGGAGTAAGAGGCGGTCGTTGGTGATGAGGCGGGCACGGGTGCTGAGGCACAGGCCAATGAGGTAATCGTCTGCCGGGTCGGGGCTGCCGTGGTAAGCCTGGGCACGGGCCGCAGTGCAGAATTTTTCAATCACAGCCATATAGCGGCCTGCGGGCATTGCCAGCTTCGGCTTCACATCTTCATAGGCCATCACCCTGCGCAGCTCGGCAAACAGCTCGGGGCATTGGAAATAAATGAGCCGATAATCCTGCATCATTTTCCCCAGTCGGGCAAGGCGGCCCGAAATGGCCGCTCCCAGCCAAACATTGGCATCAAGCACGTAGGCGCTTTCTTTCTTCATAAAGGCTATGGCGCACTTCGCGGCAAATGCGAATGAGTTCCTTTTCTGTGGGCGGTTTTACCTTTTTTAGGTGGGTGCGCTGAGCGGCATCTATCTCCTGCGCTATGCTGAGGGCAACCATGGCTTCAAGCTCCTTTAGGAGCAACTCTTGGTTTTTTTCAGGCAGTTTGCGGGCGGCTGCCGCTATCTTATCCGATGTGCTCAAGGTGAAAAGTCCCATGCTCTCAAAGATACAGCCGCTACGCCAGCTTCACCACCACTGGCGTATGCTTCAGGCGTGGGTTGCCGCCCTGGAAGTTGGCCCGGGCCTGGGCTATGCCTTGCTGCAATTCGGTGAAGCGCGGCATCTTGGCTGCCTTGTATTTAATGTTGTCGTTGGTGTTGAACAGCACAATGCGGTTGCAGAAAATAAACTGCTCAATCGGTAGCAATGAAAGCCCGTGATACACCAGCCAGATGCTGATGCCATAATGCCGGCGCATGGCCACCAGCTCATTCATCTCTTTGGTGAGCCGGTCGCGCTCAAAGATGGTGGCATCATCCACCACCAGCAGGCCATTGCGAAAGCCGCCCGTCATGACCCATTGCAGAAAGCCCGGGTATTCTTCCTGCCGACCCGCAAACTTGCACTTTACAGCCTGTCCCGGTGCCGCGCCCTGTCGCCAGCTCTCTTTCGTTTTGGTGGTCAGGAAGGCAAAGGCTTGGTCGTCAATATTGGCCAGGTGCTTATACACAATAGCGCTCTGATTGTAGCGCTTTACATAGCCGGCCACAAAGGTGCTTTTGCCTGCTCCGGGGCTGCCTACGATTAGGTTAAACTGAGATTCCTGCATGGATATTTTGTACCTTTGGAAGCGGTTCTGGTACTGTTCGGCTCGGAGGCGCTAAGGGCGTAAGTGCCGGGGGGCTTTCAAAAGCAGCATCAGCACGCTGAGTGCTTACCAGAATCTAAAAGCGAGGCCGGCGCTTAAACACGTCAATGTAGGTCTCGCTTTTTCTATACAACATCCACCCCATCAATATTGTAATAGAATTTGCCGCCGCGCCTAATCTGGATTGCTATTTTAAGATGCTTTTTTTGATTATCTACCGTGGCATTTTCTGAGAAATTCATGTAGCCAATTACATCCTTTTTGTCTGTTGGCTTCCGCTTGCCGAAGTGTGAGAATTTCATTTCTTCCAGTATTTTTTCCAGCACGTCAACCAGTGCTGCTTTATCAGGATAAACATTGCCGCCAAATGCGGTTTTTTTGGCCCCATCGCGGATGAACATGATGGTAATGCCGGTGTGCCGGTTATACACTTTTTTGCTTCGCATGTCCATTACCTTTCGATGAATGGATTTTTGAATTTCTGAGGTGGACTTGCCTTGGTAAGGCTTCGCGCTCGCTTTTATCATAGGTTACCGTTTTTACACGTTGAAAATCCTGTCCACTTTCTCCTTCCCGTTCCATTTACACAGCCTTTCGTACACTTCGGGCTTCAGTAGCGGTTTTTCGCGGCGCTGAGCTGCGGGGATGTATTTGCCCGCAGCTCCCTGAGTGAAAAAGCCATTGGCATCAATGTCCCACATCCGTTTGCTGTCGTAGTTCAGCCGGTCGAATGCCGGTTTAGCGCCCACCGGTTGCATGATGGCATTGTCGGGCGCGCGCTGCGCCTGCATCTGGCTGGCCGCCTGCTGCACCTGCATGTCGTGAAGCTGCTCTTTCAGCCGGTCATTCTCCAGCCTGAAGCTCCGGGCCTTCATAGCCGCCACCACCATAGGCCCGGAGGCAATGCCCTCGGCGTAGAGCACCCGAACCCATTTGTTCACCCGGAAGTTGAGGCCCTGAATGATGGGAGCCCAGGCTTCGACCAGCAGAGCCATTTGCCAGGGCTCATACTTGAATTGCTCCCAGCCTTCCACGCCGCCATCGGCCACGTAGGCCAGGCCCAGAGCTTGCGCCGTTTCGCGCATGGCCAGCAGGGTGCGGGCCTCCTTATTGGCCTCAGCCTCATTCATGGCCGGGCGTTGTTCTTCGGCGGGTAGTGGCGGGGGTGGTGTGCTGCGCTCGCCGGTGGCCTCGTCTATCACCGTGTCGGCGCTGGGCTTCCAGTCGCCGGTGGCGGTGTCCATAAAGTCGGCTACACTTTCGAAAGCGCTACTGTCTGCCGTCTGGGCCGGCTGCGGCTGCGGCTCGCTGGCTGGCTGCCCAGGCGCTGGCGCCGAAGTCGTAGGGGTCGGGCTCGGATTCGGGTTCTGGATGGGGGGCGGCGTTTCCTGGGCTTGCCAGGTCTGCTGGCTGGCCGCTTGCGAGGGCAATGTGTTGAGGTGGAGCGTCTGTAACATCTGCGGGGGGATTGGCGAGCGTTTGCTTGAATTTTTCGATCAGGGCCGGCACATTGTCTATGGGGTACGTCCATTGCACGGTGGCTGTGCCGTCCGCCTGCAGGCCGTAGCAGCTCAGGATGAAGTGGCTGCTATCGTCACTCACGGTCAGGGTGAGCATCAGCCGGCTGCCTGCTTTATGCTCTAGGGCCAGGTATTGCGCCAGAAGATGCGGCATGAATGTTTCCAGCTTCTGATACACATCAAAGCCCATGCTTTTGGCGATGCGCAGGATCATATCCAGCTTGGCTGCATCGAAAGGCTCCTCGCCCTCTTTCTTTTTTTTGAAAACGTTGAACATATAGGTGTGGTTGGTGTCGGTTAAAAAATGCGGTATTGATATACCCGAACGGGTATGCAAAAAGGGCCGCGCCTTTCGGTTTTTACAGTCGCGAGCGGCACTTGTAGAATCTGAGCCAGGGCGCGGCGGATTGCCTTACCCTCGCTGGCGGGCAAGGGATGATTTTCGCGGACGGCATGAGCTATTTCGCTCACGCTGAAAGCTCGCTGCGTGTCGCTGATAAGCACCTGCAAAACCGCTGTGTAATAGTTGACAGGCGGCATTTTCGCCTGCATTTCGCCCGAAATATCCATGCCTTTAATTGCAGGATGATTTAGGCCCGGCCTGTGATGAATTTCAGGAAGCCGTGAAGGATGCGGCCCACCGGCCCGCGAGCGGGCTTTTCTTCGGTGAGGTGGGCTATTTCTGCCTCAATGAGCTTGAGTATGACCAAGAGGATGGAGCTGAGTTGCGTGCTGGCCTGCAAGCCCGCCAGCGCTTTTTCAACGATTTCTTCTAAAAAGGTGCTGCTGGGTGTGCCGCTCAGTGTGGCCGCCTGATGCAGCACGGCTGCGATGGCCGGATTAGCCAGGGCGTGTGACATGACAACTTGCCGGACTTCGGCGGCTCCTTCAATTTTTTGTTCCATTTCTGAAAATTTATTTCAGCCGCTAAAAAAGGACGCATTTCAAAGTGAAATGTGAAATGCCTCAAATATGGGAGGGAATATTTTAGGCTTATGGGTCGCTGTTTTTCCGGGAAACAGGTGGTGTAATGGTGTGAAGAAAGTGCCGACCTCAATTCCCCCGGCATTTTTTTCGGGATTTCGGGCGTTTAATATATTGTCTGCTAACAATCACCTACTTGTGCCTCCCAAAAGTAGCCCAAAACACGCCCAAAACCGTGTTTTGGGTTTTGGTGTTACTCGGATTTTTAATGTGTTGCTGCCGAACAACTTTCGGGCGTGTTTTGGTGCATGTTTCGGTGCATGTTTTGGTGTGTGATTTTTTTAGATGCGTGTTGATAATGAACACGTAACACTTTAAACGCCCGAAATCCCGAAATAAAACACTCCTTTTTGCTATTAAGCGAAAAGGAAACCAAAAAGAATAAGGAAAGGGGCGGCGATTTGGAAAAATGGCGGGCATCCGGAAAAGAAAGCGGCCACCGGTGAAGATGGCCGCTTGCAGCGAGGCTATTTGCGAGGCTGGCGCGCGCGGTGGCAATGAGGGTTAGTGCTCGTTTAGGATCCGGTAGAGCTGGCGGGCCTCTTTAATGGCCTGCCACAGGGGATAAGCTGCCGTGTCGGGCTGGTTGTACACGAGGAAATGCAGCACCTGGGCGAAGGGATACTGCTCAAAGTAGCAGTCGCAGATAAAGCAAAGCAGTGCCTTGCTGGCGTTGGCATCCTTGCCCTTGACCCAGTGCTCATCTACGGCCTGGTCGTAGAGCTTGTGCAGGCGGAAGAGCCGGTCGTCGCCCTCTGGCGTGTCGGGCAGCGCCTGGTTGCGGAAGGCCGGCGCCTCAGGCTCGGCCAGGTGAAGGATGAAATGCTGCGCGTTTTTAGCCGGCGCGGCGGTGGCTTTTTTTTCCGTTGACATGGGAAATAAAAATGTGCCTCAGATGTGTCAACGGTTCGCTCCGAAGAGGAAAGGTTCCGGCCCTTGCGGGTTGCGGCATCTGAGGCAGTGAGAAAATGAAAATGGGAAACATTGAGCGAATCGTTGACGCTGCTAAAGTAGCGGAAACTTTGCGACAAAGTGCCTGGTGCTGAAAATTTCGATGGGAGCGGCGGGCCAGTGGAGTAAGATCTTGTCGCTGGTCACTAATGCGGAACGGGTGCTAAAGCAGGTGCCGATGAGGTAATCATCTTTCGGGTCGGGGCTGCGTAAATGCCCCTAATGTTATAGGCAACGTTAATTTACTACCTTCCATATTGAGTAGTATTCTCTCGCCCATTCAATCGCTTCGGCTTCCGTTTCAAATTCTTTATTATCTACAACAAAATCTCTCTCTATTGTTATATCATTGTCTTCATCATAGTATGGTGCATATTGCCTGACCTCCCATTTTTCGCTGTCCTTCTTTTT
>CAYRJR010000176.1:0-5963 GCA_964424655.1 uncultured Chitinophagaceae bacterium
GTGTGCGCACGGAGGCACTATCATCCTCGGGATGCCCACAGTGCTTATTGGCGAAGCAGGTGGCGGTGGTGCTGGTGCTGTGAATGTGACGCCCGCAAATGTGGTGCTGCAAAAGATGCAGGAGACTCCCGCACAGGCCAAGAAACAAGTGGCACAGACAGCAGCTATGCAGCAGGCTGCAGCCGAAGGAACACCATTTGTTGAACCCTGCTGATTTGAACACAGATTACCGAAACCTAACTATGCTTGTCATCAGCTCAAAGCAAATGATGGAATTATCAGAGGCGCTGGAAGGCAGATTTGTCCGCCAGTGTAATGCGATGTTGCGTGCTGATTATCCTGAATTTTCTGCTTCGAAAAGTGAAGAAGATTTGAGTGCCTTTGTGAGAAATGGAATTAAATCTGCCCGGAAATACAAGATAAAAGACAGAGACGATGTCCGGAATTTCTTGCGATACCAGTCAGCCTTTGGATCCGACTTTGAAGAACAGGAAAGATTTGTAAGCCTGAAAAAAGTGTTGTTGACACGTAATTTTTCAGGCTCTGAGAAGATAAGCCGTATGTTGGAAAAGCAAAAGCCAGAAAACCCCAAATAGCTATGGCAGACGGAGTAGGAAGCCCGGTACAGGACTGCCCGGGAAAAGAGTCAGGCAGCAATCCTCCGGAAGAAAAAAAGCCCGAACTGCATTGGATAAAATTTAAAGTGCAGGATGAATCAGGCAAAGCCATCCCCGGCATTGTCCTTCAGGTTGTACTGCCTGACGGAAGCCGGGAAGAAAAATGCTCTGATGATAAAGGCATGGTCGAAATCAACAACGTCAAGCCGGGTAATTGCAGCATAGATTTTGAGTTTGATGACCACATCGTTCACCGCACATTATTCGTACAATAAAGCCTAAGTATCCATAGCATGGCTGATTTCAAAATTTTAAAGGTTACCAGCTACAAGGTGAAAGATGGCGATACACTCGACAGTATTGCCAAGGCTCACGGTACCGCCTGGCAACAACTGGGCAAGTTCAATTGGTACCGATGTGCCGGATGAAATCAATAAGTACCTCCGGGCCCGGGTAGGCTGCACCAAAAAGACCAGTGATGGGAAGAACTATATGTTTAGCTCTTCCGATAATCCCGGAATCATCTACATCCCGGAAAAGGCTCCGGACACAAAGTTTGCAACCAACAGTACCCACACTATTAGCCTGAAGAAGCCCAAAATCAGCGTACCTAAATTGGCTCGTGTGTTCGTAAAATTTAGACCGCATGCAGCCTGGAAAGGTGAATTTGGATTCGATTGGTTGCGCTGTGCCGATACTGCTCTGCCAGGAGATGTGAACTATAAAAACATTGTTGGCAAATACCCTCCTAATCAGGATCCGGATCATAATAACCCAGGAGCAATAGTCATTAATCCGCCAACTCAATTCAATAATCTGGCTGCTCGGTTTCAGCCCTTTGCTGTACAAAATTTTTTAGACACCAATAAAAACCCTACTGTCAATTACGCCTCTTTCCTGAATATTTTCCCTGTAGGTGCTAACCCAACCGGACCTAATGAAGCAAAAGTCATTGCAGATATCAATGTCAAAGAAGGCACCCCGCTTTCCCTCAGTATCGAAAGCGATACCCCCAGTTTCACCGACTTTGTAGATGTCACTACGGATTTACAAAAGGCTACAGGCAAGCAAGAGCTAACCATCAAATCCAAGAAGGCTTCCGATGAAGACATTGTGCTGCGGGTGATGAACTATACCAATGACCCTAAAGGGAAGGAAATCGCCTATGAAGCAGGCAGGCTGGTAGTCTGTAAAAATTCTGCGGCAAATCGCAGGCAATTGAAAGTCGCCTTCGTCAGTATTATTACAAACATCAATGGCACCGTGAATAAGATGACTAAAGCACGGGCTAATAGCGAAAAGGACTTCCTAAGCAAATATTTGGAACAAGCCCTGGTTACGTTGACACTGAAAAATGTCAAGATGGATTTATCGAAACCCCCTAAGTGGTGGGAAAAGGTATTGTCCTTTTTTGGCCTTGTACAGATTTTCAATGAAAAATGGGTCATCGAAGATTCCTCCGGCTCGAAGGCGATTTTGACCTATGGAAAGAATAAAACAATTCACGAGTTCCTTGAAGAAAAATTCGCAGAAGACAATCCTGGTATGGAAGACTGGTTCAAGGTGTTTTTTTTCGAAGAGCTGGGCGGCTATTACAATGGGAATGATTATCGTGGCCTCAATGGAGGTGCTCGGGATATCCCCTCCAAATCAGTAGCGCTCTACAAGACACACAACACCTCAACTACCACGCACGAACTGCTGCACGCCATCGGCTTGTATCACTCCTTCTCTAACTCCGGAACATTTACTTACAAGAAGAATACTACCGATAATATCATGGATTATTCCCACCAGAATAACCCCCCAATTGACCGTATCAGCACCTGGAAATGGCAATGGGAAAAACTTCAATCCGCTATCCCCAAATAATACTCCAACACCATGCGTACCGGCATCCTCCTGTTGCTGCTGGTGCTCACTCATTGTGACTGCCGGTCGAGACAAAAGCAAAACATTAAAACCATGGAGCGTTTCAATATCGAATTTTTTGACAGCCACGCCGTGGATGATGAACTGACAGACACTGCCAGAGATGGAACGATTACGACCAGCATCCGTTATGAATACGGCTTCACCGAACGCATCATCCCTCGTTCCGGATATTTCGATACCTACAAAGAATTTCAACCAGATGGCAAGCTGCGCCTACAGGGGCAGCTCTTTAAAAAAGGTGAGTTTAAAGCTGGAAATTGGCAGGAGTACCGGGAAGATGGAACCCTGAAAAATCAAACTAATTATGATGCTGCGTATAAACTCAACGTGGCACAGGTGATTGATATTTCCCGGCAACAAAAAGCTGCTTTCAACATGCAGGATGCATATTCCCGCATCCTGCGCAATGTCAAAAATGGTAAGCCTACCTGGATTATCGAATGGCGCGAACAACCCGGTCGTATCGAGCGCATCTTCCTTGATGACGCATCAGCACGGGTTGTGAAGCGTGACTTCTATGCTTTCCAGGATAATCAATAATGCGCCTCATGCTCGAACAAATCACGCACGTATTGCTTGATGGGGCTCGCCTCGGATCCGAAATGGAACAGGCCATTGGGATGGGTAAGGGCCAGATGTCACTCTATGCAGGCCAGCAAACCGGAGCACTTGCAGCACTGGCTCCGCGTCTGTTCCCCTGCTCCTTGAAAAGCCCCTTCGGACTTTGGTGCCTGAAAAATGGTTGGGGTTGTTCCTGGGGCATCTATTTGAAATCACCCTTACAGATACAGGAATTACAAGCTCATTTCCGAAACTTCCTGAAGGTGCAGACGGACTCGGGCAAGAGTCTTTTTTTTCGCTTTTATGACCCGCGTGTGCTGCGCATCTTCCTGCCCACCTGTAGCAACGCACAACTTCAGGAGTTTTTTGGCTCTGCAATTGAATATTTCATCCTTGAAGACGAAGACCCTGCCTTTGCACTGCGATTTTGGCTGGAAGCCGGCACCTTGAAACAAGAACGTTTCCCAATGGCGGCCATCCTGAATGTCATTCCTGAAACCAGCTCCACAAAATCAAAACTGCCCCCTGAAACAATTGAAGCCCTTACCCAAATGGGATTGTTGGAACAGGTGTTGGCACTTCTGGAAGCTGATGAGGAAACGGCGACTGCACATGATGAACCAAAGAGCGAAGTGAAGCCTTCAGGATATGTGAAACCCACAGTTCATACTCCAAATCCTGAGCCGGCTCCGCCCCAAAAGGCCAAGTCGAAATGGAACATGTTTGACTAACTGAGAATCGCTTTGCTTCAGCCTCTAATCCCTTTAATATGCCCGTGCAAACAGCACCCGACGCTTGCTCGGATTGCCTGAGAGGATGCACTTCCCGTCCTCATCCGGCGCGTCCAGAGGAATGCAACGAATGGTAGCCTTGCTCAGTTCCTTGATTTGCTCTTCCGTTTCAGCGCTACCGTCCCAGTGAGCCAGAATAAAGCCCGGAGTTTCGTCCAGCTTGCGCAAAAATTCATCCCAGGTATCCACCCGGTAGGTGTGTGCTTCGCGGAAGGCCAGCGCCTTGTTGTAGATGCTTTGCTGAATATCGCCGAGCATAGTCTGAAGTTTGCCGGCAAGGCCATCCAGCGGCATGGAAGCTTTCTCTTTCGTATCGCGACGTGCTACTTCTGCTACGCCATTTTCGATATCGCGAAGGCCCAGTGCTATGCGAACAGGCACACCTTTCAATTCGTGTTCAGCAAACTTCCAGCCCGGTCGCGCAGTATCGTCGTTGTCGAATTTTACGCGGATGCCCACGGCTTGCAACTCCTGCATCAGTGCGGTTGCTCGGCTGTCAATGGTATCCTTTGACTCAGGCCCTTTGTATATCGGCACAATCACTACCTGTACGGGTGCCAGCCTGGGAGGCAACACCAATCCCTGATCATCGCTGTGGGCCATCACCAGTGCACCGATCAGTCGGGTGCTCACGCCCCAGGAGGTTGCCCAGACATAGTCGAGCGTGTTATTCTTATCCGCAAAAGTGACTTCAAATGCCTTTGCAAAATTTTGCCCCAAGAAGTGGGAAGTGCCTGCTTGCAACGCTTTGCCGTCTTGCATCATAGCCTCAATGGTGTAGGTGTCTTCAGCACCGGCAAACCGCTCGTTGGCACTCTTCACCCCGCGAATGACGGGCATGGCCATCCATTCTTCCGCGAAGCGGGCATATACATCCAGCATCTGTTTAGTTTCGGCTACTGCTTCTTCTTTCGTGGCGTGTGCAGTATGGCCTTCCTGCCATAGAAACTCAGCCGTGCGCAGGAACAGACGGGTACGCATTTCCCAACGCACCACATTGGCCCATTGGTTAATGAGCAAGGGTAGGTCGCGGTAGCTCTGAATCCAGTTTTTGTAGGTGTTCCAGATGATGGCTTCTGAGGTGGGGCGCACCACCAGTTCCTCTTCCAGCCTGGCTTCCGGGTCCACAATGAGTTTGCCCTTGTTCTCTGGGTCAGTCTTCAGGCGATAGTGCGTCACCACCGCGCACTCCTTGGCGAAGCCCTCTGCATTTTTTTCTTCGGCTTCAAACAGGCTTTTGGGCACGAAGAGCGGGAAGTAAGCGTTCTGATGTCCTGTATCCTTAAACATCTTGTCCAGCGCATCGCGCATGCCTTCCCAAAGGCCGTAGCCATAGGGCTTAATCACCATGCAACCCCGCACGGCGGAATAGTCGGCCAGGCCGCCTTTCAGGATTAGGTCATTGTACCACTCGGAATAGTTCTCGGAACGCGGCGTTAAAACACGACTCATGCTAAACTTTGCCTGTTTATTACCGTCTCAGGGGCGGCAATGGGCGGCGCAAAAGTATTAATTTCACTATCGGGGATTTACAGAGAAATCACAGGCCATGAAACGACTCATTTTCACATCCGGAATCCTGCTGGCATCGGCCATTTTCGGCTTGGCCCAGGCACAGAATAACGAACAGTATCAAGACGATATTTATGGGGGTGGCAACACTCCCGAATCTCAATATCGAAGCCGGGATAATCGGTATCATCAGGATGAAAATGATGCCCGTTATGAGCAGAAGACAATGGACGATGATGCCCAGCAGGACGGCAACGAATATTCAAACAACAATCAGAACTGGGGCAATACCCGGGAATATCAGGACCAATATTCGGACTACAACGATTACAACTACGATGACGATTACTATTACGCCACGCGGCTGAATCGTTTTTATTATCCATTCTACAATCGCCCATACTGGAGCAGCTTCTACGATCCATATTGGTACAACCCCTATTGGACGGATCCTTACTGGGGCTGGAATCCCTGGCATTCAGGCATGAGCATTTCTTTCGGTATGGGCCCTTGCTGGAGTTCTTATTGGGGTTGGAATTCCTGGTAC
>CAYRJR010000177.1:0-5913 GCA_964424655.1 uncultured Chitinophagaceae bacterium
GCAGAACGAACCAGCATGAAAGGGGTCATTACATCCTGCTCATGAAAGAGGAAGTGGTAGGAAAACCAATACACCGCGATGTTGAGTACGGCTCCGGACCCACCGCTGGCCAGATACCGGAAGGTCTGCTTGTCTATCCATCGCGCAAAAGGGCGATGAAAAAAATCAATGACAGCAAGAATGAGATGGCGTAAGGTGCGCAACACGGGCCGCGAAAATACGCTGGGGCTTCATGCCTGCGTATGCTGCCTTTCTGAAACTAAATATTCAGGCAAGCTGCAACTTTGCCCACCAAAATAGCAGCAACATTTCACACACAACCCAGTTGAAAATTCCACTCTGGATTTTTGTCATCATTGCTGTGCTCTACCTCAGCGCCGGTCGCGTGGACATCATGGATGTGGACGCTTCCCAGTATGCCGAAATCAGCCGTGAAATGACGCACAGCCAGAACTGGCTTCAGGTTTATGACCACGGCTACGACTATCTGGATAAGCCACCCATGCTGTTCTGGACATCAGCGTTGAGCATGGAATTGTTTGGCCCTACCCCATTCGCATACCGGCTTCCTTCTATTCTTTTTGCCCTGCTGGCCGTCTTCGCCACCTACAGGCTAACCCGACTGCTCTACGATGAAAACACGGCCCGCCTCGCTGCCTTAGTGCTGGCTTCCTGCCAGGGTTTTTTCCTCTGGACAAATGATGTGCGCACGGACATGATGCTGACCGGTTTTGTGGCAACCGCGCTCTGGTGTATCCGGGAATGTGAGCAACAACGACGTTGGTATTATGTGCTGGGTGGCACTGCAGCTATTGCGGGCGGCATGATGACCAAAGGCCCAATTGCCCTGTTTGTGCCGCTCTTCGCATTCGGGGCTGACTGGCTGCTGCGCAGAAAATGGAAGCTACTTTTTTCGCCCTGGCACCTGTTGGATCTGCTCTTGATTGGCATCTTCCTGCTGCCGATGTGTGTCGGGCTGTATCAACAATTCGACCTGCACCCCGAAAAATGGGTGAATGGAGCACATGGTGTCTCAGGACTGAAGTTTTTCTTCTGGACACAAAGCTTCGGGCGAATCACAGGCTCCAATACCTGGGACAATGGTGCGAACCCCTTTTTCCTGCTCAATAGCATGAGCTGGGCATTCCTGCCCTGGATCTTATTATTCCTGACGGCCCTGTTTCTGAGCATTAAAACCTTGCTGCGCCAAAAATTTCGGCTCAAAACGGGACAGGAATGGCTGAGTGCCGGTGGATTTATACTCAGCTACCTGGCCCTATGCTCTTCTCACTATCAGTTGCCGCATTATATCCTGGTGGCTTTCCCGCTGGCTGCAATTCTGGTGGGCAAACTGCTATCTGATTTCCTGAATACAGACTACTACCCTCGTCTTTGCCGAGCCTTCGCAGGTATTCAAACGGGCATGTCTGCCTTGCTGCTGCTGGGCGCACTCCTCATTATCACCTATGTCTTTCCTGCCTCCTGGTGGGTCATCGCTGCCTGGATATTGGGCTTTTCAGCCTGGCTCTATGTGGTATGGCGCAATCATGGCGCGAAGCGAGTATTATGGGCATCGGTAATGGGCATTGTGTTGGCCAACCTCTTCGTCACCCATTACTTCTATTATCCGTTATTGAAGTATCAGGTAGGCACAGTGATGGGACGCTATGTGCTATCAGAAAATATCCCCGCCACGGATATCTACGCCTGGCGCATGCAAGACCCGTTAGATGCATTGGACTTCTATGCAAGGCGTCAGATACCTGAGATTGACAGCTTCCCTATCCCGGGGCGGCAAGGCAATTTTTTGCTGATGATGCGTGAGGACCTGCCTTCGCTGGACTCAGCAGGACGGGGCTTTCAAGTGGTGAAGTCCGGCAGGCTGTTTAAGGTAAGTGAGCTGACCGGAGCATTTCTAAACCCGAAGACCCGGGAATCCGCAACTAAACCCTGGGTGCTCGTGCGACTGAAGTAGCATACGCCCGCCTACCCATAACAGCGGAGACAATCAGAGGCATGCATGATCATCTGTAATCAGGCCCACCTGCTTTCTGCAACTTTGCAAGCGCATTTTTTAAAACCCTAAAAGGATATTATGCCTCAGTCAGACACCCTGCTCATTACGCTCATACAGCCCCAAATGGCCTGGGAAGACAAGGCTGCCAACCTTGCTCATTACGAAACGCTGATTGCCGCCATCGAAGGCAAAAAGGAAATCGTAGTATTGCCAGAAATGTTCTCCACCGGCTTCTCGATGACACCGGAGTCGCTGGCCGAACCTATGGACGGAGCAGCCATACAATGGATGCGCCACATGGCCACGAAGCACCGCATCATCCTCTGCGGTTCGCTGATTATTGAAGAAAATGACCACTACTTCAACCGCTTCATCTGGATGCAACCGGATGGCCATTGCAGCCACTATGATAAGCGCCATCTGTTCGCCTATTCCGGCGAAGACAAGCCCTACACCGCAGGCACCCGGAAGCTGATTGTGCAAGTGAACGGCTGGCGCATCTGTCCGATTGTCTGCTATGACCTGCGCTTCCCTGTGTGGGCGCGCAATACGCCAGGCAGCGAATATGACCTGCTGCTTTGTGTGGCCAACTGGCCAGAGCGGCGCAGCCTCGCCTGGAAGACCCTGCTTCAGGCTCGTGCCATCGAAAACCAGGCTTATTGTGTCGGCGTCAATCGAGTGGGAACGGACGGGAAAAATATTGCATACAGCGGCGACAGCAGCGTCTTTGGCCCTTTAGGCGAAACGCTCTTCCAGCATAGCGGACAGGAAATCGTCCATACCATCGGGCTGAGCAAAGCCGGCTTAGAAGAAGCCCGAAACAGCTACCCATTCCTGCGCGATGCCGATCAATTCATGATGAGCATTTCAGCCTCCTGAGATACGTTAATCGAAGATTTTTTAGCCAGCTTTTGC
The DNA here is from genome assembly GCA_964424655.1 of uncultured Chitinophagaceae bacterium. Taxonomy (GTDB): domain Bacteria; phylum Bacteroidota; class Bacteroidia; order Chitinophagales; family Chitinophagaceae; genus UBA1952. The sequence goes on from CAYRJR010000177.1 coordinate 2,933, forward strand.
AGCTCGATGCAGCATCCGTTGCGTCGCACACTTCAGCGATATTTCGCTGCTCAACTTTCCCCGGATAGATGCCACAATAAACCGGGAACAGCTTAATGGCAGCACTGGCCCATCAGTGTGCGACGCAACGAATGTCCAATAGCATTCCAAAAGCCGACCAACAAAAAGGCCACCTCTTGCGAGGCAGCCTAATTAAAGCGAAGCCTATGTGCTTAGAAGCGCTCCAGGCCACTAAAGAAGAAGTCGCCTTCGATGGCAGCATTCTCATCGCTGTCGGAGCCATGCACGGCATTTTCGCCCACGGAGCTTGCATACTTCTTACGGATGGTGCCCTCAGCAGCCTGTGCCGGATTGGTTGCTCCAATCAAAGTGCGGAAGTCAGCAATGGCATTTTCTTTTTCGAGGATGGCAGCCACAATAGGGCCACTGCTCATGAACTGAGTGAGCTCACCGTAGAAAGGGCGCTCAGCATGTACTTCATAAAATTTCTTTGCCTGCGCTTCTGTAATCTGCGTGTACTTCATCGCTATGATGCGAAAGCCGGCAGCATTAATCATTTGCAGGATGTTACCGATATGCCCGTTGCGTACTGCGTCAGGCTTAATCATAGTGAAGGTGCGGTTTGTCGCCATTCTGTTTTAAAAAATTTGCGCGCGAAGGTAAGGCTATGACTTACGCATTTTATGTCGCACCCGAATCAGGAGCCTACATTTGCCGCCTCATTAACACCGGAGACTTCACCGATAACTACTCCTCACTTTGACCGAATCAAAAACCGGTCAACTGAATTCAAAAATATTGCTTGCACAATGGTTGACGTACTGATTGGCCTCCAATGGGGCGATGAAGGCAAAGGGAAAATTGTGGATTTCCTTGCTGCGAATTATGACATCATCGCCCGCTTTCAGGGAGGCCCGAATGCCGGACATACCCTGTATGTACAGGGTGAGAAGGTAGTCCTCCACACCATACCATCCGGGGTCTTCCACCCGCATTGCCTCAATCTGATTGGCAATGGTGTCGTGATTGATCCCATCATTCTTCAAAAAGAAATTGCCAAGGTTTCTGCCCTCCAGCCCGACCTGCTTTCGCGGCTTTATGTGTCGCACCGGGCACACCTCATCCTGCCCACCCACCGCGCACTGGATGCCGCATCAGAGGCTGCAAAAGGAAAAGCAAAAATTGGCTCTACGCTGAAAGGCATAGGCCCGGCTTACATGGACAAAACTGGCCGAAACGGGTTGCGCGTGGGCGATGTATTGCGCCCCGATTTTGCTCATCGTTATGCGGCTATCAAAGACAAGCATGTGCAGATGCTGCGCCAGTATGAAGAAGTACCCGACTGGCAAGCCTGGGAAGATGAGTTCATGCAATCCATCAACTCCCTAAAGGCACTGAACATCGTCAATGCTGAATATTGGCTCGACCAGGCACTCAACGAAGGGAAACAGATATTAGCCGAAGGTGCACAAGGCTCCATGCTCGATATTGATTTCGGCACTTATCCTTTCGTCACATCCAGCAATACCATCACAGCCGGTGTGTGTGCCGGATTGGGCATAGCTCCTTCCCGAATCGGCGAAGTATTTGGAATCACCAAGGCTTATTGCACCCGTGTGGGCGGCGGCCCCTTCCCCACCGAACTGGATGATGAAATGGGCGAAGCGCTGCGTCGTGCTGGTGGTGAATTTGGCGCGACCACAGGCCGGCCCAGGCGTTGCGGCTGGATGGACCTCGTCGCCCTGAGGTATGCAGTCATGCTCAGTGGTGTTACCAAGCTCATCATGACCAAGACTGATGTGCTGGACAGCTTCAGTCCACTCAGGGTAGCAGTGGCCTATGATCGCCAGGGAAAAAGGACTGACGAGATGCCTTACGAACTCGACGATGCGGAAATCAAACCCGTATATCAGGACTTCCCAGGCTGGAACGATTCGCCCATAGCATTATGCAAGGAAGCAGCACAACTGCCTAAGGCATTTTCCGATTTTATTCAGTTCATCGAGCAATATCTCGGCGCTGAAATAGCCTACGTCAGCAACGGCACAGGAAGGGATCAATTGCTGAGTTTGAAAAAGCCGGAAATCTAAAGCAAAGTGCTGCCAAAAAAAATTTGGAGCTTTCTGCAAAGCAGTCAAATTTTGGACTGTCTCCAAAGCAAAAAAGCATTCTTCAAAAAAATTCGCAGCGATGAAAACGACCACAAGCAAGAAAGCAACAAAGCCTTCCGGCACTAAGACTGCCGCCGCAAAAAGCACGACTAAAAAGGCAGCTTCGAAAAAAGCTGATGATACCGAAAACGAAGTGACTGAAGAGGAGGAAGCTGCTCCTGCTAAAAAGAAAGTGGCCACAAAAGCTGTGGCTAAAAAACCTGCTGCTAAAAGCAAGAAGGAGGAAGAGGATGACGACGATGATGATGACTTCGAAGAAGATGTGGATTTAGACCTTGATGAAGAAGAGGACGGCTTCGATAACGATGATGATGAGGATGCCTATAAAATGGACAAAGACTTTGAAGAATTTGACTTGCCCAAAAGCAAGTCGAAATCCTCTGGCGGAGGCAAGAAGAAAAACGACGATGACGACTTTGATGACCTGGGACTGAGCAGCATAAACGATGACGGCTATGATGATGACGATTTTTAAAGCCATCTGAGTCGTGCTTCGCAAGTCTGCAGACACTGCTTTTGGTCAGGAAAATCTGAAGCGTATTAAAAACCAAATGCTGAACTGGGCCTCCCGGTTCGGCATTTTTCTTTTCTTAGACAGCAACGGATACGATGACCCGTATGGCCGCTTCGAATGCCTGCTGGGCGCCGGCGCTACACAGGTTTTTACCTGCAATTCTCCTGAGGAGTTGGAAGCCTTCAAACGAGTATTCAACCTGAATCAGGATTGGCTTTTTGGGCATTTCTGCTACGACCTGAAAAACCTGCTGGAACCACAACTTCAATCTAGGCATGAGGCCCGTCATGGCTGGC
>CAYRJR010000178.1:0-5853 GCA_964424655.1 uncultured Chitinophagaceae bacterium
TTGCCGATAGACTGTATCGCAGTATTCGCGCAGCTTTTGTTGCATCCATTGGGCACAATCTCTTTGAGCCTTGGAGCCTGGTGTGCGTGGGCCAAAATCAACCTGAGCAGCCACAAAAGCATAGGCAGAATCTGCATTGAAATCGGCAACTACAGGCTTAGGGGCTGGCACATTCTTCTGGGCGGTGCTGTCCTCATTCTGCTTAGGATTATTGCCACAGGCGGACAAAAGAGCAAGACATAAAATCGCCGGAAGGCTGCGTACGAAATCAATTTTCATGAAAAAAGCAGCCCCGCCAGGAGCGGCGGGGCAAAATAAAGCTGCTGCGTCGAAATGATTATTTAAGATGCGATTCGGCACCCTGGATGATTTCCTTGTCGTTGCCATTGTCGTTGGCTACATAGGCTACGAATTTGCAATGCTCCGGGTTCCAGCCTGCATTCAGGTTATAGACAAAAGTGCGCTCATACACCAAGCCGGCCGGCTTGGTAGCATAGGTATTCAAAATCAAATCGCCGGTAGGCGCCGTGAGGATGTCGCGCAGCACATGCATGTGTACATAGTCCTGATTATAGCCATTTGGGCCATCGCCTTCCTGCCCGTCAATCACGCTGTCTTCTGTAATGGCTACGGTGAGGCGTTGCACTTTGGCAATGGCCTGCGTGTAGGCTACATGCACCTTCACAAAAGCTTTGCGGCTATTGTCATCATAGCTGACTGTGACGCTGACGTTTGCAGCTGTGGGCACTGTAGTCCGGTTATCCACGACGGAATTCCAGGCAGTGCGGCCAATGAGCAGATTACCGGCTGGGCTGGTGCGGTCAATACCTGCGATGGGGATATTGGAAAGGCCCCCATAGATGCCATTTGCCAGGTCGGTGCCGTCTTGTGAGCGGTTATCGTGGCGGGTATAAATCTGATTGCCGGGGGTGTCTAAGGGATTAGCCTGCGGTACACCGAAAGGCTGAATGCCAACAAAGGCAACCCGGTTCGGGTATTGCTGCTCAATTGCAGCGAGTACCTTATGGCCCTGAGGGCAAGGCGGGCAGCTCACACCGGTAAATTCTTCAATCACCACAATGCGACTCTGGGGCGTCTCCGGTGCAGCCGTGAAGGCAGTGTCACTGGCCTGAGGGCCATAATTGATTTGGGGCGGTGTTTCCTTGCAGGCCGCGAAGAGCAGCAGGGCTGTGCAGGCAGCTATGAGGCGATGGGTCATTTCTGAAACTTCCTTTTGAGGGGGGCAAAAATAAAGAACTGCTTCAGGGTGGCTTGTTTGGATGCGGTAAAACAGTCATGGAGCGCGTTTATTCTACCTTTATCGCCTTTCGGCAGCCTGCCGGAAAAGGAAACCGAATCAAGATGGAAGAATCTAAACGACAGAAACAAGTAGGCCAGCTTGTGCTGCATGAGATGAGTGATATTTTCCTTCGGGAAGGCATGAATATGGTGGATGGCGGCATGCTCAGCATTTCCAAAGTGATGATTACCCCAGACCTGATGGAAGCCCGAATCTACCTGAGTCTTTTCCAGGTAAAAGACCCGGCAGCATTGCTGAAAGACATTAAAGCGCGCACGGGTGAATGGCGGAAAATTTTGGGGCTACGGGTAAAAAATCAACTCCGCCGGATTCCGGAACTCCAGTTTTTTATTGATGATACGCTCGACTATGTCTTTCACATGGAAGAAGTGTTTAAGAAAATTCAGCAGAAGCCAGAAGCCTGAGTCTCGCACACAAACCAAGTATTTCAATCTCGATAGCACTGTTTTTTTCCGAAACAGAAATCTCATTATCTCAAGCTTTCCTCAAGCACCGTGTCCCAACTTTCCCTTAGCCGGCCCATTATTTTTTTCGACCTCGAAACGACCGGCACCAACGCAGCTACTGACCGCATCATTGAAATTTCCTTAGTAAAAATTTTACCCGAAGGCCGCCGCGACACCTGGACACAAAGACTAAACCCAGGCATACCTATCCCGCCTGAAAGCAGCGAGGTGCATGGTATCCGGGACGAGGATGTACAAGACAAGCAAAGCTTTCGTCAGATTGCTAAAGAGCTTTGGGCCTGGATGAAAAACTGCGACCTCGGCGGGTATAATGTGGCCCGTTTCGATCTGCCGCTGCTGGTGGAAGAATTCCTCCGAGCTGATGTGCCTGTTGATTTTGGAAACAGCCGTGTAATTGATGCCCAGAAGATATTCTTCAAAATGGAACAGCGCACGCTCCAGGCCGCTTACCGCTTTTATTGCAGCAAGACCCTTGAAAATGCCCACAGCGCAGAAGCCGACACTTTAGCAACTATAGAGGTACTGGAAGCACAGGTTGACCGCTATCCTGAGCTGAACAACGATGTGGAATCGCTGCATGAATTCCTTCGGGAAGAAGAACCTTTTGTGGATTATGCACAACGGCTGAAACGGAAAGCAAATGGTGAGGTGGTATTCAACTTCGGTAAGTATATCGGGCGGAATGTGGAAGAGGTCTTTTCCAAAGAACCCAGTTATTATGACTGGATGATGAAAGCGGACTTCAGCCTGCATACCAAGCAGAAGATTTCTGAAATCTTCAACCATATGAAGCTGGGGAAACTGCGCAACGCCTGACCGCAAAGTATCGCAACCACTTTGCTTATTTCCCTTGCTGGCAATGTATCCAGCCTATATTCGCAACTTAATCTTTAGCCCGCAAACCCTTTGGACAAGCTGGTCGTCATTCCTACTTACAACGAGAAGGAAAACATCGCCAATATGGCTCGCGTGGTGATGGCCTTGCCGGGGAATTTTCACCTGCTCGTGGTGGACGATGGTTCCCCTGACGGTACCGCTAATATTGTCCGCAGCCTGCAACAAGAGTTCCCGGATTCGCTCTTCATGGAAGAACGCAGTGGGAAACTGGGCCTTGGCACCGCTTATATCCACGGCTTTAAATGGGCTTTACAACACGGCTATCAGTACATCTTCGAGATGGATGCCGACTTCTCGCACGACCCCAATGACCTCCTGCGGCTCTATGATGCCTGTGCCAATCAGGGTGCTGACATGGCCATCGGCTCTCGTTATGTGAAAGGCGGACGCGTGGAGAACTGGCCAAAGGATCGAATTTTCATCTCCAAGGGAGGTGCACTTTACACTCGCATTATTACTTGGATGCCAGTTAAAGATCCCACCGCCGGCTTCGTTTGCTACACCCGTCGTGTGCTGGAAGCTTTGCCCCTTGATGATGTCCGTTTCGTAGGTTATGCCTTTCAGATTGAAATGAAATACCGCGCCTGGAAGATGGGCTTCAAGCTGCGCGAAGTGCCTATTAAATTCATTGACCGCGTAGCCGGTGCATCCAAGATGAGTAAAGGAATCGTTCAGGAAGCCATGAAAGGCGTTTGGAAAATGCGTGGCTTTTTGAAGTAAGCTTGCAACAGCCCTTCATATTCTTGCTTCTTTGGGGCATGAAGTTTTTTCAAAGAAAATTTTGACATGATTTCCTGGCGCGAAATCCTCATTCGCCTGTTGCTGGCATCACTGTTCGGGGCCTTAATCGGCATCGAGCGGGAAAGAAAAAACTGGACTGCGGGCCTGCGCACCCACATGATGGTGTGCATCGGCTCTTGCCTGATTATGCTCATTTCCAGCTTTGGATTTTCTGATATTCTGGGCCAGCCCAATGTAGTGCTTGACCCTTCCCGGATAGCGGCGCAGGTGGTCAGCGGCATTGGCTTCATTGGGGCAGGTACCATCCTGTTTATCCGGCCTGGCACCATTCATGGCCTCACCACTGCCGCAGGTTTGTGGACGGTCGCTGCCATCGGGCTGGCTACGGGTGGCGGGATGTATTTCGCGGCTGCCATCACAACCCTGATTTCACTGATTATCCTTTGGGCGCTAAAGCCGCTGGAAACAATTTATCTGGGGAAAGGAAAACAAAAAAGCCTGCAGCTTCTGGTCAGGTCAGAAGCTCAAAATCATGATGTCCTCAAGACGGTCATGGAGCTACCAACGCTAAAAGTCCAATCCTTTTCTATGGAAAAAAATGAGGTGGGCTACCGGCTACAACTAAAGTTTGACAGCATCGAGAATACAGCAATCTCAGAACTCACCGGCTTGCTGAAAGCGAACCCCGATGTGCTGGAGATTTCCTGGGCTTAGACCTAATGCACATTGGCAACGGGTAGTGAATCTGCTGAAGCCGCTCCTACTGGCACTGATTCAAACTTTAGCCAATCTTTTTTCCTTCCCCGAAAGGAAATAAAAGCCCAGACAGGAGCAACCACATAAATCAGCGCCAGCAAACTGGTGGCGAGCATATCTGGTAAATGCCTGAAAAGGATGGAAGGCATAGCCGAAATCAAAATGTAGAATACAAAAGCCGGAAAATATATTTTACCATTCGGCCTGATAACTGTTACCTGAAGCATGTGTTGTTCGGTTTCAGTGAGTGTGAGACTCAACTCTTTCCCGCGCATACCCAGGCACCTCGCCTGAATCTGGTGTACGCCCGGATATAATTCCAGCTCTAATTCATCACCAGATAGCAACGTGCCTGCCTTTTTATCATCTACGAAAACACTAATGATAAAATCGCCTCGCCGGAAAGGAACTGACCGATTTATGAAGAGGCTGCTCATGATGGCTGTACCAGTTGGGTTCTGTTAAAGATAAGCAGCTCAATGCCTCAGGGGGGATTTTCCTCACCCTCCCCCGAAAAAATCCCCTCACGGTTCTGCTATTTCACCCCACGCAGGGGCAGGTTTTCCGCTGTCAGGCAAAAGCATTTTTGGCTGAACAAAAACTCCTAAAAAATCAGCTTTATGAAACATGCATCAATTGCCCTCGTCCTGGCCATGAGCAGCCTGCTCTTCGCCTGCCAGAAATCTGAAATGCCAGGCCCGGCAGCACCCAAAGGCCAAGGCGGATCCCCACAACTGTCCAGTGGTATCCGTCCCGCACCGCAGCTTCGCAAGCAGCCCACCGCTCGCATCATTGACAACCAAACTGCACTGAATGCCTGCGCCCTCCTCGAAAAATGGCAAGCAGCACGCCCCAACCGCTATACAGATTCCCTCCCCGAAAAGAGGCAAAAGCATTAGTTACCGGCATGACTGCCTGACCAACACATGAAAAGCAATACCAAAAAGAGGCAGCTTCAAATTGGGGCTGCCTCTTTAAATAATAATTTTTTGGTAGCCGGCATTAGTACCCTGATGGAGCATCCGTTCCGTCGCACACTGAGGGGCCAGTGCTGCTATCAGGCTTTCCCATTATCATGTATGACACTATCAATCAATTAATGTCAATCGTAACATCCCCGGGTGTTGAGACATTATTCACCCATGTGACATTCACAAATGTGCCACAACTGACTACGTAGAAAGACCCGGAATATTGCGGAGCACATCCTGATGAATTTTTCTGCTGTACTGCTTTACCTACCTCACAACCATCAGCCCAGCCGTTGGGGTTGGGTGCCGTATTGAGCGCTGCATACATCCATGGCCCTGAACAAGGCATTGATGATTGATTTATTGTCATTACACTGTAGGCATTCGATACATATGGGACTCCCCCGCTCCCACAACTTGGAGATGGGCAAAAAGCAGGAGTGCCAATAAACAAATATGCGTTCACCGGACAGGCTGTGTGATTATTGATGGTTAGCGTTTGCGCCTGAGCGCCAAGGGCCGTCAGGGTAAGTAGCCATGCGAGTAGTACGTTTTTCATGGGGAATAATTTTTGGTTCCCCACAAAACTATTCAATAGATATTCATTGAATTACATTTTTTTTTTAAGTAACGTATTAATTCCCCCAATAAGTAGCTTTGGGATGTATGCTTCCTTGCACCCTTCAAAAACTCATTTTCC
>CAYRJR010000179.1:0-5196 GCA_964424655.1 uncultured Chitinophagaceae bacterium
AACCCGGACGGAAGCCTAAGCAACCCACAGGCACGCTGGGGCGGCATCATGCGGCCGATTGACAATTCGGACTTCGAAGCTTCGAATGTGGAATACATCGAATTCTGGCTGATGGACCCATTCATTGATGGGAATCAGGCAGGAAACGGCTCTTTGTATATCAACCTCGGCAACGTGTCAGAAGACATCCTGAAAGACGGTAAGAAGTTTTTTGAAAATGGCTTGCCCTATCCTGCAGACCCCAACAAAGTGGATCAAAGTGTGTGGGGGAAGCAGCCACGATTCCAGCAGCAAATCACACGCGCATTTGATAATGACCCTGCCGCACGTGCAGCTCAGGATGTGGGCTACGATGGCCTTAATGATGCCGATGAACAAGGCGCCTATTCAGACTATCTCTTACAACTTAAAAACCGATTCGGCCCACAGAGCCCGGCTTTCCTGAAGGCGGAAGCAGACCCTTCTGCAGACGACTATCAATACTTCCGTGGTGGCTCTTACGAACAAAGCACCACCTTCATCCGCGACCGGTACCGGATGTACAACAATCCTCAGGGCAACTCGCCGATTACCGATGAAAGCTCTGCCTATTCTTCTGCACAGACCACTATCCCAGAGAGTGAAGACATAGACCGCGACAACACGATGAATGAGGCGGAAGATTACTATCAATACCGCGTGGATTTGTCGCCCAACATGCAGGTGGGCAGCAATTACATTGTCTCATCGCATGTGGCTAAAAACGTACGACTCCCTAATGGTAGCTCGGGCGATGAAACCTGGTATCAGTTCAAGATTCCCATCCGGAATTATCAGCAGAAGGTGGGTTCCATTTCCGACTTCCGTTCCATACGCTTCATGCGCATGTTCCTGACCGGATTCAGCGATACGGTGACACTTCGTTTTGCAGCGCTCGACCTCGGGCGTAACCTGTGGAGGGGCTATCAGTTTTCATTAAAAAACCCCGGTGAAAACATCCCCGATGATGAAAAGCGCACCACTGACTTCACTGTAAATTCAGTGAGCCTGGAAGAAAATGGCGACCGCCAACCAGTGCCTTATGTGATACCTCCCGGTGTGAATCGTCAGCTTGCTGCTGTGAGCAACGGGCAGACTATACAGCAGAACGAACAGTCTCTGTCTTTGCAGGTATGCACGCTGAAAGACGGAGATGCACGTGCCGCATATAAAGAAGTGAATGCAGACCTGCGCCAGTTCGACAGGCTGCGCATGTTTGTGCATGCCGAGAGCATGACCAATTCAGCACCGGTGCAGGATGGCGATTTGCGGGCATTCATCCGTATCGGTTCAGACTTCACAGACAACTACTACGAATACCAGATTCCACTGCACATCACCCTGCCCAGTTCCAGCGCGACTGCCGAGCAGGTATGGCCCGCAGAAAACATGCTTGATGTTGCTTTCAGTGATCTGGTCAATGCCAAGACCAGCCGTAATGCAGCAGGCCTCAGTCCGCTGATTCCTTACTCGACTACCGATGCGAAAGGAAACAATATTGTCGTGGTGGGCAACCCTAATGTGGGTGAAGCAAAGATGGTGATGCTGGGTATCCTTAATCCCAAGAAAGATGCGCAACATCCCGGCGATGATGGCCTTGGGAAGTGTGCCGAAGTATGGTTTGACGAGCTCCGAATGACCGGTATGAACGAGAAGCCGGCGTATGCAGCAACCGGCAAACTAAACATGCAGTTGGCCGACCTGGGTAACGTGCATCTGGGCGGTTCTATGCACACAGAAGGTTATGGAAATATTGACCAGAAGCTGCAGCAGCGACAACGCGACAATTTCTATCAATGGGATGCCAACACAAATCTGGCTCTGGGCAAGTTGATGCCACGCTCCTGGGGGGTGCAGATACCATTCTTCATTGGGCATACAGAAAGTATTTCCAACCCGCAGTACAACCCTTATGACCTAGATGTGAAATACAGCGACCAGCTCAATGCGGCTCAGAATAAAGACCAGCGAGACTCGCTGCGGAAGGTGGCTCAGGACTTCACCTCTATTACCAGCGTCAACGTGAACAATGTGCGTATCACCGGCGACCCATCGAAGAATAAACCAGCTAAGATTTGGAGTGCCCGAAACTTCGACCTCTCCTATGCCTACAACCGCCAGTTTAAGCGCAACCCACTTATCGAAGGTGATGAATTGACCAGCCACCGACTGGGGCTTGGATATGCTTACAATGTGCGCAGCAAGCCCATTGAGCCATTTAAGAAGCTGGTCAATCCAAAGAATAAATGGCTGGGTCTGATTCGGGATTTTAATTTCAATCCGCTCCCTTCTACCATTTCAATCCGCAACGACCTACAGCGGGATATGGACGAAACAAAGGTGCGTGTAGTCGGCGATGGGGGCTATCAGATTCCGCCTACATACTACAAGAACTTCGTCTGGCTGCGCACCTATGCGCTGCGCTGGGAGCTTACCCGCTCACTTTCTCTGGATTATTCAGCCAGCAATTCTTCCCGGATTGACGAGCCTTACGGTCGTATTGATTCGAAAGCAAAACGGGATTCACTTTGGGATCGAATCAGTCATTTTGGGCGCAATACGATGTTCAATCAAAGCGGCAACATCGCATACAATGTGCCGCTCAATAAACTGCCCATTACCGACTGGATGAGCCTGCGCATGGGCTACAGCACCACCTATTCCTGGACGGCGGCTTCACAGCTTGCCCGCAGCCTGGGCAATACCATCGGGAACACACAAACCAAAACCCTAAATGGAGAGCTCAACTTCCAGCAACTCTACAACAAGAACCGATTCTTACGTGCTGCAAGCATGCCTAAGCCACGAGGTCCTGTGAAACCAAAAAAAGAGGTATCACGATCGAGCGATAAACCTGGCGGCGGCCCTATGCTAAACCGACCAGGCATCAACGGGGGCAACGTAACAATAACAGGAAACGGAGACCAGGAACCATCTGCTTCAGAAAGCAGCCAGGGGAATCGTAAGAAACGGCGACAACATTCCGACACACTAAACCTGCGCGGTGTGGCCGTCAATACAGCAAACATGAGCAACCACCAGCTCGACTCCTTACACAAACTCATCCGGGCAGACGACCTAGCGCATAAGAAGGCAGAGAAGGCAAAACGAAAAGCGGCACGAAAAGCGGCACGCAAGAAGCGAAGAGCCACCACTCCGGAACTCAATGGCCTGGAGCGCACCGCCGGTCAACTGCTGACGATGGTAAAACGCGGCACAATCACCTATTCCGAAACCGGAGGCACCATCCTGCCCGGTTATATGGACAGCACACGCGTATTGGGCATCAATACAGCCAATGGTAGGCCTGGCCTGGGCTTTGCCTTTGGCGACCAGGTGAATCGCGCCTATTTAGACAGGCTGGCTGCTGAAGGGAAAATCACCAGCGACTCATTGTTCAATGCGCAATTCCAGCAGACGCATCAGCAGAACCTCAACATCACCGCCACTTTAGAGCCCATTCCGAATGACCTGCGCATTGACCTCTCCCTCACCAAGAGCTTCACCAAAGCGCACAATGAATTATTTAAAGACACAGGCAATACCGGCATCTACAACCACCTGAATCCTTATGAAACCGGCTCTTTCAATATGAGCTATATCGGGCTGAAGACTTTGTTCAAAAGCAGCGGTACAGCGGATGGTGGCGTGTTTACTCAGTTCATCAAAAACAGGCTTACCATCTCAGAGCGCCTCGGCAAGAACAACCCATACACGAATGGGGCCAAGGACCCGAACGACCCGAATTTCTACAAGGGCTATAACCGCTATTCTCAGGATGTGCTGATACCTGCTTTTATCGCAGCCTACAGTGGCCGCAGTGCTTCCAGCATCCCGCTGCTCGATTACGACAACGAAAGCATCAAGAGCAACCCTTTCCGATACTACACACCATTACCCAACTGGCGGCTTACATACAATGGCCTCAACAGGATACCCCTCTTCCAGAATATCTTCAACTCATTCACCGTGACCGATGCCTATACCGGCACACTGGCCATGAGTTCATTCGTCAGTGCGCTCTATTATCAGGATATCTATGGGCTGGGCTATCCATCCTTCCTTGATTCCAATTCGGGGAATTTCGTGCCTTACTATCAGGTGCCGAACATCACGATTTCAGAAAGCTTTGCGCCACTGATTGGCATAGACGCAGCGCTGAAAAACAGCCTGACGGTACACTTTGAATATCGCAAAAGCAGGCAGGCTTCGCTGTCGCTAATAGACTATCAGGTGAGCGAAACCCGTAGTCAGGAATACGTCTTTGGCGTTGGCTTCCGCAAGAAAGGTTTGCGACTGCCCTTTACGATTCTGGGCGTCAAAAAATTGGACAACGACCTGAATTTTAAAATGGATATCGGTTTGCGGGATGATATCACCACCAACACCTACCTGGCTCAGGACCTCACCGTCGTGACACGCGGGCAGAAGGTGATTACCATCTCGCCCAGCATAGACTATATCGTCAGTGACCGGATCACGCTTCGCTTTTTCTACGACCGACGACAGACCATCCCATACACCACGCAGACCTACCCGATGACCACCACCCGGGCAGGAGTTACCATCCGGTTCATCTTCGCACAGCAGTAATTCATGGTGATGAATTTTTGTTAGTCAGCATTTGCGCCCTGATGCAGCTTCGTTGCGTCGCACACTGAGGGGCCAGTGCTGCTATGAGGCTCTATTGCGAAACCACTGTTTATGTCGTTCATGATAGCCTGGAGGAGGCTTCGCACCCATCTTCCAGGCAAAGCTGCGTAGTGAAATCTTGCTGAAGTGTGCGACGCAACGGAAGCCCGACGATGAGATAAAGCTGATATAAAAAGCCTCTCATCAAACGAACTGCTATTCCGATTCAGTAAGGGTTGCGCCGATAAAGAAAGGCCGCCCAAAGAGGCGGCCTGGATGCTAAGTTGATTATCCGGTGTGCTTATCGGCGGGCTGCTCCACCGGTGCCAGTGCGGGCGCGTCCTGCACCGCCGGTGCGGCTGCGACCTACGCCTGAGCTGGTGCCCCGGCCCCGGCCTTCACTACGGCCTTCGCCGCGACCACGCTGATGTTCGCCTTCTTCTTCATGAATTTGGGCATTACCATGTTCTTCAGAAGAAGCTTCATCGTTGCCGGATTCTTCTTCATTTTCCTTCATGGTATTGCGCTCCTGCAGGCCTTCCATGA
>CAYRJR010000179.1:5206-5823 GCA_964424655.1 uncultured Chitinophagaceae bacterium
GTTGACCACGATGGCGATGCTCTTGGTTGCATCATCATTGGAGGGCACAGCAAAGTCAACCTTAGTGGGGTCGCTGTTGGTGTCCACCATTGCCACCGTCGTGATGCCAAGGCGCTTGGCTTCGGCAAGGGCGATGTGCTCGTGAGAGATATCTACGATGAACAGTGCGGCAGGCGTGCGGCCCATCTGAGCGATACCGCCCAGTACCTTGTCCATCTTATCGCGGCTGCGGGTGAGAGTCAGGCGTTCCTTTTTAGTCACGCTGTCCATGGTACCATCCTGCAGCATCTTTTCGATGCTTTGCATCTTTTTGACGCTTTTGCGGATGGTTTGGAAGTTGGTGAGCATCCCGCCCAGCCAGCGCTCAGTCACAAAAGGCATATTCACTTTTTGTGCGGCTTCGGCTACGATGTCTTTCGCCTGCTTTTTGGTAGCGACGAACATGATTTTACGACCGCTTTTTGCCATTTGTTTCATGGCTGCGGCAGCTTCCTGAAGGCCTTCGATGGTACGGTTCAGGTCAATGATATGGATGCCGTTTTTCTCGGCGAAGATGTAAGGCAGCATCTTGGGGTTCCATTTCTTACGGAGGTGACCGAAGTGAACACCGGCTTCCA
>CAYRJR010000180.1:0-5821 GCA_964424655.1 uncultured Chitinophagaceae bacterium
AACTGACGACCCCTTCATTACGAGTGAAGTGCTCTACCAGCTGAGCTAAGTTGGCCGGGGGCGCAAAAATAAGGGGACGGGTTATTTGTTCAAGAGCACGGGTTGGTTCTGCCGGTCGCTTTCCAGCAGGCCATCTCTCATGCGCACGATGCGGTGTGTGTATTCGGCAATGTCTTCTTCGTGGGTGACGAGGACGACCGTGTTACCGGCATCGTGGATGGTGTGAAACAGCTCCATGATTTCGATGGAGGTTTTCGTATCGAGGTTACCGGTAGGCTCATCCGCGAGGATGATGGCAGGGTTGTTGACAAGCGCGCGGGCGATGGCCACACGCTGGCTCTGACCGCCGGAAAGCTCATTGGGCTTGTGGTGGCCGCGGTCGGCCAGGCCTACTTTTTCGAGCATGTCACGGGCGCGGGTTTCGCGCTCTTTACGGCCCACGCCGGCATAGATGAGCGGAACGGCAACATTCTCCCAGGCGCTGAGGCGGGGCAGCAGGTTGAACTGCTGAAAGACAAAACCGATTTCTGCATTGCGCACAGATGCCAGGTCGTCATCGGCCATGCGCGACACATCCTGACCATTGAGTACATAGCGGCCAGAACTGGCAGTATCTAAGCAACCAAGGATATTCATCAACGTGCTTTTGCCCGAGCCGGAAGGCCCCATGAGTGCCACATATTCGTTACGCTGAATCTCCAGGTTGATGCCCATGAGCACAGGTAATTCCTGCCTGCCGAGGAAGTAGGATTTATGGATGTCCTGCAAAGAAATGATGGCACTCATGGGCTGCTGATGCGGGTGATAGAAAGGTCAGTGGCCTTGCAAGTTGCGGTATTCTGCGCGTACGGAAATAAGCAAGCCGCTTATGCAACCGGCCTGGGGAAAATCCCGAAGACCGCACTGCCACTGCCGCTCATGGATGCATACAAGGCACCTGCTTCATACATGGATTCCTTTGCTAAGCGGATTTCCGGGAACTGAGGGAAAACTGATTCTTCAAAATCGTTTTGCAACACATGCCGCCATTCGGAAAGCGGAATTTCGGGGAGCCTGCTCAGCGGGAAAACTGCGGGCATGGGGCGCACTTGCCGGAAGGCTTCACGGGTGCTTACATGCACGTCTGGGCAGTGCACCCGGATTTCATATCCGGACAAATCGAGGGCTATTGGCTCCATGCATTCACCGCGACCAGTAGCATACTGGGGCGTGTTTCTGATAAAAAACGGGGCATCAGAACCCAGCATCAATGCAAATTTTTCCAGCTCAGTCTGCGATAAATCAAGTGCACATATTTCATTCAACATTTTCAGGGCAAAGGCTGCATCGGCACTGCCTCCGCCCAGGCCGGCGCCCATAGGAATCACCTTATGCAGGTACATTTCCAAGGCAGGAATTTTGGATGGGTAACTGGCCTGTAGCAGCTCATAAGCCTTCCGAACCAAGTTGCTTTGGATGTCGCCCGCCACGGCCAGGCCGCTGAGTTGCATAGAAGGAATCCCATGTGCCGCTGGCACCATCTCCAGTGCATCACGCATCTGAAATAAGGGATAAAAAATCGTTTCGAGGTCATGGAAGCCATCTTCCCGTTTGCGGGTGATGTGGAGGCCCAGATTGATTTTGGCATTGGGAAAACGAAGCATGAACGGAAAGAAGCTATTGAATTACAAAGTAAAAGTCACCCGAAAAATCCCACTACAACTTGCCTATTGTAACAAAACCTAAACGCTGGCAACAAACACCTTTGCCCGATTCTTGCTAAGCCTTTGTCTATGAAATTTTTCAAGCCTGCATTACTGCTGCTTTTCATAAGTACCATCCTGTCAATATCTATAGAGGCGCAGCCACGCTTTGGTGCCAGTGGGCACCAGTCCGGGCGAACGGGCAAGATGTATGGCAAGGTGATTGATGCCAAAACAGGTAAGCCTGTGAGCATTGCTTCAGTGTCCCTGTTGAAGACAGAAGAAGGGAAACAGATACTGGCTCAGGGCGGGATTACGGCAGACAATGGCGAATTCAGCTTCGATGGCCTACCCCTGAATGAACCTCTGGAATTAGTGATTACAGCACTGGGCTATTCAGAGCTTCGCAAAAAAGTATCCTTCGATCTGGCTGCATTAATGAAGGCTGGTGCAGCCATGAAAAATGCAAGTGCCAGTCCGGATGCATCAGGCACCGATAATCTTTCGGCAGCGCTTGATGCGCTCAACAAAGACCTGGGTAATATTCAGCTTCAGCCCAGCACACAAAACCTGGCCGGAGTCACCGTGACAGCCTCTCAGCCAGCCTTCGAACTCCAGGGAGAAAAGAAGATTTTCAATGTGAGTCAGGATCTCAACTCGCAAGGTGGCACGGCTGCCGATGTGATGAAGAATGTGCCTGGCGTGTTGGTGGACGCAGACAATAATGTGAGCATCCGCAACAGTGCACCCCTTGTGCTGGTGGATGGCCGCCAAAGCCCGCTCACATTAGACCAGATACCATCAGATGCCATAGACAAAGTAGAAGTCATCACCAACCCTTCAGCAAAATATGATGCGGAAGGCGGGCCGGGGGGGATACTCAATATCGTATTGAAGAAAAACCGAAAGACAGGCTACAATGGCTCTGTTCGCGCAGGTGTGGACAGTCGTGGCGGCAGCAATCTGGGCGGAAACTTCAATGCCCGTTCCGGAAAAATCAATATTTCATTTGATGGAAATGCTAACCTGCGTAACGGCTATGAACAGGATCAGACCGACCGCTATGAAAACTACGGTGGGCAGGCATTGCAAAGCCATCAGGACGGAGAAAGCAACCGGGGCGGTTCATTTTTATTCGGGAAACTTGGCCTTGATTTCTTTGCTACCAACCGAACCAGCTTTTCATTAGGCCTGCTCAAGATGCATGGTGAGCGTCGTCCCGATCAATCTCTGGATATGACCACGGATACCCTGCTGGGAAATGGATTCATCAATACTGGATGGGCTCGGCGCAACACAGGCGGCAATTCCAACTTCGACATGAATGGAATCGAACTGAGCATGAAGCACCTTTTCCCACGTTCCGGCGAAGAGTTCAATTTTGAAGCCAGCGCTCGTGGTGGCTCCAATGGCGGGCAAACAGACTACGCCACCCGATATTTCACCGGGCCGAATGAGAGCAGCGTCAACCGCAACATTGATGAGCAGAGCAACTCAAGTGGCTCAAATAATTTCTACTCCATTCAGAGTGATTATAGTCGCCCATTTGCCAACAAAGACAAGCTGGAAGTAGGTGTCAAGGCCACTGTGCGTACTACAGACAGCCGCATTGTCAATTCGGTTCAGGATAGTACTGGTGAAATGGTTCCCACACCATTCGGCACGAACTATAACAGCAGCGACCAGGTGTATGCAGCTTATGCTTCTTATAGTGGCAATGTGGGTACGAATAATTCCTATCAAATCGGGCTGCGGGCAGAAAGCTCCAATTATCTCGGGGCGCTACCGGACAGTAACCTGAATCTGAAAGTCAGCTACCCGATTAGCCTGTTTCCTTCCCTCGCCTATACGCGCATGTTGGGTGGGCAGCAGCAAATACAATTTTCCTATCGTAGGGGCATCCGCAGGCCCAGCTTCTTCCAGTTGATGCCTTATGTAGATTATTCAGACCCGCTCAACATCCGTGAAGGGAATCCATCGTTGCGTCCGGAGTTTACCAATTCGATTGAGCTGAGCTATATGAAGAATTTTACGCGCAGCAACTACGTCCTATTTACCCTGTATGAGCGCCACTCCGACAACCTCATTACCAACTTGCAGACGATGGGCGTAAATCAGTTTTCAGGTGAAAATGCAATCATCACCACACCCGTAAATGCAGGAAGTAGCGACCGTTATGGCGGTGAACTCACTGTGGGTTGGGACCTCAGCAAATGGTGGAATACTACGGCCAATGCCAACCTGTATAACGGCCAGCTCAACGACAATAGTGGCACCTCCAGCAGCTATTTTTCCGGCTTTGGAAAACTGAATAATCAGTTCCGTTTCGGTAGTGGATGGAGCGCTCAGCTATCCGGAGTGTATCAAAGCCGCACCAATATCCTCGCTTCTGATGCAAGTGGTGGTCATGGCTTCAACCAGCAAAATTCATCAACCACGCAGGGCTATCTCGAAGCCCAATGGTTTGCGGATGCTTCTATCAAGAAATCTTTCCTGAAAAACAACATGGCATCCCTCACACTTTCTGTGAATGACATCTTTGGCACCCGCAAATTCGTCCAGCATACGGAATCCGATTTCTTCGTGCAGGACTACAGCCGCATCTCCAACCCGACCATGTTCCGACTGAGCTTCAACTGGCGTTTCGGGAAGCAAGACACAGACCTCTTCCGCCGCAAAAACATGAAAGCTCAGATGGACAATATGCAGGACGCTTCACAGAGCATGGGCATGTAGCAATGTGGAAAAAAAATCAAGGGAATACGTCCACATATTTATTATGGGCAGTATATTAGTACCACGATTCGACAATGGTCCGGTTGACTACCGAAACGTCTTTAGACATTAGAGCAACCGCCAACCAAATACGACGATCGGATAAGAAAAGGCGGCGCTTCGGCACCGCCTTTTCTGGCTTTAATAAGCAGGATATTCGCCATTCTTCGCTTTAGTTTTGCGCTCCCAACAAAAAAGCTAAGCTGCATTCATGTCGGAGTTGCTTGAAAATTTTGACCCCAATTCAGTGGGCATTAAGTCCAACAACATTTTTGGACTTCCATTCAAAGAAGAAAACGCCCGTGTTGTGTTGCTTCCCGTACCCTGGGAAGTAACCGTCTCCTACCGCCCCGGAACGGCCCGCGCCTCAGAGCATATTTTCGATGCCTCCAAGCAGGTGGACCTTTTCGACCCCGACGTTCAGGATGGCTGGAAACAGGGCTTCTTCATGCTGCCCATTGACCGAAATATCCGTAAGAAAAGTGATTACCTGCGCCAGTGTGCCGAGCTGATTATCTCGCACCTCACAGAAGGTGGCAAAGTGGAAGAGAATATTCAACTCGCCGGTAAACTTTCCGAGGTGAATGCCGGAGGTGAGATGCTATTTAAATGGGTTAAAGAAATCACTGGCCGGCTACTGGACGATGGGAAAAAAGTAGGGCTGATTGGTGGCGACCACAGCAGTCCGCTGGGTTTCATCGCTGCGCTGGGTGCCCGGCATTCGGAATTTGGCGTACTGCAGGTAGATGCTCATGCTGACCTACGCAAGGCTTATGAAGGCTTCATATACAGCCATGCTTCCATCATGTACAATGTGCTGGAGCTGGTGCCACAAGTAACCAAGCTTGTGCAGGTAGGTGTCCGTGATTATTGCGATGAAGAAGTGATGGTAGCAAAAAATGCCGGTGAACGGCTGCGCTGTTATTACGATCAGCAATTGAAAGAACAACAATTTGAAGGCCGGAGCTGGAGTGACCAATGCGATGAAATCATCTCCAACCTCCCTCAGAAAGTCTATATCTCTTTTGACATTGACGGACTCGACCCTAAGCTCTGCCCCAATACCGGAACGCCTGTTCCAGGCGGCTTTGAGCTGGATCAGGTGACGTACCTCTTCAAAAAATTAAGGGCCAGTGGGCGCAGCATCATCGGGTTTGATCTGAATGAAGTGTCCACCGGTGAACACAGCGAAGGGATTGATTCCATCGTAGGGGCACGCGCACTCTACAAGCTTTGCAATTATATACTTTAAGCAAAGCATGAATAAGCTCAGCCTGCCTGAAGAACAAGGCACCCGCAAACGGCTGCACCGAGCCTGGAGCATGTATGATTGGGCCAATTCTGCTTACAACCTCGTCATCACT
>CAYRJR010000181.1:0-5680 GCA_964424655.1 uncultured Chitinophagaceae bacterium
GGTGGGTGATGAGGAAACACGGCAGGTGGCCCGATTCATCAAACAATAAAAACCAACAGCCATGAACAGAATCCTTCTTTTCACGCTGCTGCTGGGCTTGTGCTGCCACACTCCTGTGGCGGCACAGCGGCCCCAGTACTTCTGCGGGGATACCGTGTTTTTTCATAAGCCTGGCGGTTGCTGGTTTGGATTTGGCGGAGCAAGTAGTGGGACACCTGCTATAGATGACACCTTTACGAATAAGAATCAGTGGATATACAAGCAAAAATTTATCCATGCGCCCTCAGGCAGGTTAAGGAATATATATTTCAGGACTTGGGGGGGGGGTGAACACTAATGATTCAACGGCCCCTTCTATGTACCCGCACTTAGAAATCCGGCTGGGCCGTACCCGGGATGCCGGCTACCTCCCCCGCAGAGGGCCTTATACCTTTCTGGAGACCGTGCCGGTGTTTAAGGCAGACAGTATAGTAATAGCCAACACCCACAAGTCGGGCGCGTGGATAAAGTTCCCTATCAATCAGGCTCCCTACTATTTCGATTACGACTCGGCTCAAAACCTGGTGGTGGAGCTACGCAGCGGGCCGGGGATACCCACATATTGTTGGAGCATAAGTGACTGTGAGGTCCGGGATACCGGTCATGTCGTGAATATAATGGGCTGGAATTCGAACCCGATTGCCCCCGGCCCGTATCAATACGAATTCCTTGCCGGTTTTGGTTTTGACATAACGCCACTGGGAGTGGGAGCGGAACCGTCAAAAACATCGGGCAGGCTTGTAGTCTATCCCAATCCGGTTCAGGATGTGCTGCGGGTGTCGGGCGCCCTGCCCGCTGCGGCCTACCAAGTCATGGATTTGAGCGGGCGGAGCGTACAGTCAGGGAAAATATCGCTGAACCTGCAAGTTTCCACTTCCAGTCTGGCGCCGGGCAGCTACCTGCTACAGGTGGGTGATGAGGAAACACGGCAGGTGGCCCGATTCATCAAACAATAAAAACCAACAGCCATGAACAGAATCCTTCTTTTCACGCTGCTGCTGGGCTTGTGCTGCCACACTCCTGTGGCGGCACAGCAGCCCCAGTACTTCTGCGGGGATACGGTGTTTTTTCATAAGCCTGGAGGTGGCTGGCTTACATTCGGGGAGCAAGTGTATTGGAATCCTGCTGCGGATGATACTATTACGGATAAGCGCCAGATGATCTACAAGCCCAAGTTTCTCCATGCGCCCTCGGGCAGGTTAAGGAATCTATATTTTAGGACTTGGGGAGGGGGAGACATTAATGATTCAACGGCTCCCTCTATGTATCCGCACTTAGAAATCAGGCTGGGCCGTACCCGGGATGCCGGCTACCTCCCCCGTGGAGGGCCTTATACCTTTCTGGAGACCGTGCCGGTATTTAAGGCAGACAGTATTGTAATAGCCAACACCCACAAGCCGGGCGCGTGGATAAAGTTCCCTATCAATCAGGCGCCCTACTATTTCGATTATGACTCGGCTCAAAACCTGGTGGTGGAGCTGCGCAGCGGGCCGGGGGCAGCCACCCATTATTGGGGAATAAGTTACTACGAGGTCCAGGATACCGGTCATGTCGTGTATATACAGGGCTGGAATTCGAACCCGATTGCCCCCGGCCCGTATCAATACGAATTCCTTGCCGGTTTTGGTTTTGACATAACGCCACTGGGAGTGGGAGCGGAACCGTCAAAAACATCGGGCAGGCTTGTAGTCTATCCCAATCCGGTTCAGGATGTGCTGCGGGTGTCGGGCGCCCTGCCCGCTGCGGCCTACCAAGTCATGGATTTGAGCGGGCGGAGCGTACAGTCAGGGAAAATATCGCTGAACCTGCAAGTTTCCACTTCCAGTCTGGCGCCGGGCAGCTACCTGCTACAGGTGGGTGATGAGGAAACACGGCAGGTGGCCCGATTCATCAAACAATAAAAACCAGTTGGCAGAAATTGAAAAACGAGGCTACTTCCTGCGCATCAAGGCAGATGGGGAAACGTTTAGCCGAAGGGTAGTGCTGGAGTAGGATTTTTTACGCGCTACAAGAAGACATGGAAGTCTGCTTCGTTATAGAGGCGGCCTTTCGTTTTTTCCGGGAAAAAGCCGAGCATAGAAATATTGCCTCAGTGTGCGACGCAACGGAAGCTGAGCAGCGACATCCAGTTGACCCAAAAAGCAGCCACAATGTTTTTGAACAATGGCATCAATGGGAAATTGAATTGGCCGGCTATGCCCACTCCGGCGGACATTCGCGACCCTAGTCATGACGCAAACTGTTCCCCTCACGGCCCCGCTCAAATATTTCATGGCACTTGCCTGTGGGGTGGTGGTGGCCAATCTGTATTACTGCCAGCCCTTGCTGGGGCGGCTGGCGGATGCCTTTGCGGTGCAGGATACAGCGGCTTCCTGGATAAACATCTGCTGTCAGATGGGCTATGGTTTGGGCCTGTTGTTGGTCGTGCCGCTGGGGGACATGATGTCACGACGGCGGCTGCTTTCCGGCATGCAGGTTGCGGCGGCCTTTTCGCTTTGCGGTGCAGCGCTTTCCACACAGATTGGCTGGCTCTATTTCTTTAGTCTGGCAATTGGCGTAGGCACCACAGCCTGCCAGGTGTACATCCCGTTGGCGGCGCACCTGGCTTCAGATGAAGAGCGGGGCAAGGTAATCGGCACCTTGATGGGGGGGCTGTTGACAGGCATCCTCTTGTCGCGCACGCTGAGTGGCTTTGTTGCCGAATTGTGGGGCTGGCGCAGTATGTATTGGATTGCGGCAGGGATGATGGTGGTGCTGGCATTGATTACTCTGCGTGTGATTCCAGAAGAAGAACCTGAGTTCAAGGGCAGCTATGTCAGTCTGATGCACTCGTTGCTGGGGCTCGTGCGAAGCCAGCGGGCGGTACGTCAGAGTGCCTGGATGGGTGCTTGTTTGTTTGGGGCATTGTCGGTGTTTTGGTCCACGATGGCTTTCTATCTGGAGAAGCCGCCTTATTCGTATCGCCTTTCAGTGATTGGTTTGTTTGGTTTTGCGGGCATGGGTGGTGCTCTGGTATCGCCTTGGGTGGGGCGGGCTGCTGACCGAATCAGTCCATTGTCGCCGATGCGTTGGGGGCTTGTAGCGATGCTGGCGGGCTACCTGATTTTATTCAAGGGTAGCAGTGGTTTGTATTTTCTTTTAGCAGGAATCATCTTGATTGACGTGGGCATGCAGGCGGCGCATGTGCCTAACCTAACACGAGTGTCGTCGCTGGTGGAGGGTGCGCGCACGCGACTGAATACTATCTACATGACTTCGTTTTTTATCGGTGGCACGATGGGCTCGGTGTTGGGCAGCTATGCCTGGTCGTTTGGGGGCTGGACGGGCGTATGCTTGGCCGGTCTGTTGATGGTGTTGATGGGGGCGATTCCGATTTTTGGGATGCAGAAGCTGATTGGCAAAGCTGAGTAGCGAAATAGGGCTGAAGAGTGCGACGCAACGGATGTTTCATAGCACTGCGACAGCCGGATAAAAAATCCTCCGCACTACGAAAAATGTAGCCTGGAGTGTATAAGTGTAGCGGCGGACTCCCACTTGCCGACCCCTTCGCCTTGCTTACCGACAGGTAGTGTAATACGGCCTACGCGCTTTAACATACGCTCCTTAGCGCGGCTACATTTGCTGGAAACAAACCAAAAGATCATGGACGAGCAGGGACAGTGGCAGCAGCCGGGCCGC
The DNA here is from genome assembly GCA_964424655.1 of uncultured Chitinophagaceae bacterium. Lineage (GTDB taxonomy): Bacteria > Bacteroidota > Bacteroidia > Chitinophagales > Chitinophagaceae > UBA1952. Next base: position 3,718 of record CAYRJR010000181.1, read on the forward strand.
GAAGATTGGCGGCGACAGCGTGAGGAATGGCGGCAACAACGGGCCGAGTGGCATCGTCATCACCGGCATCGTTGCAATGGGCAGAACCGTGCGGGGCGTACGATTTTTGGAGTAGCAATTCTGCTTATTGGGATTGTGCTGTTGCTGCAGTCGGTGTTTCCGAATTTTCCCGGGCCGCATTTTGGCTGGCCGATGATTGTGATCATTATTGGTCTGCTCATCGGCATCAAGCATCGTTTTCGCAACAATGCCTGGTGGTTTCTCGTGCTCATTGGCCTGGCCTATTCATTTCCGTTCACACTCCCGAATGGAGTGTCTTCAATAAGGATTCTTTGGCCGGTGGTGTTGCTGGCCGGGGGCTTAGCCATCATTTTTTCGAGAAGGCAATTTCCGCGTCGCCCGCCGGAAGAATGGAGCCGTATCCAGGAGACGGTCGTGACTGAAAATGCAGATGTGCTGCGCGTGGATGCCATGTTTGGCGGTAGGAAAGAAGTGGTCACATCGCGGAATTTTAAGGGAGGGGTAGTACGGGCTACATTTTCGGGTGTGGAGCTAAACCTGAGTGCTGCTGAAGGTGGTGATGAGCCCATGGTGCTGGAGCTGCAGGTGACTTTCGGTGGGGTGGAGCTCATTGTCCCATCACACTGGCATATCCAAAATGAAATTCAATCTACACTCGGCAGTATTGAAGACATGCGGAAGCTGCGTACAGACCCTGGAGCGAATACCAAGCTGCTGGTGCTGCGCGGTTCCTGCAGTTTCGGCTCGGTAGAAATCAAGAGTTTTTAAGGACGAAAACATCCCATGACCGGCAGCAAGAAAATCTGGTGGCTCATACCTGCCATCTGCCTCGGCGCTGCCGTGCTCACCCTTGTGTTGCTTTTAGAGCTGGGTGGGTTGCGACCCATACTGGCCCTCAAAGAAGGGCTGGCTATGGAGATAGCACTACTCCTGACGGTGCTGCCTGCGATGTTGCTAATCAATGCCTATCCTACGAAGGTGGGCATCCTGGTATATGCCATCGTAGCCGGCCTGGTGCTGGGCATGTTGGGTGCAGAGCTGCATTGCATTGCCCGCACCCTGTTGATGAGTGATGCCGAAATGCTGGAAGATGCCGCGTGGATCACGCGCAGTCAGCCCAGCCTATGGATACTGTATCCTGGTTTGTTGCTTTTCTTCTGTGTCTTTCAGGCGCAGCAACGCCGTATCTCGGAGATACAGGAGCGGTATGCACAGCAGCAGGACGCAGCCTCATTGCTCAAAGAAGCGGAACTCTTCAAATTGCGCCAGCAACTGCAGCCACACTTTCTCTATAATAGCCTCAATGCCATTTCGGCCCTCACCATCGCTGCTCCAGATAAGGCTACAGAAATGATCAGCCGGCTGGCAGATTTCCTACGCACGGCAGTGAAGCAGGGCAAACAGGAGCAGGTGCCGCTGCGCGAAGAGCTGAATTACCTGCGGCAATATCTCTGGATAGAAGCTGTGCGTTTTGGCGACCGACTGCGCATTGAGTGGAGTGGGCAGGAGGATTGGGATGCTGTACTGTTGCCGCCCTTTTTGTTGCAGCCTTTGATGGAGAATGCCATTCGTTATGGTGTGTATGGAAAGACCGGTGCAGTGACAATTAGTATTCACATCGGGTTGCAGGAAGGAATGCTCCATATCTGCATCCGTAATCCTTATGATCCCTCTCTGAAACCCGCGCGGGGCACCGGCTTTGGCCTCGAAGGTGTGCGCCGGAGGCTCTGGCTGGTATATGCCCGTCAGGACCTGTTGCTGACGAACGAGGCAGATGGATTTTTTCAAACCACATTGCAAATCCCTCAATAGCGCTATGTACAAAGCAATACTCATAGACGATGAGCCTTTGGCCCGTCAACTACTATCCAGCCTGCTTTCCAGTCATCCTCAGGTTGAAATTGTGGCGGAATGTGGTGATGGTTTTGAAGGTTTCAAGGCC
>CAYRJR010000182.1:0-5611 GCA_964424655.1 uncultured Chitinophagaceae bacterium
CTATGAGATAGATGAAATCGCCTTTCAACACTTCGAAATTCACCTGACTGAGGATGAGACTTTTTCCTTGAAAAATATTGGCATTTTGCAGGGAAATGATAGGCATATCGGACATCAGACAAAGATAGCCGTTGCCAGAAAGCGAAAGCCCCGGGCGCAGTGCCGGGGCTTCCAAAAAATGCTATACGGATGAAGATTAGTACACCACGAGTTTGCGGGTTTGAGTAGCACCATTCGTCACCACCTGAACCAGATACATGCCCTTCGTTGCCAAAACAGAAGCAGGTATTTGTACCTGAGTTACGACTTCTGTACGGGCGATATGGGTTTGGTAAATAAGCTTGCTGGTAACATCGGTTACACTGATGTCTGCGCTTCCGTGGTCACCTCCATTGAATTCAACGGTTGCGGCGCCATTGGTCGGGTTAGGTGTCACGTTCATGCCGAGGTCGGTAACTACACCGTTCTTCACACCAAGGCCAAAGGGAGATAATGTGACCCGGTCAACATAGAAGTTATTACCAGTGCCGAAGTCCAGGCCAGAGTAGTTGATGTATGCGTTGTCAGTACCCGGCATAAAGCGGAAGCGGAAATATGTCCTGCTGGTGCGGGCAAACACAGGGACATTGAAAGCCTGTTGGCGCCAGTTACCCATCCACTGTGGTTCAAAATAGTAAGGCACTTCACCGTTGTTGCCAAGTTGTTCCCCGCTGATTCGGCCCAATTCTGTCCATGATCCGCCGCAGTTTGTAGAGTAGGATACAATCATAGTATCTGTCATCTTATTAGGTACTACAGTTCGGGATGCACCAGCAGAATAGAAACTCAGATAGCAGTCACCGGTTGTTAAGCTGCTGAGGTCATAAGCCGGTGTGTAAAAGTCGCCGTAGAGGCCTCTTGGAGACTGGGTGGCCGTGTTTAAGGCAGTACCGCCCAATACAGAATTCGGGTCACGTGGGTCGAAGTTGCCGAACTTGATGGAGGTCTTATCGTAATAACCAGTAGTGCTGCAAAGCTGCCAGTTGTAGGTAGGGTTCTTGAAGTAGTTGAAAATTGGGAAATGGTCAATCATTGGAGAACCTGGATTAAACTCTTCAGGGTATGGCTGAACACCGTTGGGATCGGCCGCATAGACCATATCATTACGCGTCAGGCTGCCTGTATCGCCATCATTGTCTGTAACTTTTAGGGAAGCAGAAACCCAGCCATATTGTGTAAAGCTTGCTGCCGCAGTATTGAGGCCGGTAGATGGGTTGCCACCATGGTCAAACGTCCAGCTTGCTGCTGCAATGGTGTCGTTGTAGCTGCGGTTGGTGAAGGTCACGGTCGCAGAGCCATCAGCACAGATGAATGGACGATTGATGGTAAACAGGGCTGTTGGAGCCAGGTTGGGTAGTCCCGGGAAGCTGCCATCGGAATTCATGATACCTGTACGAACGAGGTTGGCAGTATCAATCAGATTGCTGCGGAAGCCCACATTACTACGCAAAGCTGCACGCATACGGGCCACCTGTCCTTTGGTAAACATCTCATTGTAGCAACCGGAATAGTCCATGATGTTCTGCGTGTTAGTTGTATCCGGGTAATTCATTCGATAGGCACGATTGACTACGAAGTACAGGTCAGAGCCACTCACGGCAGTATTGGCACCAATGCCGGCATACAACATACCGTTTGAATAAGGATTGTTGTTGGAGCCGCGAAGTGCAAAATTCTTAGTGCCCCCCAGGCTTACCAGAACAAACTTGTACGTTGTGTTGGCCAGTAGTGTGACGTTGGGGAAGTTGAATACCATTGGGGCTGTTGCGTTAAAACGCAGGTTGTTGGTAGAGTTGGCAATCAGGGTTGTGCCCGTTGCATCATATACGCGCATCGCCATGGTGTCATTGCCTGTATTGCCTGTATCAGCGAGGAGGGTAATGGCGAGGAGGTAGGAATTTAATCCGTCCGTCTTAAAGGTCTGACCCAAAGACATGCCTGAAGTGGGCATATAGGGTATGCTGATGTCATTCGTTAGACTGGCTGCTGTTGTGCTTGGGAAACTATTGCCTGTCATGTGGTAATAAGTGACCGAATCGTAGTCCTTGTAATAACCCACTGCACAGCGAGTGTCATAGAGCTTGCTCGGGCCGCAGCTAAAGTGCCCGTATGTAGGAGGCGTGTCGTCCACTTCATCATCACCGCAGGCGGTAGTGTCTTCTACTTCCTTACCATTGTTGTTCCAGGGGTGATAGAGATATAGGAAGTGTCCAATCTCGTGAGGAAGTGTATAGGGATCACCTGTTCCAGGGCTAGCGTACACCTGGTCGGCACGGGTAATAACACCTTGAGAATAGGGATTGGCACCGTATGAAGTAGGGAACGTTGCATATGCTAATACGATTCCCTGGGAAGCACCACGCCCAATGACGTTAATCAGCCAGATATTCAGGTATTGGTCCGGAGGCCATTGGTCAAATTTGGCTCCTTCATCACCCTTATCCGAAGCGTAGGAATAGTAGCGGGTAATGCCGTGGGTAGGATTTCCCTGAGGGTCTTTATGGGCAAGATGAAAGCTGATGTGCGGATTCCCGATGTAGGGTTTCCAGTTGTTCAAAATGCCGCTAAGCCTGCTGTCTTTGGCGTTGTAATAAGTGTTCAACCTGTCGACCATATTGTAGATATCGTCATCAACTATGTTGATAGCTGTGCCGCCGTCATCATAAATGATGTGAAACACAACCGGGATGTGGTATTCTGTTGTGTCATCCGGCCAGGGTACCAGCGCATCATTTGCATCAAATGCAGTTTTTGCCATTGAGTGGGCAGCCATCTTGCCCAACACATAGCGGTCAATGTCTGCTTTCAACTGCTCCTCCTGAATTCTGATTTCAGGGTATTTAGCCAGTTGTGCCCGGTAAAAATCGTCCGTCCCGCAGGACTTACCCTGCTGTGCCTGAGCCGCAAAGCCGAACGAAGATGCTACAGCACACAATGAGAGCATCAATTTTTTAATCATGGTTGACGAATTAACAGTTTGTATTTAGTCGAAGCTTCAAAGATAAGCGGGCTGCCTAACAGTACCTGAGAAGTTTAGGTAATCAAGGCGCTACTTTTCTGGGAAAAGTAACTTCTACTCAGATGTAGATGCTGTAGTACTTCAGATTGCACAAGCCACACTCGCTGAATATTAGCTGCCGGGAATAATGTGTATTAATTGCCGGAAAGATGCATCTATATACACAGGGGCTTTCATACTGCATCCATTTCAATAGTGCTGTGCGGAATATTCTGATGTTCCAGCTCATGCTTCAGGCGGTTCACCGTTTCCATTTTCTGATCAAAATCCAGTTCCGAGTCCAAAACCACATGGGCGGTCAGCGCATTTTCTGTGGTGCTCATTGCCCAGATATGAATGTGATGCACCCGCTGCACGCCAGGCACAGTTTCCATCACGTGTTGTATCTGTTCCAAACGAATTGACTCCGGCACAGCGTCCACCGATAAGCGGAAACTTTCTGCCAGCAAAGACCAGGTACCAAATAAAATGACTAACAAAACGGCCAGGCCAATCACCGGGTCAAGCCAATACCAACCCGTGAAGCTGATAATGATACCGGCCAGCACGACGCCTACCGACACCAGCGCGTCAGATGCCATGTGCAGATAGGCACTCCGCACATTCAGGTCGCTCTTCCTGCTTTTGAAAAATAATATTGCCGATGCTGCATTCACGGCAATGCCAATGCCAGCTACCCAGGCAATCACACCTCCTTCAACTGGCCTGGGATGCATCAGCCGCGCAATGCTTTCATAGCCCAAAACCCCAATTGCAATGAGCAAAATCACTGCATTGCCTAAGGCTGAAAGAACAGTGGTTTTTTTATAGCCATAAGTGAAGCGACTATTCGATTTCCGCCGCGCCAACCGGTAAGCTAACAGGGAAAGCAAGAGACTTGCTACATCACTCACATTATGGCTCGCATCGCTGAGCAGGGCTACAGATTGATACATCAACCCAGCTACTAACTCTGCAATGATGTATATCGAATTGAGCGCAATACTCCATACAAAAATGGCTCCCACATTGTCCAATGCAGTCGGCAGATGACTATGGCTGTGCCCGTGATCATGCCCGTGATCATGCCCATGATGGTGACCATGGCTGTGTGAATCTCCCTGAGTAGTTTCGTGTGAATGTGCGTGCATGGAACTTTTTTTCCGCAGCGCAAAGTTGTAGCTGCAACCTCAATAGATTCCTGAAAAAGTTTACGAGATCCGGATAAGCCAAAGATTTTTCCAACACTTTTTTCAAGCTGCTGTGCTGATTCAGACTTGGCCTTTCTGAAAGATTGAAATGCTTCCCGGCATCAATTTTTTTGAGTTAAAGCCAGAAGCATTTTTTATTTCATGGACATAGAGCAGGATTACGAACTCATCGAAGATTATGGCATCATCGGCAACCTGAATACCGTAGCGCTGATTTCTAAAAAAGGCTGTATTGACTTCATGTGCTACCCCAGCTTCGATTCGCCCTGCTTGTTCGGAGCGCTGCTAGACCATGATAAAGGTGGTCACTTCACCATCCATCCCAGGCTCAATGATTCGGTACACAAACAAATGTATCTGCCCGATACAGCAATCTTGCTGACGCGCTTTTTAGCGAATGAAGGCATTGCCGAAATCACCGATTTCATGCCGGTGGATCAGGAAGAAGGGCAGGGTACCATCATACGCAAGGTGCGCACCATCCGTGGACATATCAACTATGAAATGAGCTGCTGCCCACGCTTCGATTATGTCCGGGCTGATCATAAATTATCCAGTTTTCTGTCAGGTGTATCATGTCAGTCGTATTATTCTTTTGTCACCAGAATCAGGCTGCTCAGCAACATACCTATTGCCATCCAAGAACAGGATGCGTTTGCCGGTTTTAGCCTCAGAGAGCGCGAGACGGCCTGGTTTATTCTGGAGCCGGATACAAGTGAAAGCCAGCATGGCACGAACATGAGAGCGTTTATCCGTCAGGCATACCGATCCACTATCAGATTTTGGCAAGGCTGGGTAGAACAGTCGCACTACCGTGGCCGATGGATGGGCATGGTGAATCGTTCTGCCATCACCCTCAAACTACTCACTGCACAGCAATATGGTTCGATGGTGGCAGCCGCAACTTTTGGGCTTCCCGAGACGATTGGTGGTGAGCGAAACTGGGATTATCGCTACACCTGGATTCGCGATGCCAGCTTCACGATGTACATCTTTCTGAAGCTCGGTTTTATGAAAGAAGCAGAAGCCTTTTTAGCCTGGATTCAAAGGCGCAGTGAACAAGGCCCGCTGCAATTGATGTATGCTGTTGACGGGAATTCAAAGCTTGATGAAATCACGCTCGAACATTGGGAAGGTTATATGCGATCACAGCCCTTGCGCATCGGCAATCTGGCCCACAAGCAACTTCAGCTTGATGTGTACGGCGACCTTCTGGATACGATTTATCTCTATAGCCGCTACAACGGTCCAATCAGTTTCGAATTCTGGAAGTCCATCTCTGCACAGGTAGCAGTTGTCATCCGCGATGGGCAAAAGCCAGACCATGGCATCTGGGAAGTACGCAACAGCAAGAAGCAATTTC
>CAYRJR010000183.1:0-5605 GCA_964424655.1 uncultured Chitinophagaceae bacterium
TGATATATAGGGATGGCCCAAAAAGCCCTTATGTGCTGTTTTTACGTTTGCTTATGAATTAGCATTGGTTTTTAAAAGTTCTTTTTTGTCATTCAAAAATTTCCCGCAAACAGGCGGCTACTTTTACCCGAATGCCTCCCCAGAAAAATCAAATCGAAACGCTGCTGGCCCGCCTGAATATTGAGCGACTCACCGCCATGCAGCAACAAACAATTGACGAGGCGAAGGCGGGTCGCGATATCATCCTTATTTCTCCTACTGGTTCCGGCAAAACCTTAGCCTTTCTGATTCCTGTATGGGCAGCTATTGAGGCTTGGAAATCGGACATGCAGGCGCTAATCATCACCCCTACGCGCGAGCTGGCACTCCAAATTGAAACCGTCTGGAAACAAATGGGTACGGGCCTTAAAGCCACAACCTGCTATGGCGGGCACCGTCGCGAGATAGAAGACCGCAGCCTTCAAGCCCATCCCAGCCTCATCATTGGCACACCGGGCCGCCTCTGCGACCACCTGCACCGTAAGAATTTCCTGCCGGAATACATCCGGTTTTTAGTGCTCGATGAATTCGACAAATCACTTGAGCTGGGTTTTCAGGAAGAGATGGCAGAGCTGGCCGGCAGCCTGAAGTCTTTGAAACAACGCATCCTCTGCTCAGCAACCGAACTTTCCAACATACCTGATTTTACAGGTATCCGGCAGCCCATTCAACTTTTCTTTTCAAAAGAAAAAGTTGCTGAAAAACTGAAGCTGCAATACCTGAAACTGGAAGAAAAAGACAAAGCAAATGCACTGTTCTCCCTGCTGTGTTTTCTGGAGGAAAAATCCTCTGTCGTATTTCTGAATCACCGTCAGGCAGTGGACCGAATACAGCAACTCATGACAGAGCAGGGCATTGAATCGATAGCATATCATGGCGCATTGGAGCAGGAACAGCGCGAGCTGGCTTTGGCCAAATTCAGAAACTGCAGTGCACGTACCCTGATCGCCACCGACCTGGCAGCCCGTGGACTTGATATTGCACATATAGATGTCGTCATTCATTACCACTTGCCAACCGACGAATCTTCCTGGACGCACCGCAATGGACGTACGGCACGCATGGATGCCGGCGGTGCTGCCATCATTATGCTCGGGGTAGAAGAACACCTGCCTTCCTATTGCCCGGAAAGTGATTTCGAGAAAGTTGCTTTGCCGGATACATTTCAAATCCCAGCCAGCACAAACTGGCGCACGATGATCATCGGAGGAGGCAAAAAAAACAAGCTGAGCAAGGCGGACATCGTAGGCTTCCTGACGCAGGTTGCCGGTTTGAAAAAAGAAGCCATCGGGCTGATTGAGCTAAAAGATTTTCAATCATTCGTCGCTTTGCAAGCCGGGAAAGAAAAGCAGGTATTGCAGGCTGCAAAGGCTTCCAAGCTAAAAGGGCAAAAGCTACGATTCTGGCTGGCACCATAGCGCTTATTACTTTTTGCTAACAGCCCTGCGGCTTTCATAGCCTTAAATTGCAAGAACAATCCTATGCAGCAATTAAGCTGGCTATTGGCGCGCCTGGACGCCTTCATCCGCAAGTATTATTTCAACCAACTCATGCGTGGTGGGTTGATATTGCTGAGCTGTGTGCTAGCCTATATTCTGCTGGTCAGTGTGGGGGAATATTATCTCTATCTGCCGGTCTGGGTGAAGCTCTGTATTGTGTCTGTTTTTGTGCTGGTGGGCGGCTCTGCTTTGATATGGCTCATCATCCGTCCGCTGGCTAAAATGGCGCGGCTTGGCAAGACGCTGAGCCGCGAAGAAGCCGCCCTCATTATCGGCAGCCATTTCCCGGAAATATCAGACAAGCTGATAAATATCCTGCAACTGAAGAATGCAGATTCAGGCCTGGCAAGTCGTGAACTCATTGAAGCCTCTATTGACCAAAAAGCCGCTCAGATTTCTGTAGTGCCTATCCTGGGTGCTATTGATTTAAAAAAGAATCGTCGCTACCTGCGCTTTTTGCTGCCAGTCCTGCTCATAGGATTATTTCTGTTCGTTGCTGCACCCAATATTTTCAAAGATGGCAGCTCACGACTATTACAGCCGGCTACTACTTTCGAGCGACCGGCACCCTTCCGTTTTTTTGTTCAGGAAGATGCGCTGAAAGTTTCCCGAAACAGCGATTATACACTCAACATCCGGCTGGAAGGGAGCGCCATTCCTGAGGATCTTTTTATTGAAACAGGCAAGGAACGAATCCCCGCAAGGGCACTCAGCAATCATGCCTTTCAATACCGCTTCCGGAGCGTCAGCCAGCCCATACAATTCCGGCTTTTTGCTGCAGGATTTTATTCAAAAAATTATACGCTAAAAGTGATGCAGCCGCCGCTGCTCAAGGCGCTTCGCATCCAGATTGACTATCCTGACTATACGGGTCGCAAAGATGAAATGCTTCGCTCGCTGGGTGATTTGAGCCTGCCTGTTGGCACACGTGTGGGATATACCTTGTTGACCGGCTACACAGACCAGGCACAACTGCAATGGAGCAGCGGAGCACGGATCTATTTGAAGGCACAAGGCGGCGGGCTTTTCAGCTATCAATACCAATTTCTGCAAGACACTACTTACTCTATTTCTCTGCACAATGCCCAGGTGCCGGATGGGCCAGACTACCATTATCGGGTGCAGGTGATTCCTGACCAATATCCAGTGGTACAAGTGCAGGAATTTCGCGATACCGTCACAGGTCAGCAAATCGTCCTGACAGGAACTGCCGGTGATGATTATGGCATCAGCCGCGTGCTTTTTCATTATGAGATTTCAGACCCTAATGGCAAGAGCCTTGGTCAAAAATCTTTCCTGCTTTCATCTGGTGGCAGCTCCCTCATTTCGTTCCAGAAATATTTCGACCTGCAAACACTCAGGCTTCAACCTGGTCAGAAGATTAGCTACTTCGTGGAAGCTTTCGACAATGATGCTATACATGGGCCAAAAGCTTCGCGCAGTGCTACGATGGTCTATGCGATGCTCAACCATGAGCAAATTGATTCCGCCATGAACGCCAATGCACGTCAAATCAATGCAGGCCTCAGCAGCGGTGCTCAGCAGGCAAAAGCCATTCAACAGGATCTGAAAGAAGCTGCTGAAAAAATCTTGCAAAGCAGCGATATCGAATTTGAACAAAAACAGCAATTACAGGAGTTAGCCGATAAACAGCAGGAGCTGAAAGCACATCTGGAAGCAGCTTCCAAGCGGCTGGATGAACAGGAAAAACAAAGTCAGCAAAAGCAATTCAGCCAGGACCTGCGCGACAAACAGGATGAAGTCAAAAAGCAATTAGACAACCTGCTGAATCATGAGTTGGCTGAACAAATGAAGAAGCTACAGGAACTCATGGCGAAACTTAACAAGGAAAATGCCCAGAAAACTTTGCAGCAAATGCAGGAGCAGAATAAACTGTTCAGCATGGATATGGAGCGCATGAAAGAGCTGATGAAGCAACTCGAGGCGCAGATGCAACTGGAAAATATTGCCAACAAAGCCAATGAGCTGGCGCAAAAACAAGAACTCCTGAAACAGCAAACAGATGCTGGAAAACAAAACAATCAGGAACTGGCCAAGCAGCAGGAAGCCTTGCAAAAAGAGTTGAATAAAACGCTGAATGAAGATTTCAAGGCTCTGCAAAAGCTCGCCAATGGGCTGGAGCAAAAAATGAAACTGGCCAAGCCTGCAGAACAAGGCGAAAAGGCATCTGAGCAAATGCAGCAAAGCCAGCAGCAATTACAACAAGGAAACGACAACCAAAGCAGCCAGAGTCAAAAGAAAGCTGCCGAAAACCTGAGGGGCATGGCAGATGCCTTGCAAGCCATGGCAGGGAACATGAACATTCAGCAAATAGACATTGACATTCGTGCTACCCGCCAATTACTCACCAACCTCATCCGCCTCTCTTTCGACCAGGAAGACCTGATGAGCAAGGTGCGCAACACCTCTACAGCAAGTCAGGCATACCTCGGCAATATGCAGGAACAATCCCGCCTGCACACAGCTTCGCAATTGATTCGCGACAGCCTCTTTGGCCTCAGCAAAAGGGTATTCAAGCTTGCTCCAACAGTAAATAAAGAAACCGGGGAATTAGAGCACAATATGAAACTGGCAAAAAATGCGCTGGAACAACGGCAAATAGGCGATGCGCTTACCCGCCAGCAATATGTAATGACGCATACCAACAACCTCGCACTGATGCTTAATGAACTGCTCACACACCTGATGCAGATGCGCAGCCAAAGTATGAGCAGTGGAGCACAAGGTTCCTGCACGAAACCTGGCGGTAGCTCGCCCAAGCCTGGTGCCAGCAAACAACTCAGCGACATCATCACACAACAACAGCAGTTGGGCGATAAAATGGGGAAGCAGGCAGGTAAAAATCCAGGTCAGGGCGATAAGGGCGAAGGCTCCAAACAGCCCGGAAAATCTGGCCAGAACGGCAGCGGCGGCACCGGGCAAGGCAAAGGCAGTGAGGGCGATAATGAATATGGAGATGCCGAAAAATTAGCACGACTCGCAGAGCAACAAGCCAACATTCGCCGCCAACTCGAAGACCTGCAAAGCCGACTGAAAGGGAGCGGCATGGGCCAAAACAAAGAGCTTCAGCAGATCCAGAAGCAAATGGACCAGAACGAAACTGATATTGTAAACAGAAGGCTGAGTGCAGAACTGATGATGCGTCAACAGGAAATACTTACCCGGCTGCTGAAGGCCGAAAAGTCTTTAAGAGAACAAGAGCAAGACAACAAACGGGCTTCTACTGTGGGGAAAGATTTACCCCGCCCTACCCCACCAGAACTAGAACATTACCTGCAGAACAGGCAGCAAATTTTAGAGCTATACCGAAGCGTCCCGCCGCAGCTAAAACCTTACTACAGGCAGATGGTGGACACCTATTTCCGTAATATCAATACGCGCTAACAAAACGACTGCACAATAATCCGTCTTTTATCCACATTTCAATTCACCGCAGAAAAGTACCGTTTTGCCTATGGCATGAATTGAGTATCTTTCGGATAAATCGGCGAAAGCCATAAAACAAAAAACCGACGTCTATGCTTTTTTCCAGACATTACCGGTACTCAACACACACGCCAGAGGACGAGATTAAGAAGCGCTTGATTGGGCAGCACGTCAAAATCCACAAGATGGATTTCGAAATCTTTGACAAGGATCGCATGCTGAAAATTATTCCGCATGCAGAACAGGAAACCAACATCAGAACCTTACCTATCACACATGTCGAGTTCAAAGGGCGGGGCGACAAGACAGACGTACTCATCACTTCCAAAATGAGGAAGATTGACAAAGGAGGCCCCATGATTCTCATTTTCTTCTGCTGCTTCCTGATGGCCATGGCACTGATTATGCTTTTCACAGTGAAGGAGGTGGGCTATGAGATTTATGCTTATCCCATGATTGCTGCCAGCCTGCTTGTTTTTGGCATCTTCTGGCTACGCCTGGAAAGCGGCTATTTCGACTACGTTCGCAAGATTCGCAAGTTCGTCAAGGATTCCAGTGTGGGCACATCTCAAGCCATGTCATTTGCTCCTTAAGGATCATTATCCCGCAGTGCTGACTGC
>CAYRJR010000184.1:0-5510 GCA_964424655.1 uncultured Chitinophagaceae bacterium
GCTTTGAGGCCTGTTTTTTTGTATATACCCTTGCCAATCAGCGGCCCGGGGGCTTTGTGGCCTTCCCAGGTTCCTGCCCGGGCATACTGCCCGTGTCCCAAAAAAAACGGCCCAATGTAGAAATATAGTTTAGGATTGGTTTCTAAATATCTTATCCGCAATGCCACACTACCACTACCCTACCTTATACGCCCGATGTGTAGGGCAGCTCTGTCATCATTACTCATCCGTTTCTTCCAGCAGGTATTGATTGAGCCTGTTGCCATCATTAAGGTCTTTCACCGACCCGAAACCGATAGCGTCTTTAATCTTACTCTGCTCCACGATTTCGGTAGCCTTGCGGATGCTGTATTTGTCCCATTTGCCTTTGATGACGTAGAGTACTTTGCGCAGCAAGTCATGCTTCATGCGATTGTCGAAGAGGCTGTATTGCAGCATGCCTTCGGGCACAAAATCGGAAAGCACCACACCCATTTGCCGCAACCCTTCATTGAATAAAATGCAGTGTCGGCTTGCTTCAAAATCCTGGATACACCGCAGGATATAACTACGTATTTCCAAGCCATCCTGCACCGCATCGCTGAAATGCACTGCCGTATCCCAGCCCGTGCCATTTTTATAGCGAATGAAAAAAGCGGCCTGCCGACAGAAGGTTTGTGAGGTGACTAAACGTTGCTCCAGCTTTGTGCAAAGCGAAACGAGCAGGGCATCTAGCTTTTCCGGAGTCCGGTTGGCCGGTGCTACTGAGCGTGTAGCACTCATGCTTCGGTATCCATCATTCGTATATAAATCCACCTCACCGAAGTGGAGCCGACAATACCAGTAATGACCACCCACGCCACCGAAAGCCTTGCGCAGCAGAGACTGGGAGCTATACCGTAGTTGCAGGGGCGTGTTGATGCCAATCAACTGCAGCCGGCGTGCATTGCGGCTGGCGATGCCTGGCAAATCGGTCAGGGAAAGCTGGGACAGATACTCATCTAAATTCTCCGGCGTGATCTCCACAAGGCCATCAGGCTTTTGAAAATCGGTGGCCAGCTTGGCTAAAAAGCTGTTGGGCGCAATACCGATGGAGCAGGTAATGCATTCTCCCAACACCCGGCGGAAGTCGGCCTTAATCTGCAGTGCCAAGGCCTTCCTGTCTGGATAGACCAGCCGGTAGCTTGTGAGGTTCATGGCTGCCTCGTCAATGCTTTTGGGTAGCACCTCCATACAATAGCTCCGCAACACATCCATCAGGCGGATATGAATCTCCCGATACCAGACCGGATTGGCCTGCACGCCGATGAGCTGCGGGCAGAGTTGCCGGGCTTCATGCAGACGCATGCCTGTTTTCACGCCAAAGCGTTTTGCCTGAATGGAAGGTGCAATGATGCAGGCAAAGGCGTAGTCGCCGGCTGTAACACCAATAGGATGGTCGCGGAGTGCCGGATTCTTCTGCTGCTCGCAGGAGGCGAAGAAGCTGTTCATGTCCACATACATCACTACAGCGCCAGGCTTTGCCGACATGGAATTAGCAGAATAAAGCATAGCCGATTGTTACTAATGACAACAATTATACGGCTCCAATAATAACCAAAATCTGCTGCAGACAGTCAATTTTTAATCCTGACACAAAACTGTATTGCTACGGTCTGCGAACTAATAACCTTTCCAGTTATTTTGTTGCCATTGGGCATTACTTCGACAAAATGTAATTCTGCTGCAAAGTCGCTGGTATTAAATGATTTGGGCTAAGTTCAAATTAAAATTCCTTTTGCCGCGAGTTTTCCGAGCCAGATTAATGCGGTAGCACTCTGGCAGGTGTGTAGCATAACTCCTTGACGGGTGTGCCGGCCTCCTGCTATTTTATGGCAGACACAATCTGGCTCTCGGTGAATTGTGACTTTTTCATCCCTGTTTATTGGTGTTATTAAGTTAGAGATAGCCTCTACCTTAAACTGGCCCAACTCCGGGGACGCTTACATATCCTTGTTTAGCTGATAAACAAGTCCCATCGCTGCTGAAATCCAAATAAAAAAATGGTCAGCCCATTCTTGAGCTGACCACCCTAATTCGCACTTACCTTATTTCTTCTGTGTACTGTCTTTGGCCTCAGCAGGAGCCTGAGCAGAAGCGCCTTTCATTTCGCCCATCATTTTCATCATTTCGCCCATATTCACAAATGCCCAATGCTCTACAGCTTTGCCATCTTTGAATCGAGCGACTTCCACCTCGTGCAAATCAAATGGGCCCTTAGGCATCATGCTGCCATCACCCTCACCGGTATAATGCATCATAGCAAATGAATAGTCGCTGTCTGCAACCTCTTTCAGTATTTCCATCTTCATCGTAGTGCCAGACTGGTGAAACTTTTGAATGTATGCTTTCAGGCTGTCGCGATTCTTATCACCCTGGTCGGTATGATCCACAAAATCTGCCGCTATCACATCGTCAATATGACTCACATCTCCTGTTTCAAAGGCCTGATTGACGACATGCATCGCATCCAGGTTTTTTTGTGCGACCGACTGGCTGGCACCTGACGGGGAAGCCTGGTTACAGGCAGCAAGCATCATAGTCGCTGCCGCAAGACTGAGGAAGATACTTTTCATTGGCTGGGATTTTTTTGTGAAAGATGGATGAATCCTGAACAGAAATTTGTTCAAGGGCACCAAAGATATATGTGCTTTTGCCAATCCTAAAAAAAAGACTATTCGTAACGAGGGCCTTATATCCTGGCCAGGCTTTCGCGCCGCTCCTGTCTTTCTCCAATTTGCTGCCGCCACATAGCATAATAAAGCCCTTTCTCCACAAGCAGACTCTGATGCGACCCCATTTCCACCACCTGACCTCGCTCCAACACATATATGCGGTCGGCATGCATGATAGTAGAAAGCCGGTGAGCAATCATCACTGTGATGTGCTCGCGACGCTCAGTAATCTCCCGAATCGTCTGCGAAATTTCCTCTTCCGTGAGTGAGTCTAATGCCGAAGTCGCTTCATCAAAAATCATCAGGCGCGGGTGCCGCAGCAAGGCGCGCGCAATACTGAGGCGTTGCCTTTCACCTCCGGAAAGTTTGAGTCCGCCTTCGCCAATCACCGTGTCAATGCCCATGTCGGCACGAGCTAAAAGGTTTTCCCCTGCAGCCTTTCGGATGACATCATACATGTCTTCATCACTGGCTTGCGGATTGACAAAAAGTAGGTTTTCGCGAATGGTACCTGAGAAAAGTTGGGTGTCTTGCGTCACAAAACCGATTTGTCTGCGCAATTCATCGAAGTCAATTTCATCATCTGGGATACTATTGTAATAAATGGAGCCTTCTATGGGATGATACAGGCCAACGAGCAGCTTCATCAGTGTGGTTTTCCCCGCTCCCGAAGGCCCTACGAAAGCAATGGTCTCACCTTGTTTTACTTCAAAGGAAACATGATGCAAGGCCGCCCGGGTAGCAGATTGATGCTGGAAGGAAACTTGCTCAAATGAAAGATGGCGAATCAAATCAAGTGGCTTGGGATTAGCGGGTTGCAACTCCACAGGTTTAGCCATCAGCATCTGAAGATTGCTGAGTGAGGCTTGTGCTTCGCGATATGAAAGAATAATGTTGCCCAGCTCCTGCAGCGGTCCGAAAATGAAAAAAGAGTAGAACTGCATCATTATCATCTCACCAACAGTCAGCTTATCTCGAAACACGAAATACAGCAGTGTGAACATGATGCATTGCTGCAGGAAATTGACGAAGGTGCCTTGTACGAATGACACCGAACGAATGCTTTTCACTTTGCGTAACTCCAGCTTCAGAATCTTGAACGTGGTGGAGTTGAGCCGATGAATTTCCTGCTGAGTCAGCCCCAGGCTTTTCACCAGTTCAATATTGCGCAGCGACTCTGTAGTGGCCCCAGCCAGAGCACTGGTCTCACCAAGAATTTTCTTTTGGATGTGTTTGATTTTTTTGCTCAGTACGCTGATGAGCAAGCCCAGCACCACCGCACCAACGAGGTAGATGAAGGGCAGTATGGGCGTTATGCGGAAGGCAATGATGAAGACGAAAACGATGCCTACCACTGTGGCAAAAAGGACATTGAAAAAGTTGGTGATGAATTTTTCATTATCGGCACGCACCTTCTGCAACACAGACAAAGTCTCACCACTACGCTGGTCTTCAAATTCGGCAAAAGGCAGACGTAGCGCATGTTTCAGACTGTCGGTATAGAGTTGGGCCCCGAATTTTTGAATAATCACATTGACGACATAATCCTGAAAAGCCTTTGCGATTCGCGACACCATGGCTGCACCGATAATCATCAGAAGGCCCAGGA
Organism: uncultured Chitinophagaceae bacterium; assembly: GCA_964424655.1. Lineage (GTDB taxonomy): Bacteria > Bacteroidota > Bacteroidia > Chitinophagales > Chitinophagaceae > UBA1952. The sequence goes on from CAYRJR010000184.1 coordinate 4,303, forward strand.
TGACTCCGTGGAAATAACCGTTTGCATCGTGATGATCCCGATAAATATTGGCACGGTTGGCATAAGGATCAATCAGGTAATGGCCGAGGATATACGGATTGAGCAGCGAAAAGACCTGATTCACCGAAACCAGGAATAGAGCCAGTGCAATCAGGCCTTTGTAAGGCCGCAGATAACGATAAAGGAGTTTCATGAAGCCGGTAAATGTAGAAGACCGGTAAGGCGTATTACAAATAGCGCTATTGGATAAAACTAAAATTTGCTCAGGCAAGCAAATGAGTATTCATTTTCTCCAACCCGATTGCCTTAGCATTCGCCCAACCATCCGGTCTATTGGCAACGTAAAAGAATCTTCATCCAGTTCTTGAATGGGCATCCAAAAACTACGCTCATCGGCCTGCTTATTCTGGAAACCTTTCGTGGCATCTGCCTGCACGAGATAGTATATCGAAACGACCTGTGAATCGTCCCAGGCACTGCGCTGAAAAAAATCGGTGGTGTAGAAATGTGCCAGCACTTCTATCTCTAAACCCAGCTCTTCCCTCCATTCCCGCCTGAGCCCCTCCACAGTTCCTTCGCCCAGTTCCAGTCCTCCGCCCGGAAACTTAATGATGCGTTGCCCCCGGATAATTTCTTCATTCACCAGCAGGCTATCTGCATGGTGCCACAGGCCATAGACGCGAATGTTGAATCGGGATGGAGTCATGAAAATTTGTTTTTACAGTAGCCATCAGGCCTAATGGAAAGGTAGCCGTTACACCTACACTTTCAGGAAGGAAATACAAGGTACCTGGGGCTCACAACTTCCCGACTTAAGGCTGTTAATTTGCGGGTTCAACCCGCTGAAAAAATGACTACCATGGCCCGCAAACTCATTACCCTCGACGAGTTCACTATTCACGAAACCCGGCAATTCCCCCAAGCTAAAGGCGAACTTTCAGCCTTACTACGTGACATAGGTCTCGCCTGCAAGCTCATTAATAAACAGGTGATGAAGGCCGGCCTTGTAGAAGGAATCCTGGGTAAGCAAGGCGCTACGAATGTGCAGGGGGAGGAACAGATGAAGCTCGATGTGTATGCCGACAATATGCTCATCAGTGTGCTGCGCAATTCCAACGACTGTGCCGGCATTGCCTCCGAAGAAAATGATGAGTCACTTTGCTTCGATGATGAATTCAGCATCAACAGCAAGTATGTAGTGCTCTTCG
>CAYRJR010000185.1:0-5495 GCA_964424655.1 uncultured Chitinophagaceae bacterium
GGGTACCTCCAAAAGCATACCATTACATTTTGGGAGATTTTTTTTAGACGGCTGTATCAGCCCGATAGAGAATACGTTGCGTCGCACACTTCAGCAAGATTTCGCTATTGGGCTTTGCCCGGAAAATGGATAGTTGCCTCGGGACAGCCATGCCCATGAATACAAATTGAAAGATTTATTCTCACTCAGGTATCCCTGCGCTTTAATCTTAGGGACAAGAAAAAGGCACTGCCGAAACAGTGCCTCATCTTACAGCCCCATATAAGGTTAATGGTATGCAGCTTCAAAGCTTTTTGCGGTCTGAATCAGTCTCCCGCTGTTTGCCACTGCATCCTTATTGTACTTCATGTAGTCAATCACGATGTTTTCAAGCTTGAGCATATGTTGATAGCGGGCATCACGCTCTTTGCCTTTCATCAAATCGGCATCGTGGTGTGTGATACCTACTCCCTGGCGCATGAGCGCGAGCACATCGTTGGCGCTGATGTTGATGGCTTCAGCATTTTTCTGCTGAACATTTTTTTCGAGTTCAAAGATTTTTGAATGAAGAGCCTTTTGACCGGCCTTCATGGCTGCATCGTTCTCAGCCTTGTTGCCGCCTTCGGCGAAGGCAAAAGAAAAGCTGGCGAGCAGTAAGGCGGAAAGGAGGAATAACCTTTTCATGATGGAATTCGTTCGGAGTTTGAAGTTAAAAGTAGGCGATTTTCTGGCGGACTGCTGTGATGGCAGACCTTGCAGGGATATAAGACTGCTTCTTTTTCAAAAAGGTTGGTTCAGGTGCCTGTTAATTTTGTCCCTATGCGAAAATTGTGGGGCAATTGGGCAGCGATGAGCCTGGTCTTGTTGGTAATAGGGGCTGCCTGGATTGGGTATTCATCTTCCGAAGCCACGCAGACAGCATCACTCCATTCGGGCCAACTGCGCCGCGAAAATCGCCCTGAAAATCTTCGTGCTATTGACTCCGCCATACATCTGCTCCGCAATGGAGACCTGGCGCTGCGCACCGGTGCCGATGCCACCAGCGTCATGTTGCGCCAGATGAACCAGCGCGATAAACGTTATTCGCATTGCGGCATCGTGTTTATTGAAAATGGCTACCCATTCGTCTATCACAGTATCGGCGGTGAGGACAATCCTGATGCGCGGTTGCGGCGCGATTCCGCCTCTTTTTTCTTTAGCCCCAAAAGCAATGAACGCCTCGGTATCGCACGCCTGCATATTAGCCCGGCTCAGATAGTGCGACTGCATCAGATTGTACGTCGTTACTGGTATGCACGGGTGCCTTTCGACCTCGACTTTGACCTTGCTACCGATGACCGGCTCTACTGTGCCGAGTTTGTCTATAAAGCCGTGCGTGAAGCCACCGCAGACACTAGTTTTTTCCCTCATTCCCGGTTGCTCAAAATGACATATGTAGGTGTGGATGACCTCTTCGATAACCCGCACGCACAGCTCATTTGCGATGTACGGTACAAGCCTTAGTTTTGCCCTCGCCTGTTCAAAAAACTACTGGCAATACCTATTCAATTCTTATGAAAAAAACGCTCTTAAGCCTGTCTGCGCTCTTTGCTTTAGCCATACTTTTTGCCTCTTGCAATGCTAATTCTCCCAAGGCTGTTGCCGAAAAATGGCTGAACAGTTTTTATCATATGGACTACGCCAAGGCTAAGGAAGTGTCCACGGATGATACTCGTAAGCAACTTGAAACTTTTGAAAGCATGATGGGCATGGTGCAGCAAAGCGCCAAAGACGAAGCCAGGAAAATCAAGGTGGATTTGAAAGACCCGGTCGTGAATGGTGATAAAGCAACTGTTGAATACACCCTCTCTAATGACCCTTCCCCCAAGACCCTCAAGCTGGTGAAGGAAAATGGCAAATGGCTTGCCCAATGGAGCAAGATGGATATGGGCGGAATGGGTGGTGATGGTGGCCCGGGTGCCTTGAATGGCGACAATACCGGTGCAGCTCCGGACACGGTGATGGCTCCTCCTGCTGATGCCGCTCCGGAATCATCTGCCACACCCGATAGCAGCGCTACACAACAATAATTTCCTTCCGGACTTTGCTTCAAGAGGCTGCCTACGGGTGGCCTTTTTACTGCCTGGCTGTGCAGAAAACAAGATGCCCTGCTTCGCAAAGTGTCATTCCCTACTTTCACGCCGATGCTTAACTACATCTGGGTTGCCTTATTACTCATAGGCTTCATCGTTGGCCTCATCAAAGTCATTTTCATCCCGGGCTCCGGCCCCTTGTTTACGGATATGCTGAATGGAGTATTCAGCGCTTCAAAGACTGGCTTCGAAATCTCCCTGGGCCTTACTGGTGTCATGGCGCTCTGGCTGGGCATCATGAAAATTGGTGAAAAAGCAGGTGTCATTGGCCTGTTGGCAAGGGGCGTAGCTCCATTGTTCCGCACCTTATTCAAAAATGTTCCTCCCGAGCATCCGGCCAATGGCAGCATCACCATGAACCTCTCCGCTAATATGCTGGGCCTGGGCAATGCTGCCACACCGCTGGGTCTCAAAGCCATGAATGAGTTGCAGGAGCTGAACCCGGAAAAAGAACGTGCCTCTGATGCCCAAATCATGTTTCTGGTGCTCAACACGGCAGGCATCACGCTGGTGCCCACGTCTGTGATTGCCATCCGCCAGACTATGGCTGTGGAGCAGAAGGTGGCTGGCTTCAATGCTGCGGATATTTTCCTGCCCACACTTATCGCCACCTTCATCGCCTTCGTAGCAGGCATGTGTATCGTCGCCATCAGTCAGCGCATCAACCTGCTGCGGCTGCCCGTGCTGGTCTTCCTGGCCATTTTTGGCGGCTTGATTGGCAGTGCTTATTGGTACGTACAACACCTGATTGCTACCGGCCATAGCACCGATGATGTTGCCCAGCGCATCGGTGCCATCGGCAGTGGTTTCATCCTTTTTTTAATCATGGCTTTTATCGCTGCTGCCGTTGCTCAGAAGCAGAAAGTCTATGAGCATTTCGTAGAAGGGGCCAAAGAAGGCATCAATGTTTCCCTGCGTATCATCCCTTACCTCGTCGGCATGTTGATTGCCATTTCTGTATTTCGCAGCAGCGGTTGCATGGATTTTATTGTGCATGGCATTGCTGCGGGCGCTGCTGCGCTGGGCCTCAACACTGACTTTGTACCGGTGGTACCGGTGATGCTCATGAAGCCCCTTTCCGGCTCTGGCGCCCAAGGCCTGATGGTGGACGTGATGAAGCAATATGGTGTAGCCTCTTTCCCCGGCAAGCTTGCTGCCATCATGCAAGGCACTACCGAAACGACCTTCTGTGTGCGGTCTGTTTACTTCTGCAGTGTGGGTGTTAATAACTCCCGCAATGCGCTTGTGCTGGGCCTCATCGCCGATGCTTTTGGCATGGTGGCTGCCATCATTTTGGGCTACTTATTTTTCCATTGAGTTCCCTTAATTCCAAGCATGCATTCCATTGCGCCATGCTCTGATAATTGCTTACTCTGAAGAATCCTTTTTGAGTCAGCAGGATTTCGCTAATGGACTGCCGTTGCGTCGCACATTTCGGCAGGATTTCGCTGTGCAGCATTTCCCGGAACATACTGCCCGGATGCTACGTGAGAAGCCCAATAGACTGAAAGGCCCCTCAGTGTGCGACGCAACGAAGTTGCATCAGAGCACTAAAGCCGACAAACAAAAATCAAAAACCGCAAGGCGCCTTCTGACTGTGAAAAGGCAACCTTGCGGCTCTGTGTTGTGTACCAAAAATTCGCTCAGGCTATTGCCTGATGAAAAGCTGGCTGCTGCGTTCCCCGCCCGCTGTGATTAGGATGAGGTAGTTGCCAGGTGCAAGCCTGGAAATATTCAGCGTCTGCACACTCACTCCTGATGCTGCGGTGGCACTTTGATTCAAGACCAACCGACCCTGTGCGTCATAAATTTTCACCTGCAAGGCAGCGGCTTTTATCAGATTCATACTGAAGGAAACCGTATTCGAAGAAGCTGGGTTGGGATACACCTGACTGATGGTGCCATCAGCAGGATTCACCGGTGCAACCGACACCACATTTGTGTATTGAATGAGTCCGTATGCATCTGTGCTCTTCACCCGATAGTAGCGCCAGCCATCATTGGCCCGTAAATCACGACCGGTATAAGCGTTGTGGGCTGTGCCACCATCTACCGTGGCAATTGTGGTGTAGTCCGAGCCATTTTCAGAGCGCTGCAATTCGAAGTGGATAATATCACGGGCAGTGGTGAAGGTCCAGGCCAGATCTACATAGGTATTTCCGGGTAAGGCAGTCAACTTGAAATTATTCAAGGGTAATGCGATTGCTATGGCATTATCTGCGTTGGAACTCCACATGCCCCGGCCATGTGTAGCCGCTGCCACGAGGCGGTCAGAGGCTCTGTAGGCAAGCATATCCGTGCGCACATTGGGGAAGGTGGCATCGGGCACCCAGGTGGGTGAAGAAGCTGTGATATCGCGAGTCACCCACACACCTGTTTCGGTGGCTAACATAACCCGTTTGCCATAGCTGTTGGGCAACATCAAAGACCAGCGCACAGGCATATTGGGCAGGTTGCCATCTTTGGCTGTCCAGGTTGGTGTGCTGTTGGTTGCATTGGTAGAGTACCACACCTGAGTGCCCGTGTAGCTGGAGCTGGTTACAATAACGGTATCATCAGAGCCGCCAAACACGATGCTGTTGATGGTGCCCAGGCTACTGCCTATTTGTGTGCCTGCGGGTGAGCTGGTAGTATTGGCGCTGCCAACCGACATCAGATAGCCGGTGCTGGTGCCAAAGAGTACTTTGTTGCTTGTGTAGGGCGAGACTGCGATTGCATATATCTCATCAGAAGTTCCTAAGCCGCTCAGGGAAACTGTTGAGCTCGTACTGCCAGATTGAGGGTTTGTCCAACGCCTGTAGCTGGGTGCATTATCGGAGCAATACATGATGTTGTTGGTGTTGTCATAATCTGTGGGGTTGATGAATTGTCCGGAGGAACCACTGAAATTGATTGGTGTCCAGGTTGATCCCCCATCGGTGCTCCGCCGATACTGGTTATAGGTATATGAGGCGAATAGATAGGCTGATTGGTTCTGGTCAATATGCACATAAGCACCATCACCTCCGGTAACTTCCGTACTGCCACTCAGGCCTGCAATGGTCAGTGCATGGCAGCCATTATCCTGGGCACCGCCAAGCAGATAATTCGTAGCGCTGGGACTAATAGCGACCGAATAAAATTGTTTGAGCCTAAGCCCGTCATTCTTGGAAACAAAATTTTTCCCACTGTCCACGGAAAGGAAAATGCCGCCATCGGATACGATAATTACACGGCTTTGGGTGCTTGTATTGTACCAAAGCATGTCTTGGTGGTCTGCATGCACATAGCTCTTGCCGGAGATATTGTACCATTCACAGACCGTTGACCAGGTCGAGCCGCCATCGGTAGAGCGGTAGCCGTTTAGGCTTCCAGTTTCAAACATAAAAGTGCCGGGGCTGGGGT
>CAYRJR010000186.1:0-5388 GCA_964424655.1 uncultured Chitinophagaceae bacterium
ATTCGCTTTCCAGGATAATTAGGACAATATTCTTCTTTTGAAAAGGCCTGCTATGATACTGGTGGCGGAAAGGCATCAGTTGCGCAGCCTGTGAATCGGACAGGTAATGCACTTCATCCAGGGCAGGAGTCAGCAGGGTACTGAGGATACTGAAAGGCGTGTTGAGTACCACAGGCACGTAGCGGCTTTCCGTCACCTGCACGGCATTGCGCAAGCCAATCGGGATGTATTGCAGGCCGCCACGAATGCCGATGATTGTCAGCCCAGCCACGAAAGCAAGCATGGCTATTTTCCCAAGAATGAAAACGGCCAGCTTTCCTCCAGAACGTACAGTGTGCAGGCAGGTTGGACTGATTTTCCGGATGCGGGCATTGCCTTTTATCAATAAAAAAATAAAGGCAGCAATGGCAAGCAGCACATACCAGAATTCAAGCAGGTAATCCGGAAGGAGACTCCAGAAATCACCTTTACGAGACACCATCTGCAGCACATCCGCTGTGGCTCGCTTGAAGTTGTATGGGAAATAGGCCCAGTCAGATATTTCAAATAAAAATGCAAGACTATTTCCGGCAATGAATAAGGCATTACAGCCTATTTCCTGAATGCGTTGCCAAGCCCAGGGCAAGGGTAGCAGCAGCAGAAAAAAGTAAAGCGCATTGACCATGCAGATAGCCGAGAGATCATAGCGCAGGGCATAAAAGGCGAGTCTGAAAAAGCCTTCAAAACCGAGCCCTTCAAATTGATGGTGGTTCAGCAGTGTGAAACAGAGCCTGCTCAGAAAATAGAGGGCAAGCAGCAGCAACACCTGCAAAGCCAGCCGCTTCAGCGGTAAGAGCAAAGCCTTCATGCGAGTGGCGAAAATAAGCCCAGGCAATGGGCAAGCCCATTCATGCAGCAGGATGCCATATGGCAGCTTTAATATTTCCGCAACGCAACCCGACTTCCAGGGCGGTGATGCTATCCCTTATTTTTGCGGCCCCACATGCGTCCCGTCTTTATTCGCGAGGTCAACGCTTTCTTTTCCTCCATCATCGGCTATGTAGCCATAGGCGTGTTTCTGGCAGCCTGCTGGCTCTTTCTCTGGCTCATGCCCGAGACTAATTTTCTGGATTATGGCTATGCTTCTTTAGACAAGTTCTTTGAGCTGGCCCCGCTGCTGCTCATGCTGCTCATCCCCGCAGTCACCATGCGCTCTTTTGCAGACGAGATGCGCTCTGGCACTATTGAGTGGCTCTTCACCAAGCCACTCAGCGACCTGCAAATCATCCTGGGGAAATACTTTGCTGCACTGGCATTGATTGCCTTTGCCCTACTCCCTACCCTACTGTATGTCTATTCCATAGCCAACCTGTCCAGCGAAGGGGTTGCCTTAGATAGTGGAGCCATTATTGGTTCTTACATCGGTTTGTTTTTCCTGGCTTCAGGTTTTGCCGCTATTGGCATTTTCTGTTCTTCTGTTTCCGGCAATCAGGTGGTGAGCTTTCTATTAGCGCTCTGTGCCTGCTTCCTGCTCTATATGGGCTTCGAAGCTTTGAGCCGTATCCCTTCGCTCAGCGGCGGTGCCGACTATTACCTCAGCATGATTGGGATGCAGTTTCATTACAGCTCTATCAGCCGGGGACTGATAGACTCCCGCGACGTCATCTACTTCCTTTCCGTTATCATCTTGTTCATCGCGCTCACTCGCATTGCGCTGGCCCGTCGGGCTATCTGAGTGTATTTCGTTTCTATTTCAACCGGCATTTCGAATCCACCCCATGTCCAGCAGTAAGAAGAAGGCACAAAACCGGCAGGCAGGCATCCGCGTCATTATCCTGCTCGGCTTGTTGATCTGCATCAATATGCTGGCATCTCATTTTCATACTGGTCTTGACCTGACGCGCGAGAAACGATTTACGCTTACGAACCCCACGAAGAAGATGTTGAAAAGCATCAAAGGCTTTGTGGTGGTAGATGTGTTGTTGAAAGGGAAAAATTTCCCGGCAGGCTTTCAGCGTTTGCAGGAATCACTGCGCGAAGAATTGCAACGTTTCCGGGATGTTTCGGGCGGGAAGATTGTGTTCAAATTCCGCGACCCGCTGGATGGCAAGAGCGACAAGGAAAAGAATCAGGTGTTTACGGAGCTGGCTGCCAAAGGAGTCAATGCCGTGAATATTCGCCAGAGCGGCGATGATAAATACAGCGAGCAATTAGCATTCCCCTATGCGATTGTTCATTACAAAGGGAAGGAGAGCACAGTCCGGTTGCTGGAGAGTCATGTGGGCTATTCCCCACTCGAAATCCTGAACTATTCAGAGTCGCAGCTCGAATACAAATTAGCCTCAGCCATCAATGGACTGATGCGGCCCGACAAGCCCCGCATCGCCTACCTGATGGGTAATGGTGAAGCCTTGGGCTGGGGCACTTATGATGCTCTGTCCAACATTCAAAAGTTGTATCACTTGGATACTGTAGATCTGAATGCCGGCACGCATATCCCATCCGTATATGATGCTGCCATCATCTGTAAGCCCAGCCAGTCTTTCAACGATAAAGAGAAATTCAAGCTGGATCAGTATGTGATGAATGGCGGCCATCTGCTGATGTTTCTTGATGGTGCCAATGCTTCTATGGACAGCCTCAGCGGGGAACAGTTCTTAGCCACAGGTCTCGACCTCAACCTCGGCGACTTGCTGTTTAAATGGGGGCTTCGCGAGAACAATGATTTGATAGAAGACCTGCAGAGCAATCCGATACCGGTGGTGGTGGGCCAAATGGGAGACCAGCCGCAAATCGAATTACGTCGCTGGTTTTATCTGCCTGTTTTCATCCCGACTTCCCAGCATCCGATCGTCCGCAATATGGATGGCGTGATGGGTATGTATGTGTCTTCTTTAGACACACTCGATAATCCGGACATCAAAAAGACGGTGCTGCTGGCCTCTTCCAAATACAGCAGACCCACCATGACTCCGACACGGATTTCGCTGAGCATGCTGCGCTACCCCCCCCGGCCAGAGCTGTACAATAAAGGCAACCTGCCTGTAGCCGTTCTGCTGGAAGGGCGGTTCAGTTCTTCATTTCAGGACAGACTGCCGCCCGATTTCCTCAGGATTCTGAAGGACTCCATCAAGCAACCGTTCAAGCCAATAGCCGATAGTGCCAATGGCGCCATCATCGTGGTGGGTGATGGCGACATGATGCTCAATGGCCTAAACCAAAAGACCGGACCGGAAGAAATGGGCTATTGGCAATACACCAATACCCGCTATGCCAACAAAGCTTTTCTGCTCAACTGCCTTGATTACCTCACCGACCCTAACGGCATCCTGGAAGCCCGCAACAAAGACATTCGCCTGCGCCTGCTGGATGCCGGCAGAGTGGAGCGCGAGCGCACCAAATGGCAAGTACTCAACCTGGCCATTCCACTAGGCCTCGTGTTGATTTTTGCCTCTGCATTCATCTTCTTCCGAAAACGCAGGTATGAGCAGAAGGAAGCCGACAAAAAACCGAAAGCTTAAGCTGTCCTTATGCTTCACCTGCATTAAAATGGTAGCTGGCTTTTCAAAAAAATTCACTCAGGAATCTACATGTCCAAAACCATTCTCTATCTCGTCATTCTGCTGATATTAGGCTTTGGCGTCTGGTTCTTTTTGTTTTCAGATAAGTCCGGGCAACTCTTCCGCTCTGCAGACTCGGCCTTCACCATCCGGGATACCGGTGCCATAGGGAAACTCTTTCTTTCTGAAAATGGCAGCGGCAAAGGCGTATTGGTGCAACGCACAGAAAAGGGTTGGCTGGTCAATGGAAAATATCCTGTGCTGGAAAGCCGACTGCGCAATCTGCTCAACACCTTCCGCGAGCAACAGCCCCTGCACGTAGCCCCTAATGATGTGCGCGAAGGCATCATCCGCAACATTGCCGGCGCAGGCATCAAGGTGGAAGTATATGACCGCCAGGGCCGGTTGATGCGGGCATTTTATGTGGGCGGCGAACTACCCAATTTTTCCGGCACTGCCATGTTAATGGAAGGCTCCGAGCGCCCTTATGTAGTCAATATCCCTGGCTTCGAAGGCTACCTCACACCACGCTACACGCCTGCCTTGCGCTATTGGCGCGACCGGCTTGTGTTTGGCATCGCTCCAGACCAAATCACGAGCATCAGCATCCATAATACCCAGGAGCCGCTGAACTCATTTACGCTTACTCAGGAAAATGGGAAACTACAGGTGAAGCTCGATCCCAGCATTCATTTGGAAACACCCCTCAATCAGTCGCGCGCCAGCAGCTACCTGACCCTTTTTAGCAAGGTCTATTCCGAAGGGTTTCTAGAAGATATTCCTCACCTGGATTCCAGCGTAGCCGCCATGCCACAGTTGGGCAGTGTGGATGTGCAGGGCAGGAATGGTTATCACGAATCCGCTTTGCTGTATTACTTCCCGCTCAACGAACGGGCCGCTGCCACAAACCCCAATCCGGAAAGCATAGACGACCGTTACAGTACAGACCGCTTTTTTGCCATCATCAATGGCGGCGCAGACACCGTGACGGTACCCTATAGCAACTTTGAAAAAATCTTCCGCAGAGGCTACGAATTTTTCATGGTGGATGAAAAGCCGGAAGGTGTCAATGTGCAGGCATTGCCGCAACCCCAACACTAAACTCATTGCTTCACGATGGCGCAGCTCCCCGATACCCTGAGGCAATGGTGCCACGGCGCCTGGCTGGGCACACCCATCGAAACAAGCATTGAAGAGCTGGCAACCGACAGCCGCCACATCAATGAAGCGGCTCACACAGCTTTCTTCGCCATCGTCACTCCCCGCCGCAACGGGCATCAGTATATCCGCACGGCCTATGAGGATGGCGTTCGTCTGTTCATCGTCAGCGAAGCTCAGCCTACGGAGCAATTTCCAGAAGCCGGTTTCATCCTCGTGAAAGACACGCTGCTGGCCCTACAGCAAATAGCAGCAAACCACCGGAGACAATTTTCCATTCCCGTCATCGGCATCACCGGCTCCAACGGCAAGACCATCGTCAAAGAATGGCTCTATGCCGCACTCAGCGAAGACTGGCGCCTGATGCGCAGCCCGCGCAGCTACAACTCCCAAATCGGTGTGGCGCTTTCCGCCTGGCTCATCAGCGAGCAGGATGAGCTGGCCATCCTGGAAGCCGGCATTTCGCAACCCGGAGAAATGGAAGCTTTGGAGCGCATCATTCATCCCGACATCGGCATCTTCACCAACATCGGGGAAGCGCATAGCGAAGGTTTTCTGAGCCTGCGGCAAAAGATTACTGAAAAGCTGAGCCTGTTCGTCCATACACCCATTATCATCTATTGCCGCGACTACACTTCGCTGCACGAAGCCATGCTGCATGCCCTGACGCCGGAAGCGCCGCTGGGCGCTT
>CAYRJR010000187.1:0-5370 GCA_964424655.1 uncultured Chitinophagaceae bacterium
AGGAACTGAGTGGCTACGTTAGTCAACTTGACCACGGACTGCGTACTATTCAAAATTCATTGACACATCTCAGTGAGCTGGCCCTGGGCGGAACTGCCGTAGGCACTGGCATCAACACACCTAATGGCTACGCACAGAAGGTGGCTCAGAAGATTGCGGAACTCACAGGCCTGCCTTTTGTAACCGCCGAAAACAAATTCGAATCCCTGGCTGCACACGATGCCATCGTTGAAGCACATGGCGCACTGAAGACGGTTGCCGTAAGCCTAATGAAAATCGCCAACGACATTCGTATGCTGAGCTCCGGCCCCCGCGCTGGCATCGGAGAGCTGCACATCCCGGACAACGAGCCCGGCTCGTCCATCATGCCCGGCAAGGTGAACCCCACGCAGTGCGAGGCCCTCACCATGATTGCCGCCCAGGTGCTCGGCAACGATGTCGCTATCAACATTGGCGGTGCCACCGGCCACTTCGAACTGAACGTCTTTAAGCCGATGATGATTTACAACTTCCTCCATAGCGCGCGCCTCATCGGCGAAGGCTGTGTGTCCTTCAACGACCGGTGCGCCGTAGGCATCGAACCGATTGAGAAAAACATCCGCGAGCATGTGAGCAATTCACTCATGCTGGTTACCGCGCTCAACCCGAAGATTGGCTACTACAATGCCGCCTCCATCGCACAGGATGCCCACCAGCGCGGCATCACGCTCAAGCAGGCCGCCCTAGAGTACAAACTCAAAGGCCTCGACTTCGAGCACATGACCGAAGCCCAGTTTGATGAGTGGGTGGACCCTAAGGGCATGGTCGGGAAAATCTGATTGTACCCTTTCCAGGATAATGAGACCCGGAAGCTGTATCTGATGCAGTTTTTGGGTCTTTTTTCATGAAAGAAACTTACATCCCGGACGAAGCTTCTTTTCTGTTTTGGCAATATCTCCCGAATTGAATTCAACGGAAGCGAGTTGATTGCCGGACAGCCGCTCCATGTGATATGATGCATATCTTTTGCTTTGCCTTTGCCGATACATTTACGCATCAAAGTGTCCTCGTCTTTTCATATGTCTAAGGAAGTTCGCATAGGCCTGCTGGTGGCAGTTTCTGTGCTGGTCTTTTTTTCCGGTCTCTACTTCCTGAAAGGCTCCAGTCTTTTTTCCAACGAGTATCAGTACCATGCGTTCTACGATAATGTGCAGGGACTGCAACCCTCCGCTGTTGTACAGATTAAAGGGCTACAGGTAGGTAAGGTGAGCGACATCCTGCTCAATCAGGAGAGCCTGGAAAAGCCCATAGAAGTGGTCATTAGCATCAACAAGCGCACCCGGTTGCCGCGTGGTACTATCGCTAAACTGACATCCATGGACCTGCTCGGTACTAAGGGTATCTCGCTGGAATTGGGGAATGCCTCAGAGCTGGTAGAAGACGATGAGAAGCTGCCCTCTTCGGTAGAAGGAGGTATCGTGGACCAGCTCAGTGCACAAGCCAGCCCATTGCTACAAGACCTGCGTCAGGTGGTCAATAATGTGGATTCGGTGCTGCGTAGTGTCAACGACATCCTGAATACCCGCACCCGCACAGAGCTTCAGATGAGTGTTACTGCGCTGCATCAGACTATGGATAATTTCAATCGCATCAGCCAGCAACTGAATGGTAAGAGCATGACGCTGGGCCATGCTATAGACAATGCAGAAAAGTTTACCGGCACCCTGGCTCGCAACAGCGACAATCTAAATCAGACCCTCGGCAATCTGCGTAAGACGACAGACCAACTGGCGGCAGCACCACTCAGGCAAACTATCGAACATGTGGACAGCCTGGCGGCGAGCCTGCAGCTCATAGCAAACAAGATGAACGGTAGTCAGGGCAGCCTGGGCCTGCTGGTGAATGACACCGCGCTCTACCACAATCTGAACAATACTGTGGCAGAATTGGGAAGACTTTCCGCAGACCTCAAAGCCCATCCCAGCCGCTATATCAACCTCACGATTTTTGGAAGAAAGAATCGTGATCGCCATTAAGATTGAATGGTGCAGCTTCCTGTAGCATGAGCCTGGTACGATACCTATAGGACGACTGCCGCAAGCGCCCGGCTATCTTTGCCACCCTCTAAATGCCTTTGCGCACCTTGACCTCCCCCCGCCGCTTGCATTGGATCTGTTTGCTCCTGTTCTGGCTATGCCAGTTTGTTGCCGTATGCGGCCTGCCGGCTGCTGCGGCCCCGGCAGACACGGCCAATACCCGAATGGTCAACATCTTATTTGCCCGCAGTTTTCAGGGCCTCTCGACTGACTCAGGTAGCATTCAAAAACTGATAGATAGTGTGGTGCTTCAACAGGGCAATACCCTCATGCGTTGCGATAGTGCATACCTCAATTTGCGCAGCAATAATCTGGAAGCATTCGGGAATGTGCACATCACACAGCCGGGCGGCACAGAGGCTAGCAGCGATTACCTGCACTATACAGGCAACACGAAGCTGGCTTTCATGAAAGGAAATGTGGCATTGACGGATGGGAAAAGCCAACTCTGGAGTGAAGAGCTGACCTATGATGTGGGTACGAAAACCGGCGTGTATAACAATGGCGGCACACTCCAGAATGACACCACAACCGTCAGCAGCAATGAAGGCAGCTATAACCTGAACACACATGAGGCCCGCTTTACAGGCGAAGTGTATATCACAGACCCCAGTTACAATGTCCGTTCTGAAGACCTCGGCTACAACACCGCCACTAAGCTGGTTCGCTTCTTTGCCCCCAGTGTGGTGACAAACGAAAAGAGCGAATTGCGCAGCAGCAATGGCAGCTATGACAGCAGGCAACAAATTGCCCATTTTCTGTCCCGCTCTTCCATCCGGAATGGCTCTCAGTTTATTGAGGCCGACACATTAGACTATGATAAGCCGAGTGGTTGGGGCATCGCCCGGGGCAATGTGGTGGCGATTGACACGCAAAACCACAGCACACTTTGGAGCGGCTATGCTTCTTACAACGATATTTCAAAAAGGTTGTTTGCCCGCAACAAACCTGTACTTAGGAATGCCCGCGAAAAAGATACACTCTACATCGCTGCAGATACTTTTTTCTCGGCCCCTCAATGGGCAACGACCAGGCCTGCTTTAGATACGAGCCTGATGAAGCCGGCACGCAGCAGGCCTGCGAAGAGTGAAAAAAAGAAGTTGATGCAAGAGACGGTGAATTCAAAACCTCCTGTTGATTCTACAGCGCCGCGCTATTTCATCGGCTTCCATCATGTGCGCATCTGGAGTGATTCGCTGCAAGGCATTTGCGACAGCATCACATATCTGCCACGCGATTCTGTGATGAAAATGATGGGTAATCCGGCAGCCTGGAGCCGGCGCAGCCAAATCACCGGAGATACGTTATTGCTCTACTTCGACAGTAGCCGGATTCACCGACTATTCGTGCCGGGAAATGCCTTATTAGTGTCGCGAAGCGGCCCGGATAAAGCGAACCTTTTTGACCAGGTGCAAGGCAAGACTTTGAATGCCTATTTCAAGAAAAACAAGATTGACCACATGGTCGTTTTCCCGGCTGCACAGAGTATTTATTTCGCCAAAGACGATCATGAGGCATACCTCGGCATCAATCAGGCGGAGAGCGAGCGGATGAAGGTGTTTTTCAGGGATGGCAACATCAGCCGTATTGTGTATGAGCAGGAAGTGAAGCAGAAGATGAGCCCGCTGAGTAAGGTGTCTCTGCCTGCCATGCGCCTGAGCCGCTTTCAATGGCTGGAAGCGTTACGACCCAGAAGTAGGGAAGATTTGTTCCATTAGCGAGTGTGATGAGGATAGCAAAGGCTCTTGCCGGCTTTGTGTATCCCGCATCAAATCCTTTACCTTGGGCCATTCAGCTTCATGTCGTCCAAATCCCGCCGAAAGCTATGGTTGCACCGGGCCATGTGGAGCCTGCTTGCGCTGGCGATGATTTATGTAGCAGTCGGCGCTTTCGTTTCTTCTTATTACAAGCGGCTTGTTTTTGCACACTTGCCCGCACTTGCTGCCAAAGCCACAGATTCGCTTTATGATATCACGGTGCAGGATATTGACGTGAATATCCTGACGCGCGTTGTAACGGTTACCGGACTGCGCATGCGTGTGAATTTGGACAAGGTGCAACACCTGCGTGCCGAAGGGCGGCCACCCAGAGTGATTCTGGATGTGACCGTGCCCGAAGCCAGCATTCGTGGTGTGCATTGGCGCGACCTGAAAAATGAGCGGGAGCTGGGCTGTAAACAAGTTGAATTTTTCGACCCGGAAATCCGGGTTCAGCTCATGCCTGGCTGGGGGCGAATCAGGCAGATGCGGGCAGGTTATGTGCCGATGATCAACCGGGTTTTTGCAAAGCATATTTATATCACAAACCCTCATTTCGACCTGCGATATAGTTATGGGGCCGATGGTTTTGTCTGGCAAAGCCAGGGTGGCGAAATCAATGCCTATGACTGGGATTTCCATCCGCAGCGTGCCTTTGACTCCAACAGCATTTTTGCAGCAAGGCAAGTGCAGTTGCATCTGGACAATATTTCGTTCAGCAGCTCGGAAGCTGTTTATCGCTACTTTATAGGCAGCCTGCAATTCAATTCCCGTAAAGAATCTCTTGCCATTCAGGATTTAAGAATGGAGCCTGTCATGCCGGCGGATTCGCTGTATGCCCGTCTGGGTCATCGAAAGACCATCATTGGCCTGACGTTGCCTGGCCTGAAGCTGGAGGGACTTCAATGGAAACGCCTGCTCAGCCGGGAACATGCACTGCTTGCTGACCAGCTTACGCTGGATACGCCTCAAGTCACTTGCTTTCTCAACAAGCGTCCGCCGCCCAATCCGGATAGCTCAGTCAGTTTTTTTCCGCAGCACTGGCTAAAGAAGCTCAGGATACCCCTGCATATTTCCCAGTTGCAGGTGTGGGATGGTTCCCTGGATTATAGTGAAGCCAATGCCCTGACCGGCGCTACAGGCGACCTTTCATTCAGTTATCTGCGGGGTAATTTTTTTAACCTCAGTAATATTCCTGCTGTCCTTGCCAGGCAGCCTGAATGTTGGATGAACATCCGGGGAAATTTTGCTTACCGTGCTCAGTTTGTAGCCCTGGTCCGCTTTCGGCTCAACAGTCCAAAGGATGCATTTTCTTGTGCCGTTCGATTGCAGGATCTGGATGCCGGAGATATTCGTGAGCCTGTGCAGGCATTTGCCATGGCTGATTTGAAGTCACTCAAATTATCTGATGCACGAATTGATATTGCCGGAAACACGGATAGTCTTTGGGGACGTGGTGCTATCCGGTATGCACAGCTCCGTCTAAGGCTAAAAAAATGGATTGCTGCAGACAGCATCATGCGCAGCCGTCCTTTACT